>NZ_JBVKCZ010000131.1:0-5881 GCF_055634335.1 Streptomyces sp. NPDC111802 | reverse complement strand
CGCCCCCGCAGGCGCCTCCGGCACCTTCTGCCTCTCGTCTCGGCCCATCGCACACCTCCGTGATCAAGGTGTTGCGACGACCAGTTGAATCCGCCCTGAACCAGGCGCTGGCTGTGATGCGCCCGGGAATGCCGTACTACCGCTCGTTGCGCTCCCTGACCCTCCTGCGCCTTGGTTGGACAGCGTTGGTTCGGTATCTGAACACCCACGCCGCATCGGCCCTTGATGACGTGGTCGAGACGGGAGAGCGGCTGCTGGCCGACCGGACACGTACGCTCTTCCGCCTGGTCGGCGGCGACGGTGAGGTGGCGCTGATGCTGTGCACCGCATATCTGATGCGCTACGAAGTCGCTCACCGACCTGATGACCTGAGTGCGGCTCGGGCCCTGGTGCCGTCATTGCGCGGACGGGCGGGCGCCGCGCGGGACGTCCGTTTCTGGCTACGGCTGTTGGAGTCCGAGTCGGAAGGTCACCTGGGTGCCCGTCAGGCTGCGCTGCAATCGGCCCTGGCCTCTCTCTCCGCTACTGAGGACGGCTGGGAGCTCGCCATGGCCCTGGCGTACCGCGCCACCGCCTTCAGCGACCCACACGACATGGAGCAAGCGATCGGCATCCTCCGGGATACGGCGAGCGCGAACCCGGACGGCCCGTTGCGCGCATCGGACCTCCTTGCTCTCGGTGGCCTGCTGGAGATGCGGTCCCAAGGTGCCGGCGCGCCCGGAGCGGACCTGGAGGAGGCGCTGGAGGCCTACCGTATGGCGGCACAAGCGGTGGGGTCTCCTCCCGTCGACCGTCTGGAGGCCGCGACTGCGGCCGGTTCGCTGGCCCTGAACAGCGGTGACGCCGATGGCGCGCTCGTCGACTTCGAACAGGCGGTCTTCCTGTTGCCCTGGGCCGCAGCTCTTGGCCTGCCGCCCACGGACCTGGAGCATCTGCTGGCGTCCTGGCCCGCGCTGGCCGCTGACAGTGCGGCCGCTGCCCTCGCGGCCGGGCGGCCCGGGCGCGCGGTGGAGCTGCTCGAAGCAGGGCGGGCCGTCATCTGGCAGCAACTCGCCCGCACCCGGCTCCCCTTCAGCGGGCGCGAGGGCGTGTCCGCCGAAGTCGGCAGCAGACTCGACGCGATCACCGCAGAACTGGGCGCGCCGTCCCCGCACTTGTCTGCCCGCCCCGCTGTCCAGGTGCTCCTGGACCGCCTGGTCGGCCCTGAACGCTATCGACGCGTTGAGCGACGGCTCGCGCTGGCGGGCGAGTTCACCCGGCTGATCGACCAAGCGGGGCTGGGCAGAATGTTCGAGCCGCCGCATTGCGCGGAGCTCCAAAACGCCGCTGCGGACGGCCCTGTGGTCATCGTGAACATCAGCCGCTTCCGTTGCGACGCGCTGATCGTCGAACGCGTCGACGAGCCCCGGGTCGTCGCGCTGCCGGGCCTGACCCACGACGAGGTCCAGCAAGTGGCCGAGGCTTTCCTCGCGGCCTGGGACCTGCGCGATGTCGACCACGACGTGGCGCACATGAACCGCTACCAGGTCACTCGCGCGACGGTCGCCTGGCTGTGGGACCGGATCGCGGGGCCCGTCCTGGACGCACTGGACCTGACCGGATCACATGAGGAGCTTCCGCGCATCTGGTGGTGCCCCACCGGTCCGCTGACCGCGCTCCCCCTGCACGCCGCGACATCAGCCGACGGAACCGGCGCCATGGACCGGGCGGTCTCCTCTTATACGCCGACCCTGAGCGCGCTCATCGAGGCGCGCCGGCGTGCGGGCGTCGAGGATCCCAGCGGCCGTCCACTGGTCGTCGGCATCAGGGAACTGCCCGGCTGGGCCCCGCTGACGCAGGTCAACGCCGAGATCGAGGTCCTGACCGGCCACTTCCCGCATCGTGAGCTGCTGGACGAGCGGGCAGCGACCGTGGCCGCGGTCACCGACCGGCTTGCCACCGCCACCGTGGCGCACTTCTCCTGCCACGGCGACCGGGCTGGGATCCGGCTCTGGGACGGCCCGCTCGAACCCCACCTCCTGGCACGCGTCCACCTGCGGGATCCGGAACTGGCCTTCCTGTCGGCCTGCCACACGGCCGTGCCCGACGCGCGTGTCTTCGACGAGGCCGTCCACCCCGCGGCCGTGCTGCACATGAGCGGCTTCCGGCATGTGGTCGCGACCCTGTGGACCATCGACGACGGCGATGCCCCCCGTGCCGCCGAGGAGTTCTACCGGGTGCTTCTCTCGCAGCCCGAACCAGCGCTGCTCCCGGCCGCCCGGGCCCTGCACGCGGCCGTATCAGCCTTGCGGGCCAGGGGCCCCGAAGCGGTCGCCGTGTGGGCGCCCTATATCCACATCGGCCCCTGACGGGTCGAAGAACACCATCCGGAAGGAAGACGGGCCCCTATGAGCGAGGAAGCGTCGGAGCTGGAGGCGCGAGGACGACTGTGCACCTTGCTGCCCGAACTGGAGCGCACAGCACAACGATTCGGCTGGCGCGACACACTGGAGGAGCAGCTCGCACGCGTCCGCCGCGGCGGATCCGCCGTCGCGGCACTGGAGCGGCTCGGCCTGCGACCAGGACGGCAGGAGAGGGAACGAATCAACGCCGCCCTGCCCGGCGTATGGCGCGCCGTCCCCTTGCGATATCAGTACCACTGTCCGCACGGCTGCACGCCGACCTCCTGTCCTCCGCGGGACCGGGACGGCGAAGCGTCGGAACCGGCGTGCCGGATCGACGGGACACCGATGACCCCACGGACAGCGCAGGCGGCCGGTTGATGGAGGGCGTCCTGTCGCAGCTGGGGCAACGCATCGCCGACCGCTGGTTTGTCCTCTTCGTCCTCCCGGGCCTCCCCTTCACCCTTGTGCTCGCCTGTGCCGGTGTCCTCGGCCAGGACCACGCCCTGTCCCTCGCAACCCTCGAGAAGGAACTCGACGCCCTGGCGCACCGGTGGGCCGACAGCACATCCACAGCCCTCATCCAGGTCAGCGGGACCCTGCTGACGGCGGCGCTGGCCGGTCTGGCGGTCAGGGGCGCGACACGCGGCACAGCCATCATCTGGGCCGGCCAAGTGCCCTGGTTCCGCCTGCTGACGCGGCGCAACCTGCAGCGCCGGCGCAGCCGGGCGCAGGCGTCGCCTCCGGCGGACTTGCGCGTCCCCGAGCGTTACCTCCCGTGCTCTCCCACCTGGACCGCCGACAGGTTCCGCCTCACCGACGAACGCGTCGCCACGCAGTACGGCGTCCGACTGGCCCTGGTCTGGCCCCGGATATGGCAGATCGCCGACAGCGACGGCCGGGACGCCGTGCAGACGGCCTGGCGACGGTACTCGGCGGCCCAGGTACAGAGCACATGGGCGCTCGCCTATCTGTGCGTCGGCCCCGCCTGGTGGCCGGCAGGTGTCGTCGGCCTCGTGCTCATGCTCATGGCCTGGATCCGCGGACGCGAAAGCGCCGGCACATTCGCCGAACTCGTCGAGGCGACCGTGGACACCCACCTCCTCAGGCTGGCCGAGGCCCTCGGCGTGGAGCCGGCCCACGGACGCATCACCTTCCAGGACGGAGTCCTGGTCAACAGCATCCTGGACAAGGGCAGCGTGGTGCCGCGCCCCGTCGGCGACGTATAAGCGGGTTCCACAGGACAGGCAGGTGACCTGGCCCGTCCGGTGACCGAACTGACGACGTACACCAGCGGAAACCCGCACGCCGGGGAACGGGGAGGGCGGCCGGGGGCTGTTTCCGGTGGTCCGGCTCGTCCGGAACCGGGGCACCCGGCGCGCCTCCTCCGGAAGGACGTCTGGGCCGAGCAGTTGCGGTTGCGGTCAGGTGCCGACGTGGCCGCTTACCCGCCTCCGGGGCGACCGGGATGTCCCGGCTGTCGGTCCCAGCGGCTCGCGTCCCCGTCGGGGAGCAGTTCCGCTGCCTGGTGCTGGGTGTGTGCGGCTGCTATTTGGGCTTCCGCCACAACGTCTCCGCGTTCGCGCACCAGGTCTTCATATATCGGCAGGTGATCGTTTTCGGCGGGAGTTCGTGTCACTGTGCCATTCCTCCGCTGGACAATGCCGTCAGGACCTGTTCAGACGGGCGGCAATTCCGTGCCCGAGCGCCAAATAGAGGACGGCCGGAAGGCCGTAGTTGAGGACGACTCGTAGGCCCTCTGTGTCCATTGTGAAAATGTCCCGTGCCCATCCGGACAGCAGGTCGGCGGAGCCGCGCACGAACTCCACGAAGGCGTTCCCCTGGTTCGCTTCGAGCAGGTACAGCACGATCCACAGGCCGAGCAGACCGGCCGCGACATCGGCGATCGTGCAGATCGTCAGGGCCGCTCTGCGCGCGGTGGCCTGGTGGTGCGCGGAGCGGTCGGGCGCAGGTGGGGGTGGGGGTGTGGGTGCGTGCCGGTCGTACGGCTGGTATCCGGAAACCGGGTCGGTGTTCACGAGAAATCCGATCTGACGCGTTACTGGGGACGACAGGTCACCCCACGGCGCCGGGATTCGGATTTTGTGGGGTGACTCGCTTCTGCCTGGTTCTGCGCCAGAGGAACGTGGCTGTGTTACACCGCGTCCGGGGTGTCCCAAATATGGCTGCCTATTCGGGCACTTGCCCAAATGTTCACGCGCGAGGGCACATTTGCGGATGCAGCGGCGCGCGGCGCGCGCCCCGGGAAGGGACCGGTGGGGCTCAGGCCTGTCCATCGGTCGGCAGCATCGCCCAGACCGTCTTGCCCATCGGTTGCCGTCGGGTCCAGCCCCAGTGCTCGGACAGGGCGTCGATGATGCGCAGTCCCCGGCCGTGCTCGTCGAAGGGGTCGCTGGTGTGCGGGTACACGGGTGGGTGGTCGCTCGGGTCGGTGACCGCGCAGACCAGGTGGGCGGACCGGCGGAGGCTGAGCCTGAGCCAGATCTCCGCCTCGGCCGAGGGATGCGGCGCCGGGCGGGCCGTGGAGCGGGCCGGCGAGTGCGGTACGGCGTGCAGCACGGCGTTGGCGAGCAGTTCGGTGACCACCGTGAGGGCGTCGGGGCCGCAGTGGTCCAGCTCCCAGGCGCTCAGGGCGCGACGGACGAAGTCGCGGGCCTGACCGCAGCCCTGTTCGGCGCCCACGAGACGCAGGGCGACGGCGCGGGGCGAGGTGCGCGGCGCTTCGGACCTGGTGAGGTGACACGGACCCGGGGTACCGCGGTGCGCCTCCGGCGTCACGGTCGATCCCGCAAGTGACGCAGCGCTACTGGGCAGTCGGAGGCCTTCGTACGCAGGTAAGGACACGACGTCTCCCTGATACACGGTCAGGACGTGGCGTCTGCGCTGCACTTGACGCCAAGGGCTATTATCCACGCCGAAGGCGTCTCCGTGCAATTTCACGGGAAATTGCGCGAGTGGTGTCGACGCAGAGCACGTGGTGCGGTCCGGGTCCGCTGGGGCGACGGGGCGTACGCGTGGCGGAACGTGAGCAAGGAGAGTGCAGTGCCAACAGCATCGAACGGCATGCGGGCAAGCTCGTTGGGCGTCCGCTGGATCAAGAGCCGGCACAGCAATGCCGAGGGCAACTGCGTCGAGGTGGCCGCCCTGAGCGACGGCAGCGTCGCGATGCGCAACTCCCGCCACCCCGACGGACCGGCCCTCGTCTACACCCCCGCCGAGATCTCGGCCTTCCTGGCGGGCGCGAAGGAAGGGGAGTTCGACCACCTCGTGTGAATTCGACCCCCTCGTGTGAAACGGGGCGCCCACCCGGGAAAGTGCGGCCGACGAGGGCGAATCACCGCTGCCAAGCGGAAGTTGAGCCTTCCACTTTCCGCGGTTGCGGCAGCACGGGGCGGCGGGATGCGATAATGCAGTCTGTCGTATGCCGGTCTACGGGGAGTCAGGATGTCCGCCGAGTCACCTCGCATCTCCCGCCTCGA
>NZ_JBVKCZ010000130.1:0-5991 GCF_055634335.1 Streptomyces sp. NPDC111802 | reverse complement strand
CCATGAATGAAACGCCGCCTCGACGCACCACAGGCGGGTCCCGGACGGGATTTTTCTTCTTGATCACCTGACGTTCTGTCAAACTTGACAGTGCCTCTGGGCTGATCCGACGCTGCGGAAGCCCTTCATGCTCCGTTCGCGTTCCCGTGCAGGGATATGGGAGTTTTCCGCCCGGTTGTTGAGATATTTCGAGGAGCGGTGTTCGACGGACGGCATCACGTCGCGGTGGGCGGCCCCGTAGGAGCGGAGTCTGTCCGTGACGATCACCCTCGGCACGGTCGCGGTGCTCTTGAGGAGCTTGCGGAAGAACCGCCGGGCCGCGGTGGTGTCGCGGGTGTTGGTCACGAGGATGTCGAGGACGTTGCCGTCCTGGTCCACCGCGCGCCACAGGTACCGCATCCGCCCGTTGACCTTGATGAAAACCTCGTCCAGATGCCACCGGTCACCCGGGCGGGACCGCCGGCGGCGCAGCCTGGCTGCGTACGCGGGACCGAACCGCTCGCACCACAGCCGGATCGCCTCATACGACACCTGGATGCCACGCTCGAACAGCAGCTCTTCCACATCACGAAGGCTGAGCCTGAACCGGTGGTACAGCCAGACCGCGTGCGCGATCACCTCCGGCGGAAACCGGAACCCCCGGTACGACGGCGCAGCGACATCCACGATCCGGTCCCTCCCACGACGATCTACACCAAGATCATTGCACCCTGCTCCTCAACTTGATAACACCGTCGGGGCTCCCGCCCCGCCCGTCAGCCGCGCAGCAGCGTGACGGTGCGCCCGGAGGGTGTCCTCTGCTGTGAGAAGGCGGTGCGCTCGTGGACCGGGGCGGCCTGGGGGCGGGTGTCGAAGACGACGAGGGTGCCCGTGGACAGCTCCATGCGGTCCAGGTAGTCGTCCAGCTGCGCCAGCCCCTCGGACAGAGGGTCGGTGCGGCCCTGGCGCCATACCTTCAGCTCCAGCGCCTCGCGCTGCACCGCCCGCGAACCATCAGCGGCGATGTACGGCTGGCGGATCAGCAGGTCGACCCGGCGGCGGCCGACCCCGTACTCCCGGTCGATGAAGCCCGCCCCATTCACGATCCGGTGAAGGTACGCCATCATCACCAACTGGGCCGCGGCCTCGGGATAGGTCGAGGTGGTGGCCAGGATCTCCCCGTTCTCCTGCCAGAATTCGGCGAAGGAACGCAGCAGCCTACCCATGTCGATACGGCCGTCCGGCAGCCGGAAACTGCTCGGAGCCGCGGTGATGACCGATTCCGTCCTGCTGCCCAGGACACGGACGATGACCTCTTTGTAGATCGGATTGGCCACCCGCACCGGTGAATCCGCAGCAATCAGCCCGAGGTCGCGGACATAGGCTAGATCGTCGTCGTAGGTGCTCGCCTCCTGCGGCAACTCGCCCGCGATCAGCGGCTGGATCACCCGCCGCACCCGGTCCTCGCCCAACCTGGCAGCCAGCGAATCCAGATGCGTCGCACGCGCCAGGATCAACCGCTCCTTCGCCTCATCCACATGCTCCGCCGTGACCGGCTCGGACGGCGGGATCCGCATCCGCCTGGTGATCTCGTATGCCAACGCGTTGACCAGCCATGGCTGCCCCTGGGTGGAGCTGAAGGCGCGCTTCAGCGCGTCCGCCGTGAACTCCTGACCCGTCTCCGTGGTGTGCTGCCCGTACAGCTCGACGACCTCGGCCTCGGTGAAGTCGCCCAACCGAAGCGACGCAACCTTGATGTTGAACGGACTCGACGTACCAAGGCGTCCCGGATCCCCGCCCGAGGCCGCCTTGTAGTCACGCACATCCCGCAGCCCGCACAGCACCACCGCGTGCGGGAACTGCTCGCGCACAGCGGTGTAGCCGTCTCGCAGCTGGCGCAGCACACTGCGCAGGCTCTCCCCTCGCAGCGCGTCGATCTCGTCGAAGAACAGCACCAGCGGACGCGGGCAGCTCCGCGCCCACTGCGTCAGCCCCCGCGTGAGCCGGGCCCCGGGCACTGCGTCGGGCCAGGGGGCAGGGGGCGCGAGCTCGTCGGGAAACCAGGCAGTCTCCGCCGACCGCCGGATCGCCTCCAGTACCAGCTCCTCCGCCCAGCCGACGTCCTCCCCCGCAGGTTCGGCGCTCTCGCAGGAGAAACGCAGCGCCGCGTACTGGCCCGAGGCCGTCAGATCCTGGGCCATCGCCGCCAGCGCCGTGGTCTTGCCCGTCTGCCGGGGCGCGTGCACCACGAAGTACTGGCCCTCGTCCACGATCTCACGGGCCTGCGGCAGCCGTTCCTGGGCAGGCAGCATGTAGTGACGCGTAGGTGTGCACGGCCCTGCCGTGTTGAAGTAGCGCACGACATAACGCTATCCGACAGCGCCGACAATCCCTCCGACGTACGCCAGGCCCGCGCGCTCACCGAGGCCGCCGCCGACTCCGCCGAGCAGCGCGCCTGGCGCGAGCGGCGCGGCGAGCACATCCCGCGGCGTACCGAGGTCCAGCCGTTCAACGACTGCTTCTGACCGGGCCCGCACACATCGCCGCCCGAAGGGGCTTGTCAAGTTGCTGGTGGGGTAGGCGAGTTGGGGCATGGCGGTGGTGCTCGTGGTGCTTGGCTCAGGCGGTCGTGGCCATGAGGGTGGTTCCGGTGATCTGGTGCCAGATGGTGTGGCGGTTGGTCATCTCGGTGCGGTAGTCGGGGGCGGACATCAGGTGTCGGCGGGGCCGGAAGTGCGGTGAGATGCCGGAGAAGGCGGACAGGAATCTCTGGACGGTGCCGACGCTGCGGAAGCCCTTCATTCTCTGCTCGCGTTCCCGTGTGGGGATATGTGAGTTTTCTGCCCTGTTGTTCAGGTATTTCGAGCTGCGGTGCTCCACTGAGGGCATGACCGCGCGGTGGGCGGCGCCGTAGGAGCGCAGCTTGTCGGTGACGACCACCCGCGGTACCGATTCCGTCTCCTTGAGGAGCTTGCGGAAGAAGCGCCGGGCCGCGGCCGTGTCCCGCTTGCCGGTCACGAGAATGTCCAGGACGTTGCCGTCCTGGTCCACGGCCCGCCACAGATAGCGCATCTTCCGGCGTAGTCAACTTGTTGGGGTTGCAGGTTGTTGAGGGTGTGGCAGGTGGTGGTGGGGCTGGGTGGCGGCCCTGGTTTCAGCCTGCGGTGGGCAGGGCGGTGATGCTGGTGATGTGGTCCCAGACGGTGAAGCGGGTGGTCATCTCGGCCCGGTACTCGGGTGCGGTCATCAGGTGACGGCGGGGCCGGAAATGGGGCGAAATCTGACTGAAGACGGCGAGGAACTTCTGGGCTGACCGCGGCGAGCGGAAGCCTTTCATGGGCACTGTCAAGTTTGACAGAACGTCAGGTGATCAAGAAGAAAAATCCCGTCCGGGACCCGCCTGTGGTGCGTCGAGGCGGCGTTTCATTCATGGATTCAGAGGCGCAGGGCCGCAATCGCCTTCGTGATCATCTGACGGATCGTCAAAGTTGACAATGCCCTTCGTGGCCCTCGTGCCCGATCAGCAGGATGTCGTAGTCCTCGCCCGCGAAGCGGACGGCTTCCTTGTGGACCTTGGTGACCAGCGGGCAGGTCGCGTCGATGGTGGCGAGCTTGCCGCGCGCGGCCTCGTCGTGGACGACGGGGGCGACGGCGTGCGCCGAGAACATGACGATGTTGCCCGGCGGTACCTCCTCCGTCCGCTCGACGAAGACGGCGCCCTTCTTCTGAAGGGTCTGCACGACGTACTTGTTGTGGACGATCTCGTGCCGGACGTACACCGGAGCGCCGTACAGCTCCAGGGCTTTCTCCACTGCGTGGATGGCTCGGTTGACGCCGGCGCATGCGCCGCGGGGGGAGGCGAGCAGGACACGGCGACGGGTGGTGGGAGTGGTCACGTCTGCCTCCGTACCGCGGTGTCGGTGAGGTGGCGCAGGGCGTGCTTGGCGGCCGGATCGATGGGGGCGGTGTCCAGGGCGGTCATGGCTTTCTCGTACCGCGTGGTGATCATGTCTTCGACCATGCGCAGGGCTCCGGTGGCAGTGATGATGCCCCGTGCCGCTTGGGCCTGGTCTTCGCTCAGGGTGGGGCATCCGTGGTAGAGGCGGAGCTGGTCGGCCTGAGCGCGGGAAGCGCGCGTGAGGGCCAGGGCGATGAGGACGGTGGCCTTGCCCTCCCGTAGATCGTCAAGGGCGGGTTTGCCGGTGGCTGCCGGGTCGCCGAACACTCCGAGCAAGTCATCCCGGAGCTGGAAAGCCTCACCAATAGGGATGGCATAGCGAGACAGGGCGGTCAGCAGGTCCGGGTCTGCGCCGGCGAGGGCTGCACCGAGTTGGAGGGGCCTCTCTACCGTGTATTTGGCGGTCTTGTAGCGGATGACGGTCAACGCCGAGGACATATCCGGCGATCGATGGCTGTGGGTCAGGTCGAGGTACTGGCCGAGTATGACTTCGGTGCGCATGGTGTCCAGTAGGGGCAGCACGGCGGACAGCTGTTTGGGGGTCAGGTTTCCGGTGTGCAGGAGTTCGTCGGACCACACCAGTGCCAGGTCCCCGAGGAGGATGGCTGCACTCGTGCCGAACTGGTCCGCGAGGGTGGCGGGTCCTGGATGCTGGCGGGCGAAGCGGCGGTGCATGGTCGGGTGGCCGCGGCGGGTGTCGGAGCGGTCCATCACGTCGTCGTGGATGAGCGCGTAGGCGTGGAAGAGTTCCAGGGCGGCCGCCAGATGGTGTGCCGCATGTGGGGTTCCTGTGCCGCCGGCGGCGTGCCAGCCGACGAGGGTGAAGATGGGGCGGATGCGTTTTCCGCCGGCCTCTATGAGCTGTTGCAACGGGGTGACCAGGTCAGGCAGTTGCGGGCCACGGGCGGTCGCTTTGCTGGTGAGGAAGCCGTCCAGGACCCCTTCGGCAGAGTTCCTGAGCTGGTTCAGGTCGAGGACGGCAGGATGGTGAGTCATGCTGGCTCATCGCCGGTGTCAGCAGTGAGTTTGAGGGCTTCGTCGAGGAGGGTGTCGACGATCTTCGATTCGGGGACGGTCTTAACGACCTCACCTCGTACGAAGATCTGTCCTTTTCCGTTGCCGGAGGAGACGCCGAGGTTGGCTTCGCGGGATTCGCCGGGGCCGTTGACCACGCAGCCCATCACCCTGATGCGCAACGGGTGCGGAAAGCCGTCGAAGGCGGCCTCGACCCGGCTGGCCAGGCGGTGGATGTCGACTTGGAGTCGGCCGCAGCCGGGGCAGGAGACGATCTCGAGTTTGCGGGGGCGCAGTCCGAGGGAGGCGAGGATGTGGTTGCCGGCCTTGACCTGCTCGACCGAGTGGTCGGACAGGGAGACGCGGATGGTGTCCCCGATGCCCTCGGCGAGCAGGACAGCGAAGGCGACGGCGGATTTGATGGCGCCCTGGAAGGCGGGGCCTGCTTCGGTGACGCCGAGGTGGAGTGGGTAGTCGCAGCGGCTCGCGAGGAGGCGGTTCGCGGCAATCATGGTGAGTGGGTCGTGGTGCTTGACAGCGATCTTCAGATCGGTGAAGCCGTGCTCCTCGAACAGCGAACATTCCCACAGCGCGGACTCCACCAGCGCCTCGGGGGTCGCGCTGCCGTGCTTGGCTAGCAGACGAGGATCCAGGGAACCGGCGTTGACGCCGATCCGGATCGGCACCCCGGCCGCGGAGGCGGCCTGGGCAATCTCCCCCACCCGGTCATCAAACTTCTTGATGTTGCCGGGGTTGACGCGGACCGCGGCGCAGCCGGCGTCGATGGCGGCGAAGACGTAGCGGGGCTGGAAGTGGATGTCGGCGATCACCGGAATCGGCGACCTGGCAACGATTGCGGGCAGTGCCTGGGCGTCGTCGGCGGAGGGCACCGCGACGCGCACGATGTCGCAGCCCGCTGCGGTGACTTCGGCGATCTGCTGCAGTGTGGCGTCCACATCCGCGGTCACGGTGGTGGTCATGGTCTGCACGCTGACCGGTGCGCCGCCGCCGATGGGCACCGACCCGACGCGGAGTTGACG
>NZ_JBVKCZ010000129.1:0-6133 GCF_055634335.1 Streptomyces sp. NPDC111802 | reverse complement strand
TGCCACAACAGGTCCGGTTAGAGAAGGACTCCGATTCCCTCAGACGACAGAGAAGCGCCACACCCTCTCTCACCCCGCCGAGGAAAGCGCGCGGGCGCCCGCCTCTCTGGCCATCCCTCTGGCCGGACCCGCCCCCACGCGCGCGTACTCCCTCGCTCTTCCGTCCCCGTGTCGAGCGCGCGTTGACCATGTCCATGCACTCGAATGGACTATCGTGCCTTCTCGACCTGGACTGTTCGCGAATGGGAAGCAGAGAAGGGGACGGTCTCGCGGTGAGCGATCAGGGGCGGCTCGTCGCCGGCCGGTACCTGCTGGTGGAGCGGGTGGGCAGTGGCGGCATGGGCACCGTGTGGCGTGCCGAGGACCGGCTGCTGGGCCGTCATGTCGCCCTGAAGAAGCTGCACATCCCACCACACCTCCAGGACGACGAGGTCCAGACCCTCTACGAGCGCACCCGCCGCGAGGCCCGCAGTGCCGCCCGGATCGCCCATCCCAACGTGATCGTGGTGCACGACGTGCTCGACGACGAGGGCCTGCCCTGCATCGTCATGGAGTACGTGCCGTCGGTCACGCTGAGCGACGTACTGAAGCGGCGGGGTGCGCTGCCGCCCGACGAAGCCGCCCGGATCGGCCGTGCCATGGCCTCCGCCCTGCGCGCCGCCCATGACGCCGGGGTCCTGCACCGGGACGTCAAGCCCGCCAACGTCCTGCTCGGCGACGACGGGCGGATCGTCCTCACCGACTTCGGGATCGCCATGGAGTCGGGCACGTCCTCGCTGACCAAGCCCGGTGAATTGATCGGCTCCATCGGCTACTTGGCGCCCGAACGGCTGCGGGGCGCACGTCCCGGGACGAGCCCCGCCAGTGATCTGTGGGCTCTGGGGGCGACGCTGTACCAGGTGGTCGAGGGGCGGGGCCCGTTCCGCCGCGCCACCGCGATCGAGACCGCGTACGCCATCGCCACCGACCCGCACGAACCCCCGCACAGTGCCGGAGGCCTGGGCCCCGTGATCGAGGGCCTGCTGGTCAAGGATCCCGAGCAGCGCATGGACGTACACGAGGTCGAACGCCGCCTGGCCGAGCTGACCGGCACACGGACCGAGCGCCTCGATCCGCCCACGCGACCGGACCGTACCGACGACCTCGCGCCTCCCGCACGAAAGGCCGGCTCCCACCGCGGTCGCCGTACGGTCGTGCTGTCGGCCCTGGCCGTGACGCTCGTCGCGTGTCTGGCGGGCGGTGCGGTGTGGTGGCTCAACGGCAGGGCCGATCGGCCGGGAGGCCACGCGTCCGGCTCCGAGGCGACGACCCCCGACCCGAGCGTCAGCGCCGGCTCCACCGCGCCGCCGCTGCCCGCCGGTTACCACCTCGAGAAGCCTGACAGCGGCGTCTCCGTGCCCGTGCGGGACGGCTGGAGGCGCGACACCCTGCCCGGCGGAGAGGTCGTCTACCTGGACCCGTCGGAACGGGTGGGCCTGAGGGTCAACGTCATCGAGTTCGCCGGCACCGATCCGCTGCGGCACTGGCGGGAGACGGAAGAGGAACAGACGGCGCGCGACAACCCCGGCTATGAGCGCGTGCGGATGGCCGAGACGACTTTCAGGGGACGGCCCGCCGGGTACTGGGAGTTCACCTTCGACGGCAGGGCACGGAAGTTCCGGGCCGCGGAACTGGCCTTCGCGAGCGCCGACGGCACCCAGTACGTGATCTACCTCTCCGCCCCGGACGCCGAGTGGCACAAGTACCGGCCGGTCTTCGACGCCGCGGTCAACGGGGTCCGGTTGAAGGGCACCACCTGACGACGGGTGGACGACGGCCCACGCTGGTAGTGCGCTGGGCCCGCTGCGCTGTCAGGCGGGCAGCAGCCCGGCGATCAGGCCCCGGACGCGCTGCTGGATCTCGTCGCGGATCGGACGTACGGCGTCGACGCCCTGTCCGGCGGGGTCGGTGAGTTCCCAGTCCAGGTAGGTCTTGCCGGGGAAGACGGGGCAGGTGTCGCCGCAGCCCATGGTGATGACGACGTCGGACGCCTGGACCGCGTCCGTCGTGAGCACCTTCGGGATCTCGGCGGAGATGTCGATGCCGACTTCCTTCATGGCCTCCACCACAGCCGGGTTGACGCTGTCCGCGGGGGCCGAACCGGCGGAACGGACCTCCACGAGGTCTCCGGCGAGGTGAGTGAGGAACGCGGCGGCCATCTGCGAGCGCCCGGCGTTGTGGACGCAGACGAACAGGACGGATGGCTGAGCCGGGGTGGGGGTGTTCATGGCGTGGTGTCTCCGGGGTCTCAGGGGGGCTCAGGGTCTCAGGGGTCTCACGGTGCGGAGGTTGCGGGGAGGGGCTCCGGCTCCGGATGCGGAACGGCGACGTTAGCGGAGTGGGCGGCAGGGGCCGTGCGGCCGAACACCGCGGTCAGCAGCACCAGGCCGACGGCCGCGCCCACGAACTGGGCGGCGACGAACGGTCCGACGGAGGCCGGGGCGATCCCGGCGAAGGTGTCCGTGAAGGCGCGGCCGATGGTCACCGCCGGATTCGCGAACGAGGTCGAGGAGGTGAACCAGTAGGCGGCGCCGATGAAGGAAGCCACGGCGGCCGGAGCGAGACGTTCACGACCGGATCGCGTCAGGCCGAGGACGAGCAGGACGAGCCCGGCCGTCGCGACGATCTCGCCCAGCCACAGATGGCCGGCGGACCGGTCGTGAGCGGACCACTTCACCAGGGGCTCCGCGAACATGGCGTTGGCCACTACCGCGCCGCCGACCGCGCCCAGGATCTGCGCGGCGGAGTAGGCGGCGACTTCCCGCAACGGCGTGCCACCGCCGGCCCGTCGACCGGTGAGCCACACCGCGAGGGAGACGACCGGATTGAAGTGGGCTCCGGAGACCGGCCCGAGCAGAGTGATCAGTACGGCCAGACCGAAGACGGTGGCCAGGGAGTTGGCCAGCAACTGCACCCCGACGTCCTGCGACAGCCCGGTGGCCTGGATGCCGGAACCGACGACCACGGCGACCAGAGCGCCCGTACCGATGGCTTCGGCGGCGAGTCGACGGCCCAGCGGCGGGGCTGGAGCGGTCATGCGGTCACTTCCTGGGGCTGGGGCTGGGGCAGTCGCAGGAAGGAGCCGAGTCGATCCAGGGCGGCGGGCATCACCCAGTAGTAGACCCATGTGCCGCGCCGTTCGCAGTCGACGAGTCCGGCCTGTCGAAGCAGCTTCAGGTGGTGGGAGATGGTGGGCTGCGAAAGGTCGAAGGCAGGCGTCAGCTCACATACGCAGACCTCGCCACCCTCGCGCAAAGCGATCATCGACAGCAGCCGCAGCCGTACCGGGTCGCCGAGCGCCTTGAAGACTTTCGCCAGGTCGGCGGCGTCTTCCTCACCCAGCGGGGCGGCGGTGGGGCTCGACAGCAGCCGCCGTCCGAGTCCTGCCCGAGCACCTCGAGCTCTTGATTCGACATTCCTCTATGTTGACGTCTTTCGATTCAAGGCGCAAGCTGGCTTGTATCGAAGAACGCCAATGCAAGCAGTTCGAGGAGCGAAAGATGACCGAGCATTCCCTGGACCGGGACCAGGACCAGGACCTGGACGTAGATCCGGATCTACGTGAGATCGTCCGCCGGCGCTACGCGGCAGCGGCGGTGAAGGTCACCGAGGGCGGGAGCGCGTGTTGCGGGCCGCAGGCGATCGAGGTCGACGAGAACTTCGGCTCCACGCTGTACGCGTCGAACGAGCGCGACGAACTCCCCGCAGAGGCAGTCGCCGCCTCGCTCGGCTGCGGCAACCCCACCGCCGTGGCCGAACTGCGCGAGGGAGAAAGCGTCCTGGACCTGGGCTCGGGCGGCGGCCTCGACGTGCTGCTGTCCGCCCGTCGGGTCGGACCCACCGGCAAGGCGTACGGGCTGGACATGACCGAGGAGATGCTGGCCCTGTCCCTGGCCAACGCGGCGAAGGCCGGCGCGACCAATGTCGAGTTCCTCAAGGGGGCCATCGAGGCCGTACCGCTCCCCGCGAACACGATCGACGTGGTGATCTCCAACTGCGTGATCAACCTGTCCACGGACAAGCCGGCGGTGTTCGCCGAGACGTTCCGAGTGCTGCGGCCCGGAGGGCGTATCGGCATCTCCGACATCGTGGCCGACGACTCCCTGACCACCACACAGAGGGCCGAACGCGGTTCCTACGTCGGCTGCATCGCCGGCGCCCTGTCCTTCGCCGAGTACCGACAGGGCCTGCGGGCGGCCGGCTTCACCGACATCGAGATCACCCCGACCCACCGGGTCGCCGACGGCATGCACTCGGCGATCGTGCGGGCGACGAAGCGGGCGTCGGTTCAGCCGGAGGCGTGCTGCGGTGGTCCGGCATCAGAGTGCGGCTGCTCCGTCTGAACCAACCCTCAGGCCGGTCACGGCGAGGGCCCGAACCGGGGCCCACGTACCCCGTGTGGACCATGCCCCCACGATCCCCCGCCCGCCCGGTACGCTGTACCCGCTCCGCCCCAGGTGGGCGCGAGCGAGGTGGGTTGCCCGAGCGGCCTAAGGGAACGGTCTTGAAAAACGTGAGGACGCGAAAGCGTCTCCGTGGGCCCGGATCCCGCCCACTCCGCAGGTCATAGACGTGCTGGTCAGAAGGGGTGCTCCTCGCTGAGGGGCACCCCTTCTGCATCGGTCCTGTCTCACCTTGCCCCAGCCCGGCACGTCGGGGATCAGCCTGCGTGGACTAGGCGTGGACCACTCGTCGATGGCAGCGGCACACTCGTTCCACCTACAGACGGAACAGCTAGGCCACCTTGCCGCCGATGAGCCCCACGATCGCCCCGAAGCCCATCATGTAGGTGGTGGAGCATGCCTCAGCAGCGGCCTTTACCTGCTCGGCGTCGCCCCCGAACGCGGCCAGTAGCACATTCAAGATCAGCGCCAGGACCGTCAGTACGGCCACCGTCGAGAAGATCAGCTTGAAGCGGGGCGTCAGGTCGGACTTGCTCTCAGGGACGCGGGTGCTCTGCTGCTCGGGCTCGTACGATCGCGCCCGCTTGTGGATCGGGGTTTCGTTGTCCATGCCCTCATATACTGCCCAGATGGGACATTGGTCGGAGGGCCTAGCTGATGAGGTCGCGAAGCGGATCGGTGGCAGCCCCGACCGTCAGGCCCTGAAGGACAAACTTGCCCAGGTCGGACGCGAGGTTGAGACCCTGTCGGGCCGTAGCTTCCAGCCGCTACGCCGAGCGACCTCGCATATCGAGCCCAACGGCTTGCCTTTCGTGGACATCCCGGACCTGCAGGTCGGCTCGATGGAACCTGTGGCAGGAGCCTGGACTGTCCCTGACCCGGTGAACGGCCAAGTGGCGACCGTCCTGCAGGTTCTACCCATGGCTAACCCTGGCCCGAGTGCGGCGTCCAAGGCTGACGGGCTATGGATAGCCGGCCAACTCGTGGCCGGGGCGGCGCGGACGGGGCGTTTGTCAGCGGACTACGTCCTCCACTGGCTGGGCAGGTCCATGGACCACGAGCGGCGAAAAGAAGTATTCCGCCGAGTAATGGACCCTGCCGTTCGATTTTATGTCCCAATCCTCGGGGTTGCTGTAAACGGCTGGTGGATCCAGATACAACGGCGCCTCATCTGGGTGACAAGCGAATCCGAGGACGACGGACAGCTTATTGAGCCGCTGATGAACAATTCGACGGAGGGTGGAGAGTTGATACCGCTCGCAGCGGTAGAGGCTATCCTAATCGCGGCTCCCATGACACGACATCCCGCAGGTTGGGCTTTCACCGCACGCATATGGCCCGAGCAGGTTCAGCAGCCCAAAGATCGGCCATGGAACAAGCTTGCGGACGCCATTCACGGTCACGGAATTCCGACCATCACTGTCGACCCGGTATCGACCCCTCACGAGATCGCATGCCAAGTGGTCCTTAAGGGGTATTGGCACGGTTACATCAGCGGTGATGAGCCAGCGCTGGCGAACGCCGTTGCGATGGCGTACCCGCAGCAGGTTGACCGTATTCAGCGAGAAACCAGAGCCCCAAACAAGACTTCTGCAGCTGCCAATGCCGGTGAGTTAGGACGTTTCTGCAGGTAGCGGCGGGTGTCTGGCAACTTTCAGCGAGTAGTGGACGTTACTGGGAGTGCGTGGTTG
>NZ_JBVKCZ010000128.1:0-6193 GCF_055634335.1 Streptomyces sp. NPDC111802 | reverse complement strand
ACGTGCACGCACCCCGCAAACCGCAGCCAGCGAAACAGCGCACGAAGAAGTCAACTACCCCACGGCCCCGCCGCACAGGTTAAAGATCAAGCTAGCACTGTCAACTTGTCATCTCCTGTTGGAAGGGCTCGGCCCAGGGCAGCGGTCTCGAACCGAACTGCCGTCCGCGTACGAGGGTGAGGGGCCTGCTCCAGGTCCGGCAGACCTGCTGGCCCCTGGGGCAGCGCGCTCGGCGAGCTGGAGAAAGCGTGTCCAGTCGCACCGTATGGCGGGGGAGAGGCGGTAGGGGTCGTCGCCGGTCTTGCGGCGCGGCACGTACGCGTCGCCAGGTGCGGCAAGTCTGTTGGGGTGACATGCGGGGTCTGGTGTGGTTGCCTCTTGACAGGTCGTCTAGCAGGGGAAGTTTGGGAAGCGTTACCGGTCTCCGCTGCCAGCCGGATTGGCACTCCACTCCGTGACCACACCGTTCGTTTTGAAGCGAAAGAGAAGAAGCGGGGGCAGGCCTACGCAGTCCGAGTGCCCTGCCACCTCAGCCGACCACTAGGAGAGGGGAACACCATGGGAGCTCACTCGAGGCGTGGTGTGCACGGGCGTCATCGGAGCGCGGGACCGTTGCGCAGGGCGCGCAGGATCCCGGTCGGTTTAGGAGTGAAGGCGACAGCGGTCGGACTGACCATCGCGGCCTGAGGCGTTCTCGGGTCGGGGCAGGCTCTGGCGGCGGATACGGCGGCTGCCCAGGGTGCGCCCGCGCAGGCGGCCCCGGCCCAGACGCCCACTGCAGAGCAGCAGGTGCTGGCTCAGCTTCCGCAGGGGCAGCTTCAGGAACTGGATCAGGTGGTCTCCAAGCTCACTGCGGAGCAACGCGGTGCCCTCGCCAGGGTCTTGTCGGCCCAGGCGTCGTCCCAGCAGGCAAATGCGCAGGCCCAGGCCGCTGCTGCGTCGGCATCGCCTCAGCAGACGTGGGCGCCACTGGCCCAGCAGACGTGGGCGGCACTGGCCCCGCTGATCCAATCGGCTCAGCAGGCTGTGCTGGCATCGGCCCAGCAGTTCCAGCAGGCTGCGGTGGCACCCTCTGCGGCGTTCACGCAGATGTCCTCGCCATACGGCATGGAGCCGGATGTTCTTGCGGCTGCGTCCGGAGCGCAGGCTGACATGTTCCAGGGTGGACCGGCGGGCGGGTTTTGGTTCGGCTGAGGGAACAGGCGAAGAGTGGTTGGCCGGCTGGGGGCGGGCCAGGCCGGCGCCGGCGTCCTCTCCACCACCCACCTGCGCGCCAGCACCACGAACCCCTTGCTTCCGTCGGAGCGCCGCACGATCTCGACTTCCACCCCGTGCGCCGCGAACGCCTGGGTCAGGGCCTTGCCTGGTAGGCGGAGTCGGCCCAGACCAGCTGCAGCATGCGGCTGGGCTCGGCCATGAACGCCTCGATCAGCTCGGGGGCGGCCTTGGAGTCGTGCACGTTGGCCGGGGTGACGGTGACCTCCAGGAGTAGGCCCCCGGTGTCGGTCAGGGCCTGCCGCTTCCGGCCGTCGCGCAGCTTGGCGCCGTCGCAGCCGCGGCTGTCGGCGCCGACGGTGTCCGCGCCGTCGATCGTCTGCGCATCCATCACCGCCGCCGTCGGTTCCGCCTCCCGGCCCTGCCGCTTGCCCTCGAGGCGTCGCAGCCGCTGGTAGAGCTCGCGCACGTAGCCGTGGCGGCAACAGCGCCGGAAGAAGTCGTACACCGCCCGCCACCAGGGAAAGTCAGCAGAAGGGCACGCCATTTCACGCCGTTGTCGATGACGTAGCGCCCCGCGTCGAGCATTTCTCGGTGGCTGTGCTCCTCCCGACGTCCGCCCCGGCCCCATCGACTTCCTCCTGCCCACGCCACCTGGGACAAGCCGCCGCTGCGACCGGACGGCGCCGGCGCCCAGGCGGACTCGCTGAAGACCACCTACGACGGGGCACCGGTGACCGGCCGGGACGTCTTCCAGCACACCCTCAACCAGGTGGCCCACCATCCCGGCATCGCCGCCCGGCCTGGACGACCTGTGCGCCGAGTGCCCCGCCTGCCCGTGGCGCGGTCCTGCGGGGGCGGACTGTTCACCCATCGCTACCGCTCCGACGGCCACCGAATTCGACAAGGTGGCGGACGCAGGGGATCACGGCCCGGCGGGGCCGCTTTTGCACTGTTCCGGGTCTACTGCGGGAGTGTGATGTGTGCCGCAGGCCGGTCGGGTGGGGGTGGGGTCCTCTCTGGAGTGGTGCTGTTCGGGTGGCGTGTTTTGTTGTGCGCCGCACAAAATCGGTGTGCTCGCGGGTTGTTTTTATTTGGCGTTTGATATGGCGGGGATCACGTTTGTCCGTGCGTAACGGGCGGGCTGATAGGTCATCTAACAAGTAACTCGGGAAAGCCGTTCCAGGGGAGGTGGGGAGAGGGGAACAGGGCGTCCTCTGCGTCCGGGCGCTACCTGGCCGCGTGAAATGGAGACATGCAGAACCCTTATGGGCTGGTTCTTCACTACTGAATCCAGCCCAGAATTCAGTAAACCAGAAAGAGTCCGTTCCGGGTTTCTCCGTCAGGTCGGTGAAGAGATGTTTCACGACATGAACACGAAGGGAGCAATGACATGGCTGGAAAACGCAGGAAGCCGTCTGCGGTGACGAGGCAGAAGCAGACCCTGAAGGCTGGTGCTGTGGCAGCTCCTCTTGCGGCAGGCATCATGCTGGGCGTGTCAGGCAACGCATTCGCCGACGATTTCGGGAACAGCGGCGGACCCGGCCAGAGCCACGGCACCCCTGAACGCGGGGACAGGGTGAAACGAGCCAGTGTTGCAGGCGCACTTAATAGCGGAAACCAGCAGGTAACGGCGGATATGCTGGTTAAGGCGCATAACCAACTTTGGAAGATTGGGCAGAACGCTCCCCGTAGTTACCCCAATGATCATCCGGTCGCCGCGTTCGGTAAGGAGATGGTATGCGGAATTGGGCGAGGAATGGGGGTCGTCACCTCGGATAGCAGGTGCTGGCAACCGGGGGAGCCCCTCAATGAGAGATCAGAGGCTCTAGGCGGCGGTCTGTTCACCAATGATAATGGCACTAATGAGGATGGCACTAGAATTGTGACTCCTGATTTCCGGGTGTACCTCAGTGACCAGCATTCCGAGTTGACGTCCGAGATTGAGGAGGAAGTGCAAAAGCACGCAAATGAATATGGCGCAAAGGTTTCGATCCACGATGACTATGGTCGTCTGATAAAGGTTGTCCAGCCCCAGTCATCGCCCAACAGCGATAACCAGGGCGCGGTCCTGGGTAGGCGCCTGCCGTCTGCGGAGGACGGTTCCATCAATCACAATAGGGTGACCCGTGGCGCTTCCTCGGGCAGCGAGGGGGAGCAGGGGCGGTCGCTGCAGCCCGAGTCGTCGAAGCCTTCGTCGCTGTCGTCGGATCTGTCGCAGGGGCAGAGCGGGAATCAGCAGGGTGTTTTGCCCGGTCCGACCAGTGGTACCGGAAGCCCGGCGACAGGCAGCATGATCGAAAAGGATCAGCACTCCGGTAATGGTGGTGGCCAGGGCGGCAGCGGCGGCAGTGCGGTAACGGCCGCCTCGTCCGTGGCCCCCCTCGCGGGCCAAGCGAGGCTGGGCAGTGGTGTTGATGCTGCTAGTGCGCCTGGTGTGGATCCGGTGCTGGTGAAGCAGGACGGCTCGAAGTCTGTCTCCTTGCCGGTTTCATCCGGAAGTGGCGGTCTGGGGGGTGTGTCTGGTAGCTCGTCCTCCTTGGATCAGTCGCAGTCTGCGGTGTCGAAGGAGCCGTCCGGTATGTCGTCGTCTGCGTCGCGGCAGGGCCAGCCGCCGAGTGCTCTCGAGGCGGTGTCGCAGTTGCAGGCGTCGCAGCAGTCGCGGTCGGTGGGGCTGGGTTTGACGTCTTCTATGCGGGGTGAGGGGGCTGGCACGCCGGCTGCTCCTGCGTCCAAGGGCGTGCCGGTAGCGGACATGTCTGCGCCTTCGGCTGCTGGCTGGGGTGAGGTTGCGGCGAAGCCTGTCGGGGATTCGATGGGGACGGATTACAAAGTGCTTTCGAGTGCCCCTGTTCAGGGGGCTGGCTCGATGGATGAGAAGACGCTTGCTGATCTCGGTACGGTGTTTGAGGGTCAGCCGTCGAAGCCGGTGACGGGGCAGCCTGCTCCTGTGCCGGGTTCGGGCGGGTTGTCGGCTGGAAACGTGGCCGCTCCTGTGGAGCAGCAGCCTGCGCCTGCGCTGTCGTTGGAGCCGGCTACGCCGTCTGCGGGTGGCCCTGCTGCGCCGGCTCAGCCTGGGCTGTTGGGCGGGGCTGCGCCTGCCCCGTCGGCTTCAAGTGAGGGTTCGGCTCCGGCTCCGGTTGCGCCTGTGCCTGTGCCTGTTCAGCAGGCTGGGATCCCGCAGTTTCAGTCCCAGGGCGTCCCCAGCGGGTCGGGCACCGCAGACAGCAGCGGCGGTTCTTTCTGAGGCGTGTTGGTCGCTGGCTGCCAGGACTGTCAGCGGCGTGTTCCCCTGCTAGGGAGCGCTACGCATTCGGTTCAGCCGGACTCTTGGGCAAGGGCGCACTCTGCATTGCGGGGCGCGCCCTCGTGCTGTGGCGCCAGACGGCGCAGCCAGTCGGCGACCCCGGAATCCGGCAGGTCATCGAAGCCGTTCCCGGGATTGAGTACCTGCTCGGTTGTAGCCGTGCGGGTGCGGTAGTAGTGGCGTTGCCAGCGAAGGTTCCAGGGCGGGTTCCACCATGGGTGGGAGTGTCCAATAGACGGCGGATCCGATGATCAAGGAGACGCCTGATGAGCGAGACAATCACCGAGCGCGATGCCGTGGAGGAGCCGGTCGTTGAGTCGGCCGCGGAGGCGGTGTCGGACGAGCGGTTGATCGGAATGCTGGTCGACCGTGCCCGTTCCGGCGGGCTGCAGTTGACCGGGGAGGGTGGGTTGTTGCAGCAGCTGACGAAGCGGGTGCTGGAGTCCGCCCTGGAGGGCGAGATCACCGATCACGTCGGCTATGGCAAGCCCGACGCAACGGGCAGGAACAGCGGCAACAGTCGGAACGGCACCCGGTCGAAGACTGTGCTGACCGACGTCGGGCCGGTCGAGGTGAAGGTGCCCCGTGACACCGCCGGCACGTTCGAGCCGCAGATCGTCCGCAAGCGGCAGCGCCGGCTGACCGGGGTCGACGAGATGGTGCTGTCGCTGTCCGCAAAGGGCCTCACGCATGGGGAGATATCGGCTCATCTGGCCGAGGTGTACGGGGCGGAGGTATCCAAGCAGACCATCACCACGATCACCGACAAGGTGATGGAGGGTATGGCCGAATGGCAGGCCTGCCCGCTGGACCGCGTCTACCCCGTCGTCTTCGTGGACGCCATCAACGTGAAGATCCGGGTTCTGTCGACGATCTTGTGATCCGGGCGGCTGAGCAGCTCGCGCCGACTGTTCGCGATCATGCATCGCGTGCTCTCATGATGTGCTCTTGGAGCTGTTTCCGTACCTGTCTGCGTTGCTGATCGAGGAGGTCGAGCGGCGACCGGACCAGGTAGTGCTGAGAACGCGGGTGCGGGCGACGACTGGGTCCTGTCGGTGCGGCCAGAGCTCGGCCCGGGTGCACGGTCGGTACGTACGCAGGCTGCGGGATGTCGCCGTGGGCGGGCTCGGTGTCGTGATCGAGTTATGCGTGCGTCGCTTCCGCTGCGAGAACCCTGCCTGCACGGCGGTGACCTTCGCCGAGCAGATCTCCGGACTGACCATCCCGCACAGTCGGCATACCCGGCTGCTGCGCGGAGCGTTGACGCAGATCGGGCTGGCTCTGGCAGGCCGGGCAGGAGCCCGGCTGGCGGCCGCGGTCGGCCTCACCGTGGGTAAGGACACGCTGTTGCGGCTGGTCAGGTCCCTGCCCGAGCCGGAGATCGGCGAGGTGGAGATCCTCGGTGTCGACGACTTCGCTTTCCGCAAGGGCCGCCACTACGGCACGGTCTTGATCGACATGGCCACCCACCGTCCGCTTCACCTCTACGACGGCCGCGACGGTGAGGACCTGGCCGCCTGGCTCCGCGATCATCCCGAGGTGAGGGTCATTTGCCGAGACCGTTCCAGCGGTTACGGGTACTACAGGGGAGGTTCGTGTCGGCTAGCGGGGTGATTCGTTGAGCCTGGTGTGGAGAAGACGCTGCGTGATGTGGAGTTGTGGGCGGAGTGG
>NZ_JBVKCZ010000127.1:0-6211 GCF_055634335.1 Streptomyces sp. NPDC111802 | reverse complement strand
ACCAGATACGACAAGACCGCCACCTCCTATGAAGCGGCGGTCACACTCGCGTCGTTCCTGCTCTGGGCAAGATCCCTTTGAAGACGGACCCTAGTGCTGGCCGTTGACGTGAGCAACTTGCCCCGGTCAGACGCCCCGACCAGCCCAGACCGTCTGTTCTGCCACGTGTATGGCCGGTCGAGCCATCGCAGTGACCAGTTGACGCCGAACCGAACGGCAAACACAGTCAACACTGCGCTTCATAACGCCGTGACCTGCAAAAAGAGGATGTGACACAGCTTCTAAGCTTGTTCTTTATCTACCAAGATCTGCCTGGTCTGCCGATGGCTTTGAGGGTCTCGGGGCGTTTGACGGTCTTGCCCACGTCGTAGCGGGGCGCGGGACGGTGATTCTTACTCCCGGGCGGCCGTCCGGGACCGGTGCCACGAGGTTGGGGAACACGGGCCGGGCAGAGCAGGTGGGCTCGGATGTTCCTGAACCCCCGGCGGACCCGGGCCGGGGTGAGGCGTTCGGGCTTGGCCGGCTTCTCCCAGGGCCGACGGAGATCGGCGGCCAGCGGCCGGGCGAGGCGGAGCTGGGTGTGGGCGACGACCAGGAGCCAGGTCCAGCGGTCCGCCGCCTCGGGGGTACGGATCTTCGGAGTGGTCCAGCCGAGCGTCTGCTTTCCGAACCTGAAGGTGTGTTCAAGATCGAACCTCCTGAGGAACACCTGCCAGCACAGGTCCACGTCCGCCGGGGCGGCGCCGGTCTTGGAGGACCACAGCCAGACTGGCGGGGCGTCCCGGTCTTTGGAGAGGTGCTCAACCTTGAGGCGGACCAAGGTGCCCTCCATGATGGGAAGTTCACCGTCGTGCTCCAACCAGGCCGAGCGGTGGGTCAGTCTCGGGTGGACCCGGTCCCACGCCTGGGCTTCGGCCTTGCCGTAGTTCACGGTGTCGGTGGCCGTGGTGATCACCGCCTCGGGCCAGGTCTCCGGTTTGGCGAAGCGGAACTCCGGCCCGTGCTTGGGCGGGTGGCCACCGCGGGGGTGGGCGCGATGGAACTCCTCACGCGAGGGTGCCGGACAGCGCATCACCCGGTCCGAGCGGACCCTGCCGACCAGTTCGACGGGAAGATCCCGCAGGACCCAGGCCAGGCGGGTGACGTCATAGCCGGCGTCCATAACGATCGTGATGGCCGGGCCCGAGGGCGTCCACTGGCCGGCCGCGATGAACCGCTCGACCACGGCGCGGAGCTGGGCGGCGGTGACCGCGGTCGCATCGTCCTCGGGCCCGAGCCGGACCACATCCAAGATCGACGTCCACGAGGTGGCCCCGGGCTCAAGAACGGTGACGAAGGAGTAGGGCCAGCCCGGGATGAACTGGGAGGCGGACTTCGCCCGGCCATAGACATGGCAGAACAGCCGGTCCGCCGAGCATGGCGCGTCCGAACGAAGCCACGGAGATACGTCGACCGCGAGCACCAGGCGCCCGCCCTCGAACCGCGGCAGGGGCATGTCGGCCAGCAGGGTTCGCAACCCGCCGACGTCGATCCGGCCGCGATTGAGGGCTCCGTATAACGCGCCGTGACCACGACGGTGCTCGGGCACCAGCGTCAGGTCCACCGGCGAGAGGACCGGCCCGTCGGCGCACAGCAGTGCATCGGTCAGCTCGAACAGTTCGTCACGTCGAGCGGTCAGACACTCGTAGAACTGGCCCCGGAAGCGTGACGCTTCAGCGAACGCTTCGCGCCGGACATCGCGGCACACCACACTCATGACAACGGCCTTCGGTTGATCCCGTACCTCTGTGACGGAGCACAGGATCAAGCGAAGGCCGCCCTCACGTCCGGTGAATGCCCAGGTGAGCGACGTAGTTCGAGTCGCCATTCGAGGTCGGAAGAAAAAGAACAAGCTAAGAGGTCGTTTTCATCCGTAGTGCGGTGCTATTTCCGCTATTGCGCCCACTGATGAACTGGTTCGGGTGGGGCGTCCGGGCTGGAGCTGCCTGCAGAGGTGGGTGGTGTGACATTTGGGGCAGGAGTCGGCCTAGACTCGTCTCATTCCAAGACGCCCGTATCTGTTCCGTGCTTCGGCCAGGCAGAACACACGCCTGGGCGCACGCCCCCGACCGGCGGTATCTCCCAGGTCATGGCCGACCGTCGTGCGTATCCGAGTGATCTGTCCGATGCCCGCTGGGAGTCGATCGAGCCGGTGTTGTCCGCCTGGCGCTATGAGCATCACGGCCGGGCCCTGGGGTTCGGCCGGCCGCCCGAGCACGACCTGCGCGAGATCATGAACGCGATCTTGTACGTGGATCGCACCGGGGCCCAGTGGCGCTACCTGCCGCATGATTTCCCGCATTGGAACACGGTCTACGGCTACTTTGCCAAGTGGCAGTCGGACGGCATTTTTTGCCCAGCTCAACGGCCTGCTACGGGAGTTGGTGCGCCAACGGGAGGGCCGGAACGCGAAGCCGTCGGCGTGCGTGATCGATGCACAGAGCGTCAAGACCTCCACCAGCGTCGCCGCCGCAAGTCAGGGCACGGACAACGCCACGAAGATCACGGGCCGCAAGCGCAGCATCGTGACCGACATACTCGGCCTGCTGCTCACGGTGCTGGTCACCGCGGCCAGCGTCCAGGACTCCGTGGCCGGCACTCAGTTGCTCAGCCAGGTCGCCGCCGCTCACCCCGACCCGCGCAAGGCCTGGGTCGACGGCGGTTACCGCAAGCACTTCGTCGAGCACGCCGCCTCCCTCGGCATCGACATGGAAATCACCGCCCGCGTCCCCGGGACCAGGGGCTTCACCCCTATCCCGAAACGCTGGGCGGTCGAGCGGACATACGGCTGGCTGATGCTCCACCGCCGCCTGGCTCGCGACTACGCGACCCTCCCGGCCCGCTCCGAGGCCATGATCCACCTGGCTATGAGCGACCTGATGGCCCGCCGCCTCACCGGTGAGTCCACCATCTCTTGGCGCGACCCGACATCACCGAATCAATGCCGTATCCCGGAATGAAACGCCGGATAAAACGACCCCTAAGGGATCCCCCTGGGCGCGGCGAAGACAGGGATCGGGGCTGCGATGGGGAAACTACGGACGGTTCTGGGACCCGAGCGAGCCAACCATGAGTGACAGGGACTGCGAGCGTCGGGGCGCCGTCGCCGGCGAGCTGGCGCTGAGTATCCCCCGGTCAGGAGCGCGCCGAGGCCATCGCGCACCTGGACCGCTGCCCCACCTCCCGGTAGCACTTCGAGCAGCTGACGTTCGCGGGTGATGGACTGCTCTCTCCTGCCGGGCAGCAGGCCACCCGCCGGCTTCGAGACACGGGTGATCGACGGGTTGCGTCTGGGCCGGTCGGGGCGTCGGCGGCGACCACGGGCCGGCGTGGTGATCGCGTCCGCCGCCGCGATCGCCATCGGGTTCGGTTTCGGCGGCTGGGCCGTCGGTACGGCCATGGAGGGAGTGTCGCCTCCCGCCTCGCGGAGTTCGGAGCCGCCCGGCTCGGAGCATGGTCTGCCGACGGCGTCTCTGCAGGGTTCCGAGCACCCCCGGTAGGCCAGATCTTCGCCTATACCGGATCTCCGGGCTGGGTCAACATGTCAGTCCACCTCGGCCGGGACTGGTCCGGATCCGACGCTCAGGCCGGAGTGAGTACCCGGATGCCGGAAAGGTCAGCTGTGGACTGGAGCTTACGGACGGCACATCGGTCCACATCGGGGAGTTCGCCCTCGACGACGTCGGCCGAGGTTACCGGGGAGCCCCCACGCGAGTCGCCTGGATACGGCGTCCGGTGCCAGGCTGCTGGACGCGGACGGCTCCGTCCTGGCCACGGCCCACTTCGATGCACGGCAGCAACGGTGACCGCAGTCCACCCCACGGCCCGGTTCGGCCAGTGTCGGCAGACGCGGTGTCCGTAGTAGCCGTCGCAATTGAACTCCTTGTGGCGGTCCACGATCCGCTGAACGCACCGCGTCTCGTCTCGCTCGCAGAACCAGACCCGTCGAGTCGGGGACGGATACCCGGATGCTTCTGAGACGGTCCGAGGTCAGTGGTGACAGGGTGCCGTGTGGCGCATCCGCGTTGCGCAGGCCCCACACGCGCACACTCGAGCCCTTGCCCCAGGCGTTCAGGTTCCGCTTCGTTGCCTTCGCCCGACAGCTGGGCACTTAATCCCTGCTCGCCTGCTCGATGAGCTGACCCCGGTCTTTCCCCCACCGCATGCCGCCATTGTGGCCCCGGAGACGTCGCAGGGGGATACGCCGCCTCCATCGAGTGCCCGCAGGCACCGGCTTGACGCCCTCCCAGTGCAACGGGGGGGCGACAGGGCACGGCAGAGAAAGGCGAAGGATCCGTTTTGCATGGCCGCCGGGTATGGCCCCGGGACGCTTGCGGAGTGGTCAAAGGCAGGCGGGATCGGCGATGCTACCTCGGCAGGCACCGTCTTCCACTCGGATCACGGGGCGGCGGGAAGTTCATGATGTTGGAAGCCCGTACCTGCCATGTTCCCGCAACCTCGTCGACCTGACGGATCGTCGCGATTCGGTGTAAAGCACCTATGGCGTAGCTATGGCTGTTCGTCCAGCGACGGGACGACTGTGCTGCGGGCGATCGGCGATTCACGTCCGTGCGGTTGATGTGCCGTGTCAGGCCGGTGGTGGCAGGTGTTTCACGCCCGCTTTGGGGTACGTCGTCCGCCCGCGGCGTCCTCGGCCTCCCAGCGCAGCAGGTCGCCCGGCTGGCACTTGAGCACCGCGCAGAGCGCGGCGAGCGTCGTGAAGCGCACCGCCTTGGCGCGGCCGTTCTTGAGTACCGCCAGGTTGGCGGGCGTGATCCCTACGCGGTCCGCGAGCTCACCGACGGACATCTTCCGCCTGGCCAGCATCACGTCGATGTCGACGATGATCGGCATCAGATCACCTCGTCCAACTCGGCCTGCATCTGCGCCGCTGCGACGTCGCGCGCGACGGCCTGGGCGAGCAGCATCCGCAGCACGAGCACGATGAGTGCGACCCCCAGGATGGCCAGGCCCACCCCGCCCATGATGACGGTGACGCCAGGGTCGTCCCGCTGGCCGGGCGCATTGAGGGCGGTGACCGCGAACCACAGGAGGGCAGCCGCCACGATCGCGCCGATCACGGCGTCCACGTACCGGAAGGCGGCGTGGGAGAACACGGTTCCGCGTCGCACCATCGTCACCAGCCGCCATACGCTGACCAGGGCGACCTGGCTCGCCACCATGCCGAGGATCGTGATCACGCGCAGCGGGGTCAGCGGGAGCGACCCGTCCTCCGGGTCGGTGGCCAACACCCACACCATCAATGCCTGTACGAACACGGTGCCGGCGAACACCGCCACGAGCACGGTGCGAAGCGCACGCACTGCTAGCTTTCCCATGATCCGCCCTTCCATCGAGTTGCGACGGGAATCTATCGAATCTCGATAGATTGAACAAGGGCTGGAAGGGACGATGGCGGCGGTTCCGCACCATGAAGGGACACCGTCGCCCTGGCCCATGGCATGGCGTTCGCGCGAACCGTCTTGATCTTGTCGAAGTCGGCTTTGCTTGAGCGCAAATCGGACGCCACCCGACTACGCTAAAGGCGCGAGGCGCGAGGCGCGAGGCGCGAGTCCGGGCCAACGGGCAGCTGGTCACGGCTCGTTCTGGACAGATTGCTGCTGCGCGCCTGCGCCGCCCGGGACGCGCCGCGAACGGTCGAGCATCTCGCACCTGCAATGCGACCTGCTTGTAGCCCGGCTCACGAGACTTGTGCAGGGGCGGCGAGTGCGCTGTCAGAACAAGTTCTCCGGCGCTCCGCAGAAGGGCCAGAGCCTAGCGAGTAGCGGAACCCACGAGGACGGGGGGGTGCTGCAGTCACCAAAGGCCGAGCAGCACATGATGATCGTGGGCGACCACCGCGGCGGCGTGCGGATGGTGACCGTGAAAGGTGCGAGCTGGCCGGAGGAGCGCAGGATGCCTGCGGCCCGGCTCGGCGGATTCGCCCAGTCGCTGATCCGAACGCCGCCGCCACCGCCCGCATCGAGCAGTACTTCGGGACGGATGGCGGCTTCGGGCAGCTCCGCACCGACGAAACGGAGACATTCGGGCAGTGGCACGACACCGGCGGCAAACGGCTAGTGAGCTGGTTCGGAGATGCGTGAGCAGTAGCGGCAGATGCGGTCGATGATCTGGTCGGCGGTCTTGGTCCACTTGAACGGCCGGGCCTCGT
>NZ_JBVKCZ010000126.1:0-6283 GCF_055634335.1 Streptomyces sp. NPDC111802 | reverse complement strand
CTCAACAACTGGATCTTCGCAGGTCGGACGGGCACCTCTTCTATTCGGGGTCACACTCCGTCAGCACCCCCGGCCCTCACGGTGAAACACCAAGGTCTGGCGATCGCAGGACCGGTCGCGACCAAGACGTATCCGCTGCGCCCTGGCCGTGGGCTCAGCTGCGGGCCGGGCCGCCCGCGTTCGGGCTCGTCGCTTCGACTCGGCGGTCTCCCGCCTCAACGATGTTCTTGCCCCTGTGGCGGTGGGGCTCCTGTGAGGGCTCCGCATCGCGGGAGTCGACGTCTTCACGTGATCAGGAGGTTGGTCAGCACCGTCTGCCGTCCGATCGCCGAGCCCATGCCTCCGCCACCGCCACTGCCTCGGGGCACGAACCGAGGACCGAATCCAGCGAGAGATCGTCCGGATCGCGCTCAACCCGCTGGACTGACCCATGCTTCACAATCTCACAATGTCACCAAGTTTGACTCCGTTCCCTCGTCCGCAGCGTCTATGGACGGTTGGCCGTGAGCGGTCTACTGGACGGGCACAGCATTCGGAGCAGATGTTGCACTCGATCGCCGTGCACCGTAGTCCACGACGCAAATGGCTCGTTGCTCACGCCATTGAGCCATGGAAGGAGAGGACATGCCTCACCTTGCCCGATCATCCTGGTACGACCTCACCCGTGACATGAACTGGACGCTGTCGTACGTCGATGAAGCAGAGGCATTCCCTGACACCATGTGTGCCAAGTTCGGTATGCCTGCCGAGTCCTGGTGGTCTTGGGACGAGCCCTACAAGATCAGCTATCGCGAGTACGTGCACAATCAGACAGCCAAGGAAGCGTCTGTCTATGCGGTGAACTCTGTGGTCACTCGTTCGACGACCTATGAACAGCTCGATCCCGGCTGGAAGTCAGCCGCACTGATTCACTTCAGCGCTGCACCGTTCACGGAATACATGGCAGGATTCGGCGATCTTCGGATGGCCAGGTTCGGGCGCGCGGCCGCATGGCGTAACCAGGCGGTGTACGGATTCCTGGACGAAATCCGGCACACTCAAATCCATCTCTACTTCTCCTACCAGCTGCTGGGCAAGGAGCCCCGAGTCGACTGGGCGAACAAGGAGCAGCACACAAACAACTGGGGAGCAATCGCCAACCGCTCCGAGATCGAAGACATGGCGGTGGCCTCTGACGCTGTGACGATCGGGGTGCAGCTGCCGTTCTCGTTGGAGACCGGCTTCACCAACCTGCATTTCATGAGTCTGGCTGCCGACGCCCTGAGCGTGGGCGACATTGACTTCGCGTCCCTGGTGTCCTCGGTCCAGACCGACGAGGCGCGTCACGCTCAGCAGGGCGCGGCCACAATCGCGGTGATGACGGCCAATGGCCGCAAGGACGTCGCCCAGCGTCTGGTCGATATCTCGTTCTGGCGAGGATGGCGGCTGTTTTCGCTGCTCACCGGCGTCTCGACCGACTACTACTCGCCGCTGGAACATCGTGCTCGCTCATTCAAAGAGTTTATGAATGAGTGGATCATCAAGCAGTTCCTTGACCAGATCCGGGAAGTCGGGCTGGAGAAACCTTGGTACTGGGACGACCATTTCCTTCCGGAAGTGGAGTGGGTTCACCACGCCTATCATCTGGGTTTGTGGTACCTGCGCCCCACCCTGTGGTGGGATCCGGACGCGGGAATGTCTGTAGCCGAGCGAAACTGGCTTGAAGAGAAGTATCCCGGGTGGAATGACACCTTCGGCAAGCCGTGGGACGTGATTACGCGTAACGTCCAAGAAGGCAGGTTTGAACGTACCGTATCGGAAACCCTGCCCATTCTGTGCAATCTGTGCAACCTGGCCATCCTCACCCCAGTAGGCCATCTTGCAGGTCACCTCGCGTCTCCCGCTCCTCTGACGGTCGAGTACAACAGCCGCAAGTACAGTTTCTGCTCCGCACCCTGCAAGTGGATCTTCGAACAGGATCCGGAGCGATATGCCGGGCATCTGACGCTTTCCGACCGGTTCACTGCCGGTCAGATCCAGCCCGCGACCTTGGAGGGTGTGCTGGCCTACATGGGTATTTCACCCGCGGAGAGCGGACAGGACGCTACCGGGTACGCATGGGCCAAATCCGACTAGGCCATGTCGGCGATCTCCCCGCTGCGTGCGTAAAGCGCGGCTGGAGTGCACTTACATTCCCTTGCAGGGCGATGAGCAGAGCGGAGGCGCTGTGTCTGTAATTTTCGTTCGAGCCGTATTCGACGGTGACCTGATGGTTCGGCTGATGCCGATCGACGATGCCGACTCATTGGCAGTCGTGGCCGAGACAATAGCCCACCAGGCAGTAGGAGCGATGGTCCCTCCGCAGGACCGGCCCATCGGCGTCTGGCACAACGACAACCGGCTGGACCCAAAGGACACAGTCCAAAAGGCGGGTATAGGCCAGATGGACATATTGCGGGTGGCCTACGCATGAGTGACAACGTCCGCTGGGTGACCGCACTGGCCGACGATGAGTTACTCGAAGGGGAAATCCTGGACGTCGAGATCGAGGGCCGGGAAGTTCTGCTCGTGCGTCTCATCGACGGCCCGCCCAAGGCTTTCCAGGGTAAATGCCCGCATCAGGGATCCCTGCTGGCTGACGGTGACTGGGACATGGACAGTAACACCCTCACATGTCCTAGTCATCTGTGGGAATTCGATTTGACGGACGGTCGAGGGATCAATCCGGATAATTGTCGACTCCGTGAATACGCCGTCCGCTTGAACGGAAAGTGGCTGGACATCGCCATTCCGACCGGCATAGACAGGGTCAGCAGTTGACGGCGTCGGCGGAGACGAAGACGATCAAGGGGCCAATGTGCTAGATGAAGACTCGCATCCTGTCCCGAAGCTGGTCGGGCCGATCATACGCGGGACGGATTCAGAACTCGCAGACGCAATCATCTCCGCCATCGAGGCGGACAATCAAGACAACAGTGTCCAAGTAATCGACAGGGGTGGTTATATACGCATTCAGACAGCGTGGGAGTGTCGACTCACCCGGGCAAGTCTCGAACATGAGCTGGGATTCTCCTATCCACTGTCGCAGATTGAAAACGTCCTTACCGCCTTCGCCGGTCGGATGAGGACCACCGAAGATCAACTGACCTGGTATCTGGAGAAGCGGGAGACCGACAGTGCAAAGCCGTAAGCGTTCAAAAGTGAAAGCGTGGAGCACACTCGGTGACGTGAAGAGGAAGCCGAGTGAGTACGAGGTCGTCAACGCCCAGTTTCTTCACAGCTTCCGCCGTGAGCCCGCACCGTTCGAAATATCTCCCGACGCGCCTGTGAATCGATGGTACCGAAAGTACCGCGAAGGATCCCCATTCCAGGTCGAGGACTGGGAATCCTTTCGGGATCCGCACCGCCTGACGTACCGGAAGTACGTCCTTCAGCAGCACGGCCGAGAGACGTATGTGGATGCTCTCATCGATGAGCATGAATCCACGGCATCGATCGAGGACCTTCAGCCAGAATGGGTTCATATTCTGCGGAATCTCGTGGTGCCCATGCGGTTTCCTCTGCACGTGCTCCAGATGTCGAGCATGTACGCATCCCAAATGGCGCCAACGGCCTACATTGTGAACTGCGCGGCATTTCAGGCCGGCGATGAAATGCGCCGCGTTCAGTGGCTCGCCTACTGGGTGAAGTCCTTGTCGTTGGCCCACGGCAGCTATCTGGCTGCCACCGCCACCGCACGTGACACATGGGAAAATGATCCCGCGTGGCAACCACTGCGTCGAGCCCTGGAACAACTTCTTACCGTCCGGGACTGGGGAGAAGCGTTCGCGGCCTTGAACCTCGCCCTTAAGCCCGCGTTCGACACACTCCTCAATGGCAGCCTGGCGTTGCTGGCCAAGCAGAACGGTGATGCGCTGCTGGCTTCGCTGCTCAAGGAATTCGCACAGGACAGCCGCCGAAGCCGGGACTGGAGCACAGCCTTGGCTCTCTATGCCATCGAGCGGCGACCGGAGCTGCGGGAGACATTGAACTCCTGGGTACTCCCCTGGCAGCGCACCGCGACCGACGCGGTGACGTCACTGAGTGGGCTCTTCGCCAAGGCACCCAGCCCTCTGGCGGAGGAAGACGTCGCGGATCACCTAGCCGCACAACTCAACGCCATCAACGAGGACTGCGGGCTCAATTGAGGTGGTTTTCGTGTTGCTGGCATGAGGCAGCTTGAAAGGTGGTTGGAAGGCACGCGGGAACGCCTCCCAACCACAAGACTCGCAGCAAAAGCAGTCGCCCGCAGATGACGCCACCCATCCACTCCGCGTCGGCAAGGCCACGAGGACATCTGGCCAGCACGAGTACTTGCTAGGAGCCTTCGATGATCGGAATCCACGATGTTGGCGGATACCACATGGGCCCGATCGAGACGAAGGACGTCATCGTGTTCCATGAGCCCTGGGAGGGGCTGGTCTTCTCCTTGGCGCTGGTGAGCGCTGTCCGGGGCAGTTGGTCGCTTGCCGACTTTCGCCACCTCATCGAGCAGATGCCCCCGGCTGAATATCTGCAGAGTCCTTACTACGTGCACTGGCTGACGGCGGTTGAGGAGCTTTGCATCCGGGACGGTTTCGTCACCCGTGAGCAACTCACTGCACGCCAGCAGGAAATCCTCGACGGTGAGACACCGCGGGACATGCCGGCCGAGGCAGATCCGGCAGCCACGCAGAGGCTGAGGGAGAGTATTCACGACCTCGCGTACACCGGTCTCGGAGTACGCCGGCCGGAGGACGAACCACGGTCGTTTCACAGCGGCGACCGCATCCGTGCCCGGGTACTTGCCGTACCCGGGCACACACGGCTGCCGTGGTACGTGTGGGGCAAGCCGGGGGTGGTCGTGTCCTACAGCGGCACCTACCCCTTGCCCGACACCGTGGCGGACGGTGGTGGTGAGAAGCCGGAACCGACGTACATGGTCCGCTTCGATGGCGCCGACCTATGGGGCCCGGGTACGGAGGCGAACCTCAGCGTCCTGATGAGTCTTTTTGAGTCGTACATGGATCTCGCCCCCGAGGCCGCCGGTGCAGCGCAGGTGACTGTCTCCGAGTAAGCGAAGGATCCGGAAGGGAAAGTCATCCGACATGGGGAAACACCATCACCGACCGCGTGAGCTGTCCGAGGGCGAGGTCCGCGCGAAGGCTCTGGAATCATTGCTGCGCGAAAAGGGCGTCCTGCAGGGCGATGTCGTGGACGAGATCATCGACCTCTATACCAATGATATCGGTCCCCTTCACGGGGCTCGTGCCGTCGCGAAGGCGTGGAGGGATCCGGCGTTCAAGAGTCGTCTGTTGATGAGCGCCACCAACGCTGTCGCCGAACTCGGGATCGGCGGCATGGAGGGGGAGAACCTGGTGGCTGTGGAGAACACGGACGAAGTCCACCACGTGATCGTCTGCACCCTGTGCTCCTGTTACCCCTGGCCGGTCCTGGGACTTCCCCCGCGCTGGTACAAGGACGCGCCCTACCGTGCGCGCGTCGTGCGTGAACCGCGTGCCGTCCTCAGGGAGTTCGGTACCGTCGTCCCGGACGACAAGGAAATCAGGGTTCTCGACAGCAACGCGGAAGCCCGTTACTTCGTAATTCCACAGCCTCCCAAGGGCTCTGAGCACATGACCGAGGAAGAACTCATTCCGCTGGTAACGCGCGAGTCCATGGTCGGCGTGACCGTGCTGCCGGATATTGAACCGAAGGCGGCCACGCGATGACTCAGGACTCGTTCGAGCGCGACGTAAGCACTCAGGATGCCGTGATGGATCGGGGTATCACCGCCTCTATAAGTGGCCCGCTTGCCATGCCACGCAGCAACGGCGAGCTGATCTTCGAAGCTCCATGGCAAAGCCGTGCGTTCGGCATGGCGGTCAGCCTCTCCCAGGCCGGATTCTTCACCTGGGAGCGCTTCCGTGGCCATTTGGCGCAGGCGATCGCGGACAAGGGTCAGGACGGGGTTGAGGAGTACTATCTGCGCTGGCTCGACGCGCTGGAGATGTCACTCGCGGGGAGTGATGTACTCGGATTTCAGTTCTTGCATGACCGTTGAAACGCAGTAGTGCGCCTAGTGTGGTACGACACCGTCGCGGCCAAACGCTTCTTCCGCCTATGGCGCCGCGCCAACTCATGCCTTCCGTCGGGCACCGCATCTACAAGTATTTGAATAGCCGGGTCCAGCCTCGTTGTTTCACGACGCCGAGCGGTTGATCGTGCGCCCGTGATGTCGTGTTCGTTCCTGTCGGGGGCGTTGGTCCGGCAGGTTCGCGCGTCG
>NZ_JBVKCZ010000125.1:0-6320 GCF_055634335.1 Streptomyces sp. NPDC111802 | reverse complement strand
GCCCGCGCACGGCTGAACGCCGTGCCACTCACGACACCCGCGCACCATCACATTGCCTCAACTCGCCTCACTCGCAGGCAACTTGACAGCGCCCGTAGGAGACCTCCACACCGCGCTCGAGCATCAGCTCCTCGACATCACGGTAGGAAAGGGAAAACCGGTGATACAGCCACATCGCAGTGCGAGATGACCTCCACCGGCTACCGGTGCCCCTTGTACGACGGCGCGGTGTCCACGAACAGCCCCCAGGATGACCAACCCGAAGATCATCTCACGGGCCCAGATCAACGTGACAATGCCCTCGTCAATCATGCTGCAGTCCCCTGCGCGGCAGCGCCCCCAACGCCCAGCTGCCACACCGAACTCATTCTGAAACGATCAGGTAAGTCATAGGCAGGTGGTGGATGTGAACACGTCGCCAGCTTTGACCGGACCTGCGCCATCCACCATGTCCGTCCAGGCTACGGTGTATCCGGACGGCACTGAGAACTCCTCCCTGTACCCGCTTGAGCACTCCTTGATCCACAAAAAGGTTCCGGGAGTAGGGCTGGTCATGCGGGCCCAGTTCGAGCGGCACGAGGGGCTGTAGCGGAGTTGGATGTTTCCCCTCGAGGTGTTTATCTGCGTCACGGTGTACGCATCAGCACTACAGCCGGCCTGGTCGGGATCAAGTCCCCTGCAAGCTGCGCTGTAACAACCGGGTGCTGGAGCAGCCTGGGCAGCAGGCGCAAACATCACGCCCATTGCCGTGATCAGGACACCAAAGCCAGCGGTGATTGACTTTTTCACCACATATCTCCTTTAAGTGGTGCCGTGACCGGCGCCTTCCGATGCCGAGACAGCATCGCTCAGCGCAATAACAGTGGACCGTTTGCCCGTTAGGTGAAAGATCCTTTTCAGCTACTCCTGCAGATCTTCACGCTCACAGACTTCTTGCGGTCGGGGGACGATAGTGTTATGGAGCCGCTTTAATCCTGTGCCGGGGGCCATGGGGTGGCTTGGCCCCCGGGCGGCGAGGTCGGCGGCGTAGTGGGCCCGGATGTCCGTCTTCGGGGGACAAGTTCTCCTCGTTGGGGCGAGATTCCCTCGGGCTACCCGACTGTCTACGGCATCACATGATCGTCACGAATCGGGCGATCGGGATACACGCCGGGGCCCTGGCTGCCCTATCGGCTCAGGTTTCTGCGGAACTCAGGTTCCTATGCGCCTACCTCCGACTGCCCTAAACCGCCGAATCCCGCCCGCTGGCGAACGGTGCCGAAGCCCGCCACACATATCTGGCCCTGCGGGAAGTCCGGCACACCATCATCCGGCTCATCCGCGACCACCTCCGCCTGCGGCCTCCAGCATCACCACTCGTGGCAAGGCCACGACTTCGACTTCACAGGCGTCACCTTCGACGGAGGGGGCCTCTCACAGACAGTGCTTTCCGGCGGCACGGTCAGCTTCGGCGGGGCGGCGTTCTCCGGCAATGCCAGTGCGGGGAGTCCGAGGCGATGGTGGTGATGTCGTGCCCCGGCACCGTCTTGGAGCGGGCCGCGAAGGCGGCGTTGCTGATCGCGGCCCGGTGGCCTTCAGCGCGACGACAGTCAGGTACGCCGGCGCTGTGCGGTGCCGCGCAGTTGCCGTTTTCGCCGCCCTCGCCGGCCGCCGGATGCCAGTGAGGCGCCTGTCACATGACGGTGGGGCGGGACAAGGCGGTCTTGGTGTCCGCGCTACGGCGGGCGGCACGCCTTGTTATGCAGCGCAGGGTTTTTCTGCGTATTCGTCATTTATTTTGTTTCGTGCTTGATATGGCCTGGGTCACATCTGTTGGTGCGTAACGAGGGTGCGGCAAGTGTGTTGGGGTGACGTGTTCCCCCTGGCGTGGTTCCCTACTGAAAAGTCGTCCTGCAGGGCCCTCGGAATTCGGTGACAGGCTTACGTAGCCCGCGTTCCTGCTGCCTCAGCCGATTACTAAGGCTTTCGAGCTGGTAAACCGGCCCGTTACGTGCTCGCGGGCATGTGAAAACCCTCGCCTGTGTTACTGAGGAGGAGATGGAAGATCATGGGATCTCACTCGAAGCGCGGTAGTTCCGGTCCGGTTGACAAGGCGGGGCGAAATTTGTTTGCCGCTGCGCTGATCGGAATTTCAGGAGTTGGTGCCGGCCAGTTTATTGCGGCCCCCGACGCAAGTGCTGTCGGTGGCGAGTTGGATGGGTATACGAAGCAGCAGTGGAGCGAGGCTCCCTTCATGGTGAAGTTTGAAAACATTATGGATTCTGGCAATGGGCGGCCACAGCCGGCAAAGGGAAGTGGGTTCTTCATTGCTCCCGATATTGTGGCCACCTCGGCGCATGTTGTCACGGATGCCAATGGCGTATTGAAACCCGGCGATGTAAAAATTAGATATATGGACGAGTCTGGCAAAATTCGCATAGCGGAGATCGACAGGATATACAAAAACCCTACGTATGAGCCCGGCGTTCATGAAGAAGATGCCGCGATCGTCAAGCTGAAACGACCGGTAGGTGCCACGTACCTGCCGATATCTGGCGATAATGCTGTGTCCGTATCAGACGCGATAGACAGTGCACGCGTGTTTGGTTGGCAAAAGCTGGACAATAAGAGAGATTTCTTAGCGCATGCTGGATTGTTGGAGCGTTTTCCAAAAAAGTGGACTACTGGCACGAGGTGGCTCGACCCGAATCAGACGGGAAATACAGTCAAAAGTGGAGGCACTGGCGTTTTCGAGTCGCCACATGGGTTTACGGCGCCTTCGAAATCGTCACAGCTGAGCTCGCGCGTTTCGGGCGGAGATGCCATTTTTCCGGGCGACAGCGGTGGGCCGCTGGTTGCTCTCGATGACCGAGGCAGACCCGTCGCAGTGGGTATCAATACTTTGGTGAGTCCTGGCCATCGCTCCTATTGGGTGAAGACTGAAACTGCTTTACAAGGAGCCCTTGCTGAAGCGCGTCGTCTTCAGGGTGTTAAAAGGGATTTAGCGCATTCGAATGCTAGGGCGTGGACGGCGCCTTCTGGGTTTTTCGGTGCGAGTCAGCCGGGGGCGGGCGGTTCGGGGCAGCAGCCGGTGGAGTCCAGGGTGACGGGGGAGCGTGTGGGTGCCCCTTCGGATTCGGTGGCGCCGGGTCGCCCGGTGCCGGATCGGCCGTCGGCGCCGGATCGCTTTTCGTTGGGCAGTGATTTTGGTTCGTCTCCTTCGTCGTCGCGTCGTGGGTCGTTGCATTCTGTGGGGCCGGAGGCTGTGGGGGAGCGTGTGGGGGGGCCGTCGGTGCTGGATCGGCCGTCCGTGCCGGATCGCTTTTCGTTGGGCAGTGATTTTGGTTCGTCTCCTTCGTCGTCGCGTCGTGGGTCGTTGCATTCTGTGGGGCCGGAGTCTGCGGGGGAGCGTGTAGGGGGGCCGTCGGGTTCGCAGAAGCCGGATCGCATGTCGTTGGGCAGCTTTGATTCGCCTGTTTCGTCGCAGGGTTCGTCTGGGGGGCCGTCTGCGGAGGTCTTCAGGCCGTCGTCGGAGGTGGAGGGTAGGGGTTTGGGGTCGGCCGCGCCGAGGGGGGGTGGGCTGGGTCCGCAATCGCAGGCTCTGCATGCTCCGCAGGGGGGTGGGGTGAGTGGTTCGAGTGGTTTGCGTGGGGTGTCGGGTGGTAATGCGCTGGGTTTCAGAGTGGGAGTGGGGGGCGCTGCTGGGGCTTATTTGGGCACTCAGGTTACTGACAAATTAGTCAGGCCGTTTCTGGAAAAGATGGACAGGGACTCGTGTATAGAACAGGCTTCTTGCTGGCCGGTCGAGGTCCGGGGAAGTTTTGCTGATAGGTGGTTTGCTTTGCCGGAGTCCGAGCGGACTTCGGAGAAGGGTAAGCAAATTTCTGAGGAACTCAGGAGTGAGTTCCGAGAGCGTGTGACTTCGGCGGAAAATAAGGAGTTACGTGATGTCCCTTCCAGGCGGGAGAATCTCAGGGAGGTAGAGAGCGCTCTTGATGATCTCCCGGAGAATGCAGTTACGGGTGGTCTGGACGGTTTTAACGCAGGACGGAGTGCGCGGTCGAGGTACGGGGAAGCCGATCAAGAGCGGAATACACTTGTCAACGATAGACAAAAGGAATGGGAGGCCTACAGCCGGAGTCATCCCGGGGCGGACCCTGACAGCTGGGCTTCCTCTTACAATCTCGGCCTGACTGGGAATGCGTTCAGGTATCGCCCAGGCCTAACGCCTTGGCAAATCCTCAATCCGTTCGAATACCATACTGTTAACGCCGGTATGGAAGTGAACCAGGCTCGGTCCTATACGGAAACACTCAATGGTGCTCCGCTGAAGTCACTTCAGCCGACCCAGTCGGCCGCGGCGCCGTCGTCTCCGGTTGACAAGTTGCTTTCGCAGGATGTGGGCCCGGCTGAGAAGCCGTTGGTCTCGGAGAACTCTGAGAGCGTGGTTCCCGGGCAAGGCCGGGTGAAGCAGCCGGAGGCCGGGGTTGAGGCGGCGCCGCAGGCGCCGTCGCAGCTGGGGCTGGGTTTGAAGTCTTCGGGTGAGGGTGCTGGTGTGCCGGCTGTTCCCGCGTCCAAGGATGTCCCGGAGGCGGATGCACACACGCCCAGCAAGCGGAGCATGCCGGTCCCGTCGCAGGAAAACAGCCCCCACGCACCTAGCGCGCCAGGTGAGGGAGCCTTGCAGACGCAGGCCACCGGGCCGGACACGCCGCAGCCGCAGAAGCTGGGAAGCTCCGTGCTGAATCCGGGGATGGTGCAGCGGAAGCTCGGCGAAAGCGGCGAGGGTTCGTCGGCTCAGGCCGCGCAGGAGCCGACGCCGGTTCAGCAGAACCACCAGCTGCCCTCCCAGGCTCCGGCACCTGCTCATGGCCCGGCGAATGCCCCCACGGCTCCCGGGGTGTCACTGAGCGCCGAAAAACAGCAGTCCCAGGCTCCTGCACCCCAGGCACAGCAGCAGGACCCGCTCCAGCTCCCGCCCGTGCAGGCTCCTGGGAGCCAGACGCTCCAGCTCCCGCCCCTGCAGACTCCTGCAACCCAGACACAGCAGCAGAGCCCGCTCCAGGAGCCGGTGGCGGAGCAGCCGGTTCCGCAGCAGGGGTTCAGTGGGGGGCAGAGCGGCGGCTACAACACCGGAGGGGGTGATGTCGGCGGTGGTGGTTCCTGGTGATGTTTGTTGTCACCTGAAGGACCCCCAAGGTGCCGCTTAAAGCTGCGGGGCTTCGCCGAACTCGGCGTCGGTGTCGGTGGGTTCGGGTCCGTCCTGCTGTGGGAACTCTGTGGTTCCCCTCGTAGCGTAGAGCCGTGACCAGTTGGGGAGTTGGGGGTCATGGTGGGGAAGCGACAGAAGTACGATCCGGAGATGCGTGATGGCGCGGTCCGGATCGTGCTGGAGACGGGCAAGCCGGCGGCGGAGGTCGCGCGGGATCTCGGGATCCACGAGGCCACGCTGCAGAACTGGGTCAGCAAGGCCCGGGCCGCTCAGGAATCCGGGGACGGGCCGCTGCGGGAGTCGGAGCGCGAGGAGCTGATCCGGCTGCGTTCGAACGCGAAGGAGCAGGCCAAGCGCATCGTCGAGCTGGAGATGGAGCGTGAGGTTCTCAAACGCTGCATGGTCTTGTGGGTGAAGTAGCTGAGGCGGACCCGGCGCAGGTGGTCGGGGTGATCAGCGACTGCAGGGCCAAGGAGAAGATCCCGCACACCGTGGCCTGCCGTGCGCTCGGCGTGTCACTGGCCTGGTACTACAAATGGCGTAAAAGACCCGCGAACCCGACGAAACGCGAGGCCAGGCGGGCTGCGTTGACCGAGCGGATCAAGCACTTCTTCACCGTCTCGGGCGGCACCTACGGATCCCCCAGGATCACACTCGATCTGTGGGCGGAGGGCTGGCAGGTGTCCGTGAACACGGTCGCCGAGATCATGGCCGAGCAGGGCTGGTACGGCCGCCCGCCGAAGAAGCGCAGGTCGTTGACCCGGCCGGGCAAGCGCAAGCCGCCCGCGACCTGGTGGGCCGGCACTTCGACGCCGTCGCTCCCGACGTGCTGTGGGTGGGCGACATGACCGAAATCGACACCGGGGAGGGAAAGCTGTACCTGGCGACCACGCTGGATCTGCTCTCCGGCCGCTGCCTGGGCTACGCGATGGACGCACACCACGACGCCGCCCTGGTGTCCGCGTCCCTGCAGATGGCGGCCGCGACCCGCGGCGGCGTGGACGGAGTGATCTTCCATTCGGACCGCGGCAGCGAAGGCGGATTCAACTGGTCGTCGCAACACCTTGATCACGGAGGTGTGCGATGGGCCGAGACGAGAGGCAGAAGGTGCCGGAGGCGCCTGCGGGGG
>NZ_JBVKCZ010000124.1:0-6323 GCF_055634335.1 Streptomyces sp. NPDC111802 | reverse complement strand
GCCCGAGGTACTCGGCCAGCTTCTCCTGGCAGCGTGCCGACAGCTTGCACCGCTGCCCGCTCGTGCCCCGCGAGGCCAGCGCCGCCACTCCGCCCCGCTTCCACGCCTGGTACCACTGGTAGGCCGACTTCAGACTCACCCGCAACCGGCAGGCGACCTCCGGCGGTTTGCCCCCCTCGGCGAACAACCCGGCGGCCTCCAGCCGCACCGCCTCGCGGCGCTGACGGCCCTTCGCCGTCAGCCCGCCCCCATCCGCATAGCGCATACCAACGACATAGCGCACAGGTGACAGTCAGTCAGCCCCACGAGCAGATCAACCACCTCGAAGCGCCGAAGTCAGTAGACAGGCTCTGGCGGGCGGATAGCACCGGCGGGCCAGCAGCGTGCAGCCGCCAGCCCGCCTGCTTCAGGGCTACCGGTAGTTCGTTAAACGCGGCAGTAGAGATCAATGCCGTGTCCTGTGGTGACTGCGTCGATCAGGGCCTGGAGTTCGGAGGGTGGGTCTTTGTCGGTCCAGGCTTGCCACCACCGGGTGAGGGTGATGGCCGGGGTGAGCCAGGAACGGATAGCGCGTAAAGCCCTGGGCCAGCAGGGCAGTTGGGGCTGGTGGGGTTCGGCCGGTCCCCTCTCTGGCTCCTCGTCGGGGCACGGGTCCGGCGTGGTGGCGTCGAGATCTCCGGGTGGGGTGAACCAGTGGTCCCAGCAGAAGGAGAAGGCGCAGTTGACCAGGGTCTGGTGGCGGCGGGTGGCGGTATCGGAGCGGACCTGGAAGTCGGCCCAGCCGAGTTCGTCCTTGATCTGCTTGTAGCTCTGCTCGATCCACGGCCGCAATCCATAAAGTCGGACGATCTCGGCGAGGCCGGCGGGCGGGTGCGCCCTGGTGGCGGCGTGAGGTGTGTCGGGGTGGGGCAGGTTGGTGGCCAGGTACCAGGTGGCCTTCTCCGGCAGGCTGGCCGGGTCGGTGGTGGACACGACCAGCCGGCAGGTGAGTCGGGGCCGTAGCCGCCCAGGCGGGCATCAGCGGCCCACCAGGTCTCACTGTGGCCGTCGCGGAAGTGGCGCTCAACCGGTGTCCAGTCGCCGGGATGCTCGGCGTCCTGCCAGGCCAGGCTGTGGGCGGCGTCGATGGGGGTATGCGGCTGGCCGGCACGGGCCCAGGTGCCGCGGTGCGGCTTGAGGTGGACCACGTACGGCAGGCGGGCCTCGCGCAGCGCGAGATACCAGTCGTCGCTGACGCTGTAGGCGCAGTCGGCCACCACCGCCCGGCAGGCGAAGCCTGCCTCCTTGCCGTGTGCCATAAGAGCCGCGGCGATCTGCGGTTTGGTGCGGAAACCGGGGTCGTCCCGGCCCCGCGCGAAGTGGTGGGCGGGGGTGTAGGGCTGTGCGTGCAGGGGGTAGTAGATCCGGCCGTCGGTCCACACCGTGGTCACCGTGACGATGCCGTTGTCCGTCTTGCCGTACCGGCCCAGCCACTGCCGGCCCACGTGCGCGGTCGCCGTGCCGTCCTTGCGGTCCCCGGAATCATCGATCACGATGACCCCGCCGTCATGCGGAGCCGTCGCGGCATGGCCGCGCAGCAGCTCGAGCCGGCGGTCGTTGACCCGCCCAGCGTCCCAGGTGGACTCCGAGAGGAAGAACTGCAGCCGCTGCACCCCTGGTATTCCTGCGCCCGCCACCGGCTCCGCCCCTGCCAGACAGGTGATCGTCTTGTTCCTCTCCCGCGGCGCCAGCAGCCCGCTCAGATACTCCCGGAACCCCCGCCGCTGAGCCAGGCTGACGAAGAGATCATCGAACCGGGCCGCATACTCCTCCAACGGTCCCGGCGCAGGCGGACATGGACGACGAGCCGTCACCTTCGGCCCCCAGCAAGGTGGTTGACTCCCTGCAACCGGCCTATGGGCAATCCGCCTCGCCGTCAACCCGCACTACCGACGAGGTCAACGAACTACCGGTAGTCACGGGGCTTCACCATCCCTTCTTGTAGAAGGCGAGGGCGGTGACGGTTTTGGCGACGAGGGCAATGCCAGTACCGGTTCTCCAGGCTGACGCATGTCTCACGTCGCCACGGCCGACGAGCGCCGACGTGATGACGCGGTTGTTTGGGGGTGCACTCCACCGCGTTGAAAGCCCGCGCCAGCCCGCCGAACGCGCCAGTGCGCCGTGCCGATGTGCGTGGCAGGGCTTCGTGGCTGGGAAAACATGCCTGAGGCGGTGCTGCCTGGCCCCGGCGGAGACGGAGTGAGCGTGCCGTCATGGCTGGGGTGCGCAGACAGCGGCGCGGTCGGGGTCATCCGGCCTGGCCATGATTCCGGTTCGCTAAGGCAGACGTGGTTGGCGGGGTCGCGCTCTAGGACTTGGAGCTGGGTGCTGTGACAGTAGTTCGAAGCGCGACGGAGGTCGTGGGATCTGTTCGGTCCGGGGCCTGCTGGGGGAAGGGCGTGCGTATGGCACAGCTGGGGGGGCCTCTATGTCCTTCGTCAAGCGAGGCGGGGGGTTCGGTGTTCGTAGAAGGTGCCGTCGCGGAGCATCGCGAACAGCACGCTGATGCGATGCCGGGCGAGCCGGAGAAGTGCCTGGGTGTGGGTCTTCCCTCTGGTCCGGCACTTGTCGTAGTAGGCGCGGGAGGCGGGATCGTGCAGGGCCGCGAACGCGGACAGGAACATCGCTCTCTTCAGCTGGCGGTTGCCGCCTCTGGGGGCGTGTTCGCCGTGGATCGATGTGCCCGAGGTCTTGGTGGTCGGGGCGAGTCCGGCGTAGGAGGCGAGATGGGCGGCGCTGGGGAAGCTGGTGCCGTCGCCGACGGTGACCAGCAGGACGGCGGCGGTCCTGGCCGCGACCCCAGGAATCGAGGTCAGGACCGGCGAAAGAGGGTGAGCCTCCAGCAGTTCGCTGATCTGGGCTTCCAGGGCCCGGCGTTGGTCGTGGACGGCTCCGAGTGAGCGGGCCAGCGATGGCACCACGATGTCCAGGGTGCCGGTCCCAGGGACGATCACGGTCTGCTCGTCGAGTGCGTCGAAGACCTCGTCGATCAGTCGCTTCGCCATCCGGGGAGCCTTGGGCCGGATCACTTCGACGAGCCTGCGGCGGCCCGCTTTCCGCAGGGCGGCCGGGGATCCGTAGCGTTCGAGGAGCCAGGTGACGGCCGGGTGATCGAGCCAGGGGCCGAGGACCCGTTCCAAGCTGGGGTGGAACTGGGTGAGCAGGCCGCGTATCCGGTTGCTGGTGCGGGTGGCCTCGGCAGCGAGGTCCTGGTCGAAGCCGACGAGGACGGTGAGCTCGGCGGTGATCTCGTCGGAGAGTTCCAGCGAACGCAGGGTGTGCGGCATGGTGCGGGCGGCGTCCGCGATGACCGCGGCGTCCTTCGCGTCGGTCTTCGCCTCGCCGGGGTAGAGATCGGCGATCCGCCGCATCGCGAGTCCCGGCAGGTAGGCAACCTTGCAGCCCGCGTCGCGGGCGACGGTCAGGGGCAGAGCACCGATCGAGGCGGGCTGGTCCACGATCAACAGCACGGTGCCGAACTTCGCGGTGAGCTTGTCGAACACCGCTCTCAGCTTGGGCTCACTGTTGGGCAGCTGCTTGTCGAAGACCTTCTTGCCGGCCGGGGTCAGCCCGTGGCCGTGGTGAGCACTCTTGCCGACGTCCAGAGCGAAGAACACGTCGACGTCGCTGATGTCGTACAACCCATCCTCCTGAACGGGATTGGTGCAGTGCTGGCCAGGACGTTGGTGCCGTACTCGCGCATCCACGTTATGCAGACCTGCCACCCGCGAGATACCGGGCGTTGCGCTCGGCGGGGCGGTAGTCGGACCTCTCATCAGCGTCTCCATCGGCACCCCTCGGGCCCGGCGACACCACCCCCCAGGTCATCGGTTCGACAGGGGGACACAGTCATACCGGGCCCGGAGGCCAGCGGCCCTCTTGCAGGACCGCGAAGAAGATAACGGGGGCAGGCCGCCGTTGGTCAGGCCGGCGAACGCGGTGAGCGCGGCGGGGAAGAACTCACGCAGCAGCGAGCGAAGTTGGTTGGACAGCTGCTGGATGGCCCAGGCGGTGTCTTGGTGAGCGCGGGCCAGGACCGCGATCGCGCGTACCAGCTCGCTGTCAGCAGGCAGCGGGCGGTGCCGATCGGCGTCCGTGCGCAGAATGTTGGCCAGGGCGATCGCGTCGGCCTGGTCAGACTTGGAACGGGAGGGAGCCGATCGCTCACGATAGCGGGCGCAGGCCAGCGGGTTGATCGCATAGACCGGGCGGCCCGTCGCCCGCAGCGCGGCCACCAACAGGCCGTGGTTGGTCTCGATCGCGACCGGGATCATGGCTTCGGCGCGGTCTCCGTGGTCGGCCAGCACCTGCAGCAGCCGGGCCAGCCCCGCCGCGTCGTCGCCGATGCGCAGCTGTGAAAGCACCTGGCCTCGTTCGTCCACGGCCGCCACATCGTGGTGGCTGTCAGACCAGTCGATCCCGCAGGTCACGTCCATCGCATTCCCCTTCGCCGATCCCGTCATCGTGCAGCTCCGCCTCGGGTCTGCCTCGCCCTAATGGAAGGACTCGCTGGGTCCGACATCTGATAAGCGGTCTGTGGCCCAAGGCTGCAAGCGAGCAGCTCCTCGTCGCCAGGAAGAGCTCGACGGCTCACGGGCATCGCAGGATGCCACCCGCTTCGACCAGGCCGAGGCTATGCGGTGGAGCGGGGTTCCGCCGCGCCTCGTACCGGTCTCGAGGAAGGACTCGAAGGTCACCGTGATCCGTGGGCATCCCGGGGTGACGGAGCCCCGCTTACAACGCCATTAGGTGATCCGCACCCAGGCGGCGATGCCGACTTCGAGGTTCTGTGAGCTGGTCGGCATCCCGCGTCGTACGTACTGCCGCTGGCAGGCCCGCGCCCTTGAAGGCGGCACCGCGGTCAAGGGGCCGTGGCCCGCTCCGGTCGTGGACGTGGCCGAGCCGGTCGTGGCCAAGTACGCGGCCGACTGGCCGGCCTGGGGCCACCGCAAGATCCACTGGTTGATGCGGGCCGACGGCCACACTCTCTCGGCCTCCTCGGTCGAGCGCGCCCTGCGCAGACGGGACTTGCTCCAGCCCGTTGACTACCAGGGCGAACGCCGTGAGCTCGCCAGGGCCCGCAAGGCCGCCTTCGCCGAGGCGCCCACCAGGCCGAACGAGGTGTGGCAGCTCGACTTCTCAGAGTATGAGACCACCGGCGGCGGCATCTGGCGCCTGGCTGGCGTGACCGACTACTTCACCAAGTACGAGCACGGCTGGCCCATCAGCCCGTCCTGCACTGGCACCGACGCGATCGAGGCGGTCAAGATCGCGATCTCCGAGGCCGAACGACTCGGCGGCCGTCCGCTGTCCGGTCTGTTGCCTGTCAGCAGCGAGACGGGCGCGATCCGAAGAATCAAGCTGGTCACCGACAACGGCGGCGCGTTCAAGGGTGCCGCGTTCGCCCGGTTCATAGCATCCAGGCCCGAGCTGCTGCACATCCGCACCCGGGCCAAGAGCCCCGGCCAGAACGGAGTCCGCGAACGGGTCTTCGGCTCGCTGAAGTACGAGCACCTCTACCGTCAGGAGATCGAGGACCTCGACACGCTCGCCCGCGAGGCCGAGCACTACCGGCACATCTTCAACCACGTCCGGCCCCAGGAAGCCCTCGCCGGCCACCGGCCGATCGAGATCTACCGCACCCCGACCCTGCACCCGCAACTTTCAAACAAGATCAGTGAGCCACAGACTTGACGCGGGACATCGTGAGAGAACAAGTTCGTTTTGAGGCTGCTGAGTTGTTTGCTCAGCAGGTTCCGCCGCCGGTGGTGGCCAGGCGGTTACGGGTGTCGCGGAAATCGGCTTATGCCTGGTATGCCCAGTGGCGGGAGGGTGGTGTGGAGTCGCTGCGTTCGAAGGGGCCTTCGGGCCGGCCGTCGCGGATGAAACCTGCCTGGCGGGCATGGCTGGCCCAGGCTCTGGAGCAGGGGCCGGCCGCGCAAGGCTGGATCGAGGACCAGCGGTGGACGACAGCGCGGGTAGCGGTCCTGGTCGCGCGGCGTTTCCATGTCCGCTTCAGTGATGCGCAGATCTGGAGGATCCTGCACCAGATGGGCTTCTCCGTGCAGGTTCCGGTCCATCGGGCTGCCGAGCGGGACGAACAGGCCGTGGCCGCGTGGGTCAAGGAGGTCTGGCCGTCCGTGGAAAGACGGTGAGGGGCCTCGCGTTTCCCGGACAGGGATCTGACTGTCTACTGATTTTTGACTATGGGCTTGATGCCGGTGGAGCGAGTTCGAGGCCGGTTCCGGCGAGGAATCCGATGAGGAGTTCGGGATGGCGCTGGA
>NZ_JBVKCZ010000123.1:0-6390 GCF_055634335.1 Streptomyces sp. NPDC111802 | reverse complement strand
TCGGCACGCCGGCTCCGTGACGAGCAGCTCATGCCCCTGATCGAAGAGCTCCACGAGGAGTCCGGCGGCACCTACGGAGCCCGCCGGATCACCCGCGCCCTGCGGCGCAAGGGGGTGGACGTGGCCCGCTGCACCGTCGAGCGGCTGATGGCCGAGCTGGACATCGAGGGCGTCATCCGCGGCCGGCGCCGCCGCACTACGATCCCCGAGCCGTCGGCGCCCCGCCCGCCGGACCTGGTCGACCGTGACTTCACCGCTTCGGGCCCGGACCAGCTCTGGGTCGCGGACATGACCTACGTCAGAACCTGGTCGGGCTGGGCGTATGTGGCGTTCGTCCTGGACGTGTACTCACGAATGATCGTCGGCTGGCAGGTCGCCGACCACATGCGCACTGAACTCCCGCTGGACGCCAGCCGAGGTCTTCGAAGAGCAGCTACGCTCGCTGCAACAGCCCGGTGTTGCAACGACTGGTTGAACTCGCCCAATATGTGTCTATCCGCTACACCGAGCGGCTGGCAGATGTCGGCGCTTCCGCCTCGGTTGGCTCCGTCGCGGACTCGTATGACAACGCCATGGCCGAGGCCCTCAACGGCACCTTCAAGGCCGAGCTGATCGAGATGCAGGGCCCTTGGCGGGACTTCGAGCAGGTCGAGCGGACGATCTTCCAGTGGGTGACGTGGTACAACGAGGAACGTCTCCACTCCGCGCTCGACTACGTACCGCCCGCCGAGTACGAACGCGACTTCCAGCAAAGCCTGGAAGAAGAACCGCAGACCGCCTGAAACATGACCGGCGGACTCTACGAAACCCGGTTCAGCTCACTATGTCCTTCGTCAAGCGAGGCGGGGGGTTCGGTGTTCGTAGAAGGTGCCGTCGCGGAGCATCGCGAACAGCACGCTGATGCGATGCCGGGCGAGCCGGAGAAGTGCCTGGGTGTGGGTCTTCCCTCTGGTCCGGCACTTGTCGTACCACGGCGAACACGCCCCCAGAGGCGGCAACCGCCAGCTGAAGAGAGCGATGTTCCTGTCCGCGTTCGCGGCCCTGCACGATCCCGCCTCCCGCGCCTACTACGACAAGTGCCGGACCAGAGGGAAGACCCACACCCAGGCACTTCTCCGGCTCGCCCGGCATCGCATCAGCGTGCTGTTCGCGATGCTCCGCGACGGCACCTTCTACGAACACCGAACCCCCCGCCTCGCTTGACGAAGGACATAGAGGCCCCCTGGTGCCCGGTCCCAGTCCGGGAGCCTGCGTTCCACCCGGCTGCTGAGCAGGGACAGCTGATACGGACTCAGGCCGGTAGTACGGTGGAAACGCATCGGTCTCCCGAACGAGCGCGTGACACTTGGAACTCCACACGCTACGCCGAGGGGACCGATCTTGCGTTCCAAGATCACTCACACAAGATCACCCGACTTTTGAATGACCTTCCCGGTAGACAACTAACCCGATCAAAGATCAGTACAAGCTCAGGACCTGTCGTTTCGGCGTGTGTGAAATGCGCATATCGCCAGGGTCCGATTATCGCGAGCGTCCTCGATGACCACGTTGATGATTTCATCCGCGGGGTCTTCAGCCTTGTGTAGCATGTGCAGGGTGAGTCGCAGTAGGGCATCGAGATCGGCGTTGCCGAGATAGCAGATCTTGGATTCGAGTACAGCCCGGTCGAGAAAGGCCCGGCTGGAGCGGCCGAGATGGTGCCACAGCCGTAACAGTGCTCTTTCGGCGATCGCAAAGTAGGCGGCGAAGTACAACAGACCCGCCCCGTTGATATCTCGTGTCGCATCCACTTGGTGAGTCATCGTGAATACATCGCCGAATGAAACATAGCCGGCCGCCGAGTCAGGCGGGGGGAATTTTCCCATGGCGCGAGCTGTGGTGCACGCGCGGCGTGGGGAGTATCGGTCCGGTAGCGCGGGTAGATGGGTGTAGGCGAAGTCCTCAGGAGAAGAACGTACCAGTCCCATGTTCGAGCCACGGTGACTGCGCGAGATCCAACGGTTGAAGTTTTCCGCATACAGGCAGTCAGGCCGTGGCCGCTCGTAGAACTCTTCTGGGGTGAGTATGGCACCGTCCTCCCAGGCATTATTGCCGCGGGAGATACGGTGCAGGGTCAGTACGGACTCGCTGCCCCAGGCGAAGACTCTGGAGAGGACCTCAAGCCGGTCGCCGAACGTGATCTGTGACGGGCCGAGCTCCGCGCCTGCGTGCAGCCTGTAGTAGTAGAACGACAGGTAGGTGGGCTGTCCGTGACGGTCGCGGGCCTTGCCCACGTTGGTTTCACAGACGGCGCCGACCGTCTCCCAAGTCCAGTCACCGATCTGGCCGATCAGCAGGGACATCGGCCCGCACATGCCAGGCTGGACGGTCACCCGTCGGCGCACCGTGTCGGTACCAATCCGCTCAGTGGTCACAGCTCCGGCTAAGGGGCGCCGAGCGATCGATTGGAGCGTCAGTGGGGGTTCGGGCCGCTCTAGCATTGGATCTACGTTGAAATGGCCGGACATCCGTACACCATCCTCGCATGCTGTAAGTAGAATTATAGAATTCAATTCGCCATTGCATCTCTTCTCCGAGCTACTGCAGCGCGGTGGCCGTAACGCTCCACGTACTGCGTGAGCGAAATAGCAAGCACACGAAGCTGCTGAAGGAGACGCACTTCTTGGTCGAAAACCCATCTATCATGCGCTTCCCCTGTCTGTCATCCCAACTTCCTTTCCAGCCCGACAGGTTGGAAAGAGCTCATTGAGCATTTTCAGCGGCCACTCTCGAGAGTAATGACCGCTGGCCGGCGGTGAGTTCTTGGCGTGGACGGCGGCGTTGCGGCGTGGCGGAGGTTCCGCCGGCGCCGAGATAGCCCAGATCGGCCAGGACGGGGATGCCGAGTCGGGTGCAGGTGGTGATGATGCGGTGCCGGCGGGCTGCGGTGAGGTCGTGCGTGCGGCCGGGCAGAACCGGTGAGATCCACAGGATCCGGCCCGTCGGGTCTGTGATGACTTGGAGGTTCACGCCGTGGCGGCGGTGCTTGCCGCTGCAGTCCCTGCGGCCGTCACCGACCCGGTCGCACTCCGCCAGTGTGCCGTCGACCAGTACGTATTCGGCTGTGGCCTTGACCGCACGCAGAGCCGTGGTGAGTCCAGGCGCGCAGCGGGCGAGCAGTGTGACGACGGAGCGGACGTAGGCGTGCGCGGTGCCGACGCTGATCCGGAAGCCTGCCGCGATCTGGGCCAGGGTGGTGTGCTGGCGCAGGTACACCAGCGCGGCCAGGGCATGCTGGTGCGGACGCAGCTTGCACCTGCGGTCACCCTCCCGAAGGACGATCAGCATCGTCACCGTCTCCACGAGGGCGTGCGGCACGTCGAGTGAGGCAGGATAGGCAATCAACGGCGCTCCCCGGCAAACGAGATGAGATGTCAGATACCTCCCTCAACTGCCCGGGAGCCTCGCCCGTTCTGCCACCCGCAAGCTTCCACCGGCTTCACCCGATCAGTGACCAAGCTAAAAATGCTCATTGTCTCCTGCATCTTGCATGGTCGCAGGTCAAGAGCGTGACTCATTGAAGAATGACTTCCGGGGTGGCTCCCGCTGATGTCCTCATGACGCGCAGGACGATGTCGGGGCGCAGCAGTGCGCGTGGCTTTTTGAGCAAGCTCATGACGTTCATGAGATCAGCACACACTGTGCTGTCCGTCGTGGCAGCAGCCAGGACACGGACGTAGTAAGCGAGGCGAATCCGGTCCTTGACAGTAGGGCGGGCGCCGATGGTCTCGCGGCAACGCCAGTCCTCCCAAGTCGCGATGGACCATGCGCCAGATGCCGCACGAGCTGCGGCTCGCTGGAACTCGGCGGTGGACCTGGCTCCGTTGGCCAGCCAGCGTTCCAGGGCCTGAGCACAGAGGGCGGAGACGCTCATGCCATGGCCATAGACCGGGTTGAAGGCACAGGCAGAATCTCCCAGTGCGACGAGTCCGGCCGGCCAGGTGCGCATCTTCTCCCAGTGATGGTGGCGGTTAGCCGCCTGCCTGAATGCCGAGATTCTGCTGACAGGCGTGGCCTTCGTGAGCAGCGAGTACAGTGTGGGATCGCGAAGAGTACGCGCGTATTCCACGAAGCCCTCGTTGGTGTTCGGTGGGTAGTCAGCGCCATAGCCGGCAAGCGTGCACCTCCAGTATCCGTTTTCCTGGAGAGCCATGTAACCGCAGCGACGTACATGGGGTGGACGGTGATGCACAGTAATCGCTGTGCAATCCGGGGTGTGCTCCTGAGGGATTCGGAAATCCTGAGTGGCGTGCCCCATCTGGGCGTCCACCACGGTCTCTGTAGGCAGAGTATGCCCTAGCGTTGCTAGCCATTGCGAGAGCTTGGATGAGCGTCCGGTGGCGTCCACCACCAGGTCGGCATACAGCGTTTGAGTCCGGTCCCCAAAACGGGTCCGGACCCCGACAACACGGCCGGCCGTGTCGGCGAGTAGGCCGGTAACAGTGGTGTTATCCCTAATTTCCACTTTGGTGAGCCGTTTCCGCAGGGTAGCTTCCAACAGGGAGCGACTGCACGTGAAGAGCCTTGTCAGCGGCAGCCTCGGAAGCCACCCTTCTGTGATCAGCCACCTTGCGTCGGCGGGGAACGAAATCCGGGGCGCACCCAGACTATGGAGGTATTCCAGGGAGCCCGGAAACAGAGACTCCACAATGTTCTGCCCAGCAGGCCACAAAAAGTGAATGTGACGGTGCTGCGGGACTCCGGGACGGTCACGTTCACTGCCGTCCAACCGGTCACGCTCTATCATCGTCACACTCCCACAATGACGTGAAAGGACTTCGGCGGCAAGGATTCCTGCCACTCCCGACCCCATGACGATGGCACTCTCCATAAAGGCCTCTTTTCATAGTGTCCCGTGATCCCGTTGGCGTTACTTGATCTCGTGTGTATCGTTGCCACTGGCATGGAGATCTCCGTGGAACAGGCCGTAGAGTTGCGGGAGTTGGCGAACAGTCGGGAGGTACCCGCGGATATGGTGCCGCGGGCCCGGATCGTGCTGTGGTCGGGTGAGGGGTGACGGCGCAAGGACATTGCCGAGCTGCTCGGAGTGTCGCTGCCGACCGTGGACCGCTGGAAGACTCGTTATGCCCAGCGCGGGCTGGCCGGGCTGGAAGGCGACCGGCCCGGCCGGGCCCGACAACAAGTGCCGCCACGGGTTCGGGCGCGGGTGATTGCGCTGACGCGCATGACGCCGTCGGCGAGTACCGGTCTTTCGCACTGGTCGACGCGCGAACTGGCGAAGTATCTGAAGCGGACCGAGGACGTCACCGTGTCCTGGCACTACATCGCACGGATTTGGCGCGATGAGAATCTGAAGCCGTACCGCAGCGGCACCTTCAAGATTTCGAAGGACCCCGCGTTCGCGGACAAGGTCGCCGATATCGTCGGCCTCTACCTCGCCCCGCCGGGCGGTGCGGTCGTGCTCTCGGTCGACGAGAAGACGCAGATCCAGGCACTGGACCGAACCCAGCCGGTGCTGCCCGTCACCTTTGCGGCCACCGAGAAACGCACGCACGACTACGTCCGGCACGGCACCACGAACTTGTTCGCTGCACTCAACGTCGGCACCGGCGAAGTGATCGGCGAGTGCAAGCCGAGCGGAACGGCAAGAACTTCCTGGCCTTCCTGAAGAAGGCGGTGAAACCGCACGCAGGCAAGGATATTCATGTCGTCCTGGACAACCTCTCCACGCACACCACACCGGAGGTGAAGGCATGGCTGGCCAGTAATCCACAGGTCCACTTTCACTTCACCCCCGTCGGCTCTTCCTGGATCAATCAGATCGAGACTTGGTTCGGAATCCTGACCCGTCAGTCGATCCGCCGCGGCACCTTCGCCAGCGTCAACGTCCTGATCAATCAGATCCGCGACTACATCGACACCTGGAACTCCGAGGCCAAACCGTTCACTTGGACCGCAACCGCCGAAGAGATCCTGGCGAAGGTCCGTCTCGTCCAGACCAACATCAAGAAGCTCGTCGCAAACAACTCGAAGTGATGCAAACAGGATCACGGGACAATAGTTGGTGCCGGCGCAACCCAAGCGCCGATCATAGGTACACCAAGATTTTGGACCCCAAGACTTTTTTCGACTGGTAGCCATCAGTAAAGCGGAGGTGCATGATCCAGTGAACACAAAGACAGATTGAAACTTTAATGCAAACTGTCAACTTTGAGCATTTGTGAATCGCTGGGTGCGGCAGGGACTTCGTCTACTGCAGCGTTTCTCAAAGGGCGTACACATATCGGAGGCGCAACTGAGGTCTTCTCTTCGGGGTGACGGTCATGGTGGAGCGAGGGTCAGTCCGGTCTCGGCGATGAAGCCGTCGAGCAGGTGGGGCCGGTACTGCAT
>NZ_JBVKCZ010000122.1:0-6477 GCF_055634335.1 Streptomyces sp. NPDC111802 | reverse complement strand
GCGTCACCTCCGGTGCCTCCGTACCGGAGGTGCTGGTCGAGGAGGTCCTGGAGTGGCTCGCCCAGCGCGGCTACGGCGACGTCGAGCTGGTCAGGACGGCCGAGGAGTCGATCACCTTCTCCCTGCCCAAAGAACTCCGACGCAACCTACGCCACCAGGCAAAAACCACCAACAAAACCGACACCAGAACACCACAGTCAGATATGTGACCAGTACGTAACCATACTCGTAAACGAGCATCCAACCAGCGAAATCTAATTATCAGAGCCGAACCCAGGGTGAGCTCAGGGAGAGGCTGCAAGCTCCGCCGCGAGACAGCGATGCCATAGATGGGCACATGTGTAGTGAGGGCTTTGTGAAGTGCGGCCTGGAGGAGGCAAGAGATGGTCAGGCGAACGGTAGCGGTAAACGGTAGCGGCGTCTCTGGGATGACTGCAGCATATCTGTTTCAGCGAGATTGCAATGTCACGGTGTTCGAAGCCGCAGAGCGACTCGGAGGCCACGTCCACACGCGCCAATTGAAATACGAAGCGGGTTCGTCTGTCGGCCTGGACTTGGCCTTCTCGGTGTTTCAGTCACCTGGGCTCTCCTTATTTAAACCGCCTACTCGATGACTCGCCAGCAATTTACCTGGCTGATTGCGAAGAAGGGTAATTTGAATCTCACATCGTTCGCTCGCGGCACCGACTGAACCCTCATCAGCCGAAGCGGCAGCCATGGATCCACAATTAACAGCCAGGTCTCACACGGCGACGCCTCAGCAAAGCTGCGAATTCGATTTAAGCGCCTCCCTCTCTCCCCTTAGAAAACATGAGGGAGAAATTCTGAATCCGAGGCTCCCGAACTCTAGAATTTCAAAATCTAAAAGCTTTTCCATCATGAAATTTGCGGTCGGCGTTTCGCGTACATCTCCATCTCCTGAGAGGAGTGCGAAAAATGGATTCTGAAGCTCCTCCGGTTGGCCTCGTAGCCCAGCTTCGAAAAGCTCTCATTGAAACATCTCAAGTGGCATTCGCCCGCCAAGATCCCTGCAGGTGCCCCCGACCATGGCGCGAGATCATGAGGGGGCTTGGGGCTTCACCAGTATCCCAACTCAGTGAAACAGCCTGAGGAGCCAAGGAGGAGAATCGCTCTGCACAGGATCTTTGACACACCCTGTGTGGCGCTGATTCGTCCATGCAGCTCACCGAGCTTATATGCATGGGCTATTAATCGGACGACGGAAAGGGCTTCGCGGATGGGTTGCCGGGTATCCGTCGCGGGTGGAATTGGTACACGCCCTTGTGGAGAACTCTCATGAGCAGAACCTGAGCAGATAGCCTGGGCGCGGCGCCGGATCATCCGGCGATCATGGTCGTGAACGACAACGGACGCTCTTGCGCCCCTTCTGCAGAACTTTCGCTGCATATGGGCGCCCCCTCGCCCTCTAAATACGCCTGGGCGAATCACCGGAATACCACACTACAGAAGGACCGGAAGCGTGGCCGACAGATCAGTAAATCGAGATGTGCGGCGCGGCATGCGCCACCTGCCCATAATGGACGTCCCCTATGAACCCACGTGCCATCCTGAAGTGAAGAAGGTTGAGCGCGACGCCATCGCCTGGGTGTCTACCTTTGCTCCTAAGGCCGCCATCCCCCACTTGGCCAAGACACGGTCGGGACGCATCGTGGCCCGCACCGTAGCCCCAGGCGCCCCGGCGGAACTCCTGCGTGCCTATGGCCGGATGCTCGCCTGGGGTTTCTGGTTCGACGACGAGTTCGTTGACGATCTCACTGCCGACTCACCAGCCCACCTGCCTGCCGTCACGTCCGTCATGGACATCCTGGACAAGGGCTACGGCACCGGTGCGGCCGGCGAGCGCATGGAGGCTGCCTTCTGTGAGGTTGTGGACGGCCTGCGCGCCGCTTTGCCTGCCGGGTCTTTTCAACGGTGGTGCATGGAGATGCGACTTTGGTTCGCTTCCATGGCCCTGCAAAACCACATGCGCGCCAGCAACGCCATACCCAGCATCGCTTGCTACAAGACTGCGCGTCTGTATACCGTCTGCTCGTTTGCCTGCATCGTCATCATCGATGCCTCCTGGGGCGATCACGTGGGATGGGACGACTACTGGGCACCCGATGCCGCCGCGCTACGCCTGCGTGCGGCCAACGTCGCTGCCTGGCAGAACGACGTCTACTCCTACTTTGCCGAACGTGACCACCCAGGCCAGTTCTGGAATCTGCCCAGCCTGTACACGGCTCATGGACTGACGGTGGAGGAAGCCTTGCAGCGCACTGCTGCCGACGCCGCAGACGAGATCGCCGGCTTCGACCGACACGTCGCCTCACTCCCTGCGCCGGTCCCACCGGCCATGAGCTACCACATACGAAGCCTGCGCAACTGGATGCGCGGGTGTCACGACTGGTCACTGGAGGCCTCCTCCCGCTACGTCGGCTGGAACGGATAGATGACAGTGATCCCGCCTGGGGCACCAGCGACGCCCGTCACGGCGCCACGGCTTCCTGGGCAGCGAGATGTGCGCGCACCGCTTAAAGAGAGCCCCCGGCGGGTCGGCTGGCAGATTGCCAACTGGTGAGACATGGGCGAACGAACTCGCTGCGCCAGCCCAGAGCCTCTGGCGATGCCCTTCATCGCCTGTTGGTTGGGGCAGAAACCGGCTCTCTGCCCCACCTTCACTTGGCTTACACGGAAACACCACCTGTGACCGCATACACGGCACGGAGGCACGGATGCTGACTCAACTTTCCTCTACACCCCCTAATTTCATTCCTCCCCGTGGCGTGAACCTCGGCTTTACCATCTTTCTGGCCATCCCCCTCGTCATCCTCACCGCGTATGCGGTGCATGTGTGGCGGCGGGACCGCACACCGGTCCCCTTCCTCATGCTGATCGGTGGCGCAGTCACGATGGCATTCGAACCTATCGTCGACATCCTTGGGAAGTGTTGGCTCCCCGACCAAGAGCCCTACGTGTTATTCCACGTCTTCGACCGACCCGTACCGCTCTTCATCGCGGTGGCCTACCCCTGGTACTATGGCGGCCAGGGATACCTGGCTTGGCGACGCATCGCGCGGGGTGCCACAGGTTCCCAAATCCTTCTCCTCTACTTGGCCTTCGCCCTGAGCGATGTCGTCTTCGAGGCCCCCGGGCTGGCCATGGGCGCATACAAGTACTACGGCGACCAGCCCTTCAACTTCTGGGGCTATCCCCTATGGTGGGCTCCGGTCAACGCGGCGATACCCCTGACGGCCGGGGCATTCGTTCACTTCCTCTCCCCACACCTGCGTGGCTGGCGTGTGCTGACGGTGATTGCGATCCTGCCCATGGCTGACGGAGGCACCAACGGCGCCCTTGGGTGGCCAACCTGGGCCGCTCTCAACAGCCCCGCGCCTACCGCAATCGTCTGGCTGGCTGGCACAGCCACCATCGGCCTGGGCTTTCTGACCGCATGGGCCGTCTCCCGGGTCTGTACGCTCACCTGTGTAATTGAGAGACCGTCTGAATTTGGGTTGCCTGATTGAAGCCGGTTTGTCATGTCGCGAGTTGACGAAGTCGGCTGCGGAGCGTGACCGTGAGCGGTATGACGCCGAAGGCAGCCTTACCGGATGGATCTGACGGACGACCAGTGGGCCCTGGTCGAACCGGTTCTGACGAAGTGGCGGGCGGACCGGCATTCGATCCGGCCTCCGGTCCATGACCTGCGGGAGATCGTGAACGCGATCTTCTACGTGAACCGGACGGGGGTGCCGTGGGACCTGTTACCGCACGACTTCTCACCAGGGAAGACGGTGTACGACTACTACGCAAAGTGGTCCAAGGACGGCACCGACAAGAAGATCCACGACCTTGTGCGGACCAGGGTCCGCCAGAACCACGGCCGTTGCGGCGAGCCGACCGCGGGGCGTTGATGCCCCTATGGATGTCAAGCTGCGGCTTTGCCTGGTTCCGCGTGACCGGCCGCGGTGTTCTTGGACACGATGAGCTGGTAGATCTCTCGTGCGAGGTACCGCTTGAGGCAGCGGATGATCTCGCGGCGTGTCTTGCCCTCGGCGAGGCGTCGCCGCAGGTAGTCCTGGGTGCGGCCGTCCCAGCGCAGGCGGCTGAGCACAATGCGGTAGAGGGCGGCGTTGGCCTGACGGTCGCCGCCTCGGTTGAGTCTGCGGCGCTGGGTCTTGCCGGAGGACGCCTCGACCGGGCTGGTGCCGCACAGGGCGGCGAAGGACGCCTCGCTGTCGAGGCGTTCGGGGTTGTCTCCGGCCGCGATGAGCAGGGCTGCGACACTGTCCGGGTCGACGCCGTAGACGTCGAGCAGAGCAAGAGTGCTCGCTTTGACCGCGTCTGCCATCTGCCTGGTGAGGTCGTTGATCTCCTCGGTCAGGTTCTGGATGCGGCGTGCCAGAAGCCGCACGGTGTGCCGTGCGGCCCCGGCCGGCCCGGAGATCTCCGTCTCCGCGAGGGCGGCGCACTGCTTGATCAGCTTCGGGTTGCTCAGCCCGGCCAGGGACTCGCGCAGCGCGGCGTCGGCGCAGACCAGAACGCTCTTGAGCTGGTTGATGGCCTGGGTCCTGGATTTGACCGCGGACCCCTTGGCCAGCTTGAACAGCCGCAGCATCTCCACCGGCCCGTCGCTGGTCTTCGCTGTCGCGGTGGCGCGGCCGGACAACACGCCACGGGCGGCGGCTTGGGCATCCACGGCATCGGTCTTGCCGTGGCGGCGCCGGGTGGCTTTGTCGGGCTGGTTGACCTCGGTCACTGCGATGCCTTCGGCCTGCAGGTGCCGTGTCAGGGCGGCGCCGTAGGAGCCGGTGCACTCGATCCCGGCCCGCTGCAGCATCCCGAACGAGCGGGGCCAGGAGACGAGTTGGCGGTATCCCTCCGCGGTCGCCGGGAAGCTGCGGCCGTCCAGGGCTGCGCCGAGCGTGCTGATGACGGCCGCGGCGTGGACGTCCTTGTGGGTGTCCACGCCGAGCAGTATGTCCTCCCCGGCTTCGGCCGGGACGTGACACAGGGACGTGGGCTGCGTGATGCTGGGCAAGGTCGCCGGTCTCCTGATCCGCTTCGGGTGCTGGTGGCCGTCGCCGGGCCGGGGCGGTCAAGACTGTGACGGTGCCTGTCGCGAAGGCCCCTATCGGGACACGCCCCCTGCCCGGCGGCAGCAAAGTCCTGCTCCAGGCGGCGGCCGACAGATCAATGCCAAGGCACAAGGCCAGTCACGTTGCGGGTCAGGTCACCGCCCAGAGCAGCACCCGACCATCCTCACAGTCACGTTGAGCTGGGCTCGTGAGATGATCTTCGGGTTGGTTGTCTCGGGATGTTCTGCTGGTGGGTGCCGTGTCGCCGTCGTACAAGGGCCACCGCTACCCGGTGGAGGTCATCTCCCACTGTGTGTGGCTGTACTTCCGCTTCCCGCTCGCCTACCGCGAGGTCGAGGAGCTGGCGGCGTGATCGTCTCGTACGAGACCGTCCGCCGCTGGTGTGGGAAGTTCGGTCAGGTCTACGCCGACGGGCTGCGCCGCCGCCGGCCCCGGGCCGGCGACAAATGGCATCTCGACGAGGTCTTCGTGAAGATCAACGGCGAGCGGCACTACCTGTGGCGCGCCGTTGACCAGGACGGCAATGTGCTCGACATCCTGGTGCAGTCCAAGCGGGACACCAAGGCCGCCAAGAGATTCATGGCCAAGCTCACGAGAGGCACTGCCAAGTTTGACTGCCCGTCAGGTGATTAAGAAGGTGATCCGTAACCTTCGCCTTCGAATCCACGACTGAAGCGCTGAATCGAGAGGTCGTAGGCGGCATTGAGACGGGATATCCCTTCTTGATCATCTGACGGGAAGTCAAACTTGACAGTGCCCTCCGCTTCACCATCTGGGACCACATCACCGCCAGCATCGGCCTGCCCACGACAGACTGAACAATCGGCTACCTCTGACAGCGGCATACCCTCAAACGACCACGCGCCCGACAACCTGACAACGCCCGCCAGACTTCCCCCAGGTGGCCCGGGTGGTACCTCCCGGGCCAACCCCCGCTCAACCATCCCGCACGCCCCTGACCCCCGTCAGGCGCATGGCGGGCGCATTCATCAGGGCTAGAAGCATGTCCGCGGCGCCCGCCAGGACCAGTACACCCATGCGTCATCGGCCAGGTGCCGGAGCACCTCATGTCCCCTACGTCCGGGACTCCACAGCTCTTGACCAGAGCCGGATGGGCCGTTTCGTCGTCGCCCTGAGCAGGGTAGTGGGCGGGGTTCCTGGGTGTGGCGGCGGCCGTGAGCGCGAGGACCGCGCGCCCCCTGGCTTGGGTCCTCGCGCAGGGCGCCCTCCGGCGTCGGCGCCGCGGGAGTTGTGCACAGTCTCGCGGCAATCCGGCCGGGCCTGTTGGCAGACAACAAACGTCGCGAGAAACGACGGGCGGGGTCCTCGCGTTGGAGGGGCTGCGCGAGGCCCCCGCACCACGGCGGCCGCCGCTGAC
>NZ_JBVKCZ010000121.1:0-7181 GCF_055634335.1 Streptomyces sp. NPDC111802 | reverse complement strand
CCGGCAAACACCACGCAACATGGCGCACTTGTGAAAACGACCGGCTCTCCTGCCCGCCACGCGTGACACATACCCATAGTCGGCCGGCCACGGCCACTGTGCTGCTGGCAGCACGGGATATGGGCGGCCACCGCCGCGGGCTGCGTTGACACGGCGGTGGCCGTCGCGAGGAGTATGCGGCTCCCCTTTCCGCGCAGGCTCCTCGCGTACAGTCCCTGACCGGCACCGGGGTGAGCGGGAGGCACCCCGGTTTGGGACGGGCCGGGCCGGGACGAGGCCGGAGCCGACGTCTTTCGGCGTATAAACAGTTCCGGTCGCTGGCTCCCGACTGAGCGTCTGCCCTCCCCCAGGTGATGCAATCCGCTCCAGGGGTGCAGAATCCGGCCGACGTTGGAGCCTGCGGAAAGCAAGGGGGCACCGGCGCCCTGCCGACTGTCTGCCCTGAAGTGACTGAGCCGCCGTCAGTTCCCGCACACAGATACACCGCCGGGTCGTCGAAGACATAGGCGGTAGTGGCTTCGTTGATCAGCATGGGTGGCAATCCACGCTGGGCAAGGTCTGGGGCGGCAAGGTCGTCCTCGTAGCCCGCCAGGCGGACCGGGGCGGACCGGGCCTACACGTCGAGGCTCCTGATCCGCAGGGCCAGCAACCCCGCCCTCTGAGCTTTGTTCGGGGGTTGTTCGCGATTCGTCGTCTCCACTGGGCATGGCCGAGCTGCCCAGCTGCGGCCGACGGTCGCCGGGGGCTGCGCAAGGTCCGCATCGCCGGGTTCGGCTGCGCAGGGACATCCCTCCCAAGCCCCTGGCCAGGGAGCTCCGGATCCGACAAGTGCAGAGCGAAATTGTCCACCACTTCACCGCGCCCGCGCCGAACCTGAAGTGGTCGTGAGGCAGCCGTAGGCAGAGCCGCTTCCCCTCCGCTATCGCACCTTCCGCGGATAAACAGCACGCTCGGACACCCCGGGTAGTGACTGACGCGTGGAAATCTCGTGAAGGAGTTCCAAGGACGTCTGAGATCTCCTCATCTGGGCAGGCGAGCCAGTAGGCCCCTGGACGCTTCAGCTGCTTTACATGGTCGAAGGTCGTGCCACGTATCCGGCTGAGTTCGGCTGGTGTCAGGTGATGTTGATATCACTTGCGCCACATCGAGAACAGGAGATGTTGAGATGACGCAGGAGAAGACACTCCGCCGCCCGTCACGGCATGAACGATATCGACGGACCGCGGGCTCGCGGCAAACACGTACGACCACTCCGGGAACAAGGCCCTACAGCTACCCTCAAGACTTAGTCGCGGCCCAGGGCGAACTGGACCAGATCCACAGCACCCTGAGGGAACTCTGCAGCAAGCTGCCGTGGCCGGCCAATTCAAGGGATATACAGGAGCCCCATGAGAGCACGTGGCGTCCCCCGCCCCGACTTCCCTCCGAGGGCTGGGACTCAGACGATGCCGCGAACATCGCCCGGCTCCGGGCACGGTCAGCCGAACTCGTCGGCAAGATCGTGGCACATCCCTTCTGGCAAGTACTCGATCCCGCCGATATGCCCGCAGCGTGGGATGGGCTCCAGCAACACCCCCAGCCTGTCGACGGGCGGACAAGCTGATCACTGTCAGTCCGCTCAGGCGGTGCCGAATAGGAGAAGCCTCAGGTAGCCGAATGTGCGAACGTGATCGTGCCTGCCTGGTGCCCCTGGGGGAACTTCGCAGCACCTTGCCGAAGTACGCGTCGGCGTCAGCCAGCTCCATATCCCACAGCGGCCGGCCGAACCAGACCCGCTCGCTTGGGCTGTTCGGCGCGGCTGCGGTCCGGTCACACGAGCGGTGCGGACACCTGGCGTATCCGCACCGGGTTTTGCCGGCCGTGCAGGACATGGAGCGGCTGGAGTGGGAGGCTTGCTGGGTCCGGCCGCCGCTGCTGATTCCTCCTCTGGAAGACCGTCACTGGCATGGCCACGACCAGCTGATCGGGGACGCTCCCTCGGGCCACCCCCACCCTCCACACACCCCAACCCACCCGCCACACCAACAACTTGACGACGCCGCTGCGAGGCACGCTGGACCAGGTCGCCCACTGGTTCCTGCGTTCCGGCATCGGTGCGGTGGGCGCTGTCTGCTGTCATGGCTGCTCACCTGCCCTTCGTCAACTTGATCCGGTCGGCTGTCCAGGTACCCCTCATCAGCGCCTCACCCGGCGAACCAACGCCGCCGCGGCAGATGCGGTGCGCCCCGTATCAGGGCGGCTGCGGCCAGCCCGATCCCGCCGCCGGCGGCCACGTCGGATGGGTAGTGGGCACCGCTGTGCACACGCTCCGCGGCCACCAGCACCGCCGACACCCCACAGGCGGCACCGGCGGCCGGCCACACCGGTGCGACGGCACCAGCGAAGGCGAATGCCGCGGCGGTGTGCCCAGAGGGGAAGGAGGAGCTGTCCGGGCGCTCTTGAAGTTCCTCCGGCGGGACCCATTCCTGTGGCGGGCGCCGCCGCCGGTACAGCGGCTTGACGACCGCGTTGGACAGCACCTGGGCCGTCGCCATGGCCGCCACCCCCGCAGCTGCGGCCGCACGACCCCGCCACCCACCGAACGCGACCATCGCTGCGGCCGTCGCCCACCACAGCTTGGTGTGCTCGGCCGCCTCCTGCACCGCGGGCGAGACCCGCCGCACCCAGGGCGGCCCCCACCCGATCGCCCGTCTGGCCAGCAGGCGATCCCCGTCGTGCAGATCCGCCATCGTCCCCATAAGCCAACCGACTTCCCGTCCAAGGCCCCACCACACCGATGCCGTGATCGATCCGGCCCCCCGCCGCCGGGACCCACGAAGCGCCCCTGGAGCAGGCCCCGGCGGTGCTCCTTCGTCTCAGTCACGATTCAAGACGGCGGCGATCCTCCTCGTCCCACTTCCGGGTGTCGCGCGGCTCGACGTACGGCTCCTCCTCGGTCGGGTGACCGCCCGCCACTGCGCGCTCGCGGGCCAGCTCCGCATCGCACTCCAGGCCCAGCAGGATCGCCAGATTCGTGATCCACAACCACACCAGGAAGATGATCACGCCGGCGAAGGTGCCGTAGGTCTTGTTGTAGGAGGCGAAGTTCGCCACGTACAGCGCGAATCCGGCCGAGGCGATCATCCAGATCACCAGTGCCAGGAAACTGCCCGGTGTGATCCAGCGAAAGCCGCGCACCCTCGCGTTCGGCGTCGCCCAGTACAGGATCGCGATCATGGTCGTGACCAGGACGATCAGCACCGGCCACTTCGCGATGGACCACACCGTCAGTGCCGTGTCGCCGACGCCCAGCGCGGCGCCGATTTCCTGGGCCAGGCCGCCGGTGAACACGACAATCACCGCGCTGATCACGGCCAGGACCATCAGGACCACCGTCACGCCGACGCGGACGGGCAGCACCTTCCACACCGGGCGGCCCTCCGGGACGTCGTAGACCGCGTTGGCCGTCCTGATGAACGCGGCGACATAGCCGGAGGCCGACCACACCGCCAGCAGCAGTCCCACGATCGCCATGACCGAGCCGATCCCGGCGTTGCCCTGCATCTGCTGCACCGCATTGCTCAGCACGTCCCGCGCCGCGCCCGGGGCGAGGTTCTGGATGTTGTCCAGCACCTGCTGCGACACCGACTGCCCGACGACTCCGAGCAGCGAGATCAGTGCCAGCAGCGCCGGGAACAGGGCCAGAATGCTGTAGTAGGTCAGCGCCGCGGCCCGGTCGGCCAGCTCGTCCTTCTTGAACTCCTTCAAGGTGCCTTTCAGCACCGCACCCCAGGAGCGTTTGGGCAGATCCGTCGGGGTGTCGGCGCCTGCCGCTCAACCTGCTCATCCGGTCCGGCCTCGGGTGCCCGCGCGGTCTCGGCCTTCTGGTCGGTCGCGCTGTGCCCGCCGTGCCTTCCATACCGTTTCAGCGTCCGTCCACACGAGTATCCGGCTGAGCACCACATATAAACGCATTCGCGGCATACCGTCACAAGGTCAAGAGATCGACCTCCGCCGCCGGCTCGCCCAGCCCCATCCGAACGCAGAGATCGCCGACCAGGGGCCGTGATCAATCTCAGCGCACTCATGGCCGACACGCCTACGCCAACGATCAGCCAGCTGTGTCAGGCCCTGAAGGGCTGACACAGCGGCACAGTGACATCAATTCTCACCGACATTGATCATACAGAGGAGCCGCAGGTGACTCCCGAACTCACGTCGAAATGACGTCCACGGAACGTGACACAGCCAGGCACACCATCGACTACCGTCTCCGGCTCAGTCTCGGTTGTGGTCCGGGAGACGCGGTTGCGGTCTGAGGCGCGTATGGCCTTGCGTGCGGCTGGCACCCAGCTGCTGGCTCGCCTTCAGGCTCACCTGGACAGTGCGTCCCGGCTGGGTGAGGAGGAGCTGACCCGGCTGTGTCACGTGGCGGGGTTCTTTGAAGCCGTCTACCGCAATGGCATCTTCTCCCGGCGCCGGAACGTGCTCGCCCTGGCCGACGCGCGCGTCACCCTGGATCAGCTGACGGCGGCAGTGCCGACGTACGTGTTGGAAGACATCGCAGAACAGATGGAGCTCGCTGAAGGGCCTTTCGCTCCGCTCAGGCAGCTACCGGACCGGCAGCGGGTATGCGGGCCGGTGTTCGCCGGAAGCAGCGACTTGGGCGGGGCCGACGCGGACTTCATCGTCGGCGGCCTGCTCCTCGACTGCAAGGCCACCACCCGACCGCACACGATCCACCCCTCAGCGGTGCAGCAGCTTGCCGGGTATCTGCTGCTCGACTACGACGACGCGTACGGCATCGACCAGGTGGGCCTCTACCTCTCCCGCCAAGGAGCCTTGATCACATGGCGTGTCCCCGAGTTCCTGAACGCTCTGGACACACGCGTTCCCCTGCCTCACTGCCGAACAGAGTCTCTTGGCAACACGGTCACCGGGGTGTCGTGCCGCGCGTGGGCCAGGCACTCCTCGGCGAACGCCAGGGCCTTGAGGTGGTAGGCGCGGGCGGTGAAGCCGAGGCTGATGTTGTGGCCGGCGTGAGGCAGACGGTCGACGACGATGCGCGGGGCTGCGGACAGCCACGCGGTCAGGTCCGCGATTTCGTCATCGTCGTGGCGCCACCACGCCTCATGCTCGGCGAAGGTCAGCCGTACGGGGACCCGGACGCGCGGCAGGATCGCAACCGACAGCCGCGTCCAGCCCTCCACCGTGCTGGCCTCGGGCTCAGGGATCGGCGCCACCACGGACCGGCTGACCCGGAAGGTCTCCACCGGATACAAGCCCAGGGGGCCCCAGTTCAACCGCCGCAGGCCCAGCCTCGCCTCGGTCAGTCCGGGGTTCACGGCGAGCCTGCGCCCGCACCCCGAGACATCCACGCCCAGCAGATTCCGCACACCGCGGTCCGCGGCGACGGCGAAGGCGACCTTGGCCCCGATGCCCCAGCAGCACGGTGGCGGCGCCGGGCGCGTGGCGGGCCGTGAAGGCGGCTATGGCGGCCTGCACGGTCGCGGCCTGCGCGGTCAGCGTCTGCCCGCGGGGAAGGCAGCCGGATGACGCACCGTAGCCGGGGCGGTCCAGGGCCAGCACCGTGTAGCCCAAGCGGGCACCCAGCGCCAGCAAGGACACATCCGGGTGCGCCTGGCCATCGAAGTACCCGGCATTCATCCCCGCGCCGTGCAGTGCAACGATCACCGCACGAGCAGAACCCTCCGCGGGCTCACTGATCAACCCGGACAGCGTGACACCGTCCGCGTCGACGCTAACCGACCGTGCGCCCGGGGACAGATGCCTGTCGCACCCCTGGGGGGCAGCCGGTGTGCGGGCAGCCGCCTGTGCCACCAAGGCGTCATCCACGGCGCAGGGTCCGACCAGGCCAGAAAGGATAAAGCACCCACGCCGCCCTGCCAGCCGCCCACAGCATGTAAACCACTCCGCGATCCTCCCGAGCCGGGCAGAAACCAAGGGCAGCGCCCTGCTCCTCATCCTCCGGGCTGCGCCCCACGCTGGCCAACCGAGCCAGCCACGCCTTCCTCCATCCGAGGAAGACCGCACTCACGCGGGTGACGGGCGCCGATCGCTCCACAGGCGGCGGGAGACGGGCTCAGCGACGGAAGGTAAGTGCCGGCAGGCGGAGTGAGCCTGCGCAGTCACGGCTCTTGACCGCTCGCCCGCGGCCCTGCACGAGCGCAATCCCGGCGTGCGCCATACACCATTCGGCTCCACACTGAGGGCTGTGACGTGGTCGTTCTCACCGACCCCACGAGACCGAACAGCGTGGAAAGGAATCGTTCGCTCCAACTACGAGAGATCTCGCAGCCCCAGCCAGGTGCGGCCTGATAGAGCCCGGCACCTCATCCCTTGGGAAGCACTGTGGCCCTCATAGCTCTGTGTTTGCCCGCGCTGATGATGGCTTTGATCCTTGCGTTGGGGATGCTCGAGGACTTCGTGTTCGGCCCCCCACCGCCTCGACTGGGCACTGGCCAGGGCAGGATGGAAATGTGGCCACGTCCGAGACGATTGTTCTGCTGCTCGTGGGCGGGCAGCAGATCGAGATCCGCGCTGAGCTCGGGGCGTTCTCCCCTGAGGGGAAGCCTGCGTGGGGTGGCATCCTGCGCGGTGTCCCCGCAGAGATCGCGGCTTCGGTCGAACGCGGGGTGGAGGCTCGGCTGCGTCTCCCGGACGGCCGGGAAGCGCGGATTCACCTGCTTGGGCCACCCTGGGCCGATGACCGGGGACGCACCGTGGTGCGCTTCGTCGGTGAGGGGGCAGTCCCGTTCCCACGTCCGACAGGCTCCCTGCCCACCCGGCCGCCGCGGACCGGCATTATCGGCTGGCGGGCGGCGGCGTAGCGCGTTGCTGGGTCGCTCGTTGGCCCGGCATGAGTACTGTGAGGGACGACGGAGACGGCGTGGTCTTCGCTCAGCTCACCAGCGCCTACTGGTTGGACGGCGTCGACGGAGTCCGTCGCTGGCGGCGTGGCTGTTCGGCCTGGCCGGCCGGGACAGGCGGCGCCGTTTACGGGACGGACGCGGGATGCTCACCGGATGCCTGGTCGGAATCCGGGGCTGGTGCAGCAAGTCGGAGGGCGTCTTTGCGTGTGGTGACGACTCTGTTGCTCAATTCTCTGCGAGGACGCTGTGTTGACGGCATGATCGCTTCCGCGGCTGGTAGCCCGTCGAGTGGCCGCGGGGGTGGAATCG
>NZ_JBVKCZ010000120.1:0-7192 GCF_055634335.1 Streptomyces sp. NPDC111802 | reverse complement strand
CGCAGGCGCCTCCGGCACCTTCTGCCTCTCGTCTCGGCCCATCGCACACCTCCGTGATCAAGGTGTTGCGACGACCAGTTGAATCCGCCTTGGCTGCCGCGGTCCGAATGGAATATGTATCCGTCGGCGAGGTCGATATTCCGTGCTGCCATGTCGAGCGCGTCCGCTATGAGTGAGGTCTTCATGTGATCGGCCATTGCCCAGCCGGCCACGGCTTTGGTGTGACAGTCAATGACCGTAGCGAGATAAAGGAACCCGGCCCAGGTGTGAATATACGTGATGCCGCTGACCAGTTTGCGGCCGGGCGCATCTGCGGTGAAGTCACGGGTGATCAGGTCGGGTGTGGACGGTGCCGTAGTCTCGGCGAGGGTGGTCACTCGCCAGCGCCGTGGCTGGCACGGGACCAGGCCCAGTTCCCGCATCAGGGCGCGCACCAGCTCCGGCCCGGCCTGTACGTTCATCCGCTTCAGGGCCGCGTGGACGCGCCGGTAGCCGTAGGTCTCGTGTGAGTCGGAGAAGACCTGGCGGATAATTTCCCTGAGTGGCGGGCGTCGCCCGGCGGTGGCCGATAACGGTCGGGAACGCCAGTGGTAGAGACCCGACGTGGATACACCTGCCCAGGGGCACATCCGCTGCACGGGATAGGTGCCGGACTCGCCGTCGATGAACTCGTACTTCTCCGTCACCGGTATTCCTGAGCGAAGAAGGCAGCCGCTTTTCCCAGGAACTCGGTCTTCATCCTCAGTTCACGGTTCTCACGTTCCAGCTCGCGCAGCCGGGCGCGTTTGCTGATGTTCAGCGGCGGTTCCTCATCGGCGTGCTCTTGCCGATACCGGCTGACCCACGTGCCCAGAGTTCTCTCGTTCACCTGGATTTCGCGCGCGACCTCGGCGATCGGCCGGGACTCCACGACCACCATCTTGACCGCCTCGTCCCTGAATTCTGGACTGAACTTCCTGCGCTTTGGTGCCACGTGCTCTCTCCGCCGTTCCGGACTTCGATCCTATCGGGGATCACTGTCCGAGACCTTCGGGGCGGCTCAGTGGTCGGTGGTGGCTTCGTTGATCAGCTTGGGTATCAGTCCACGCTGGGCAAGATGTGGGGCTCGGTAAGGTCGTCCTCGTAGCCCGCCAGGCGGATAGGGACGGACTGGGCCCACACGTCGAGACTGCTGATCCCACGGGGCCAGCAACCCCCGCCCTCTGGCGTTTGCTCGGGGGGCTGTTCGTGATTCGTCGTCTCCGATAACCTGCGCACTCCTTGCGCGTCGGCGTCAGCTGGGCAGCTTGGCCACGCCCCCGTTCTGCCATCGTGTTCTGGTGTCCCAGCTGACCCAGATCAGCGAACTGAATGACGCAGGCCACAAGTTCACCGCGGTCAGCACATCGAGGACGGTTCCGGCTCAGCCTTGTTCACGTCCAGCTATCCCAGACGAGGGGGCGTTTGCGGAGCACTGGCCGCTTCACCACAACCGGGCACTGGTGCATAGGAGAACGGTGTTGCACTGCTGATCAATTCGAGCGCTATTGTGCACTTGTGAAATCAAAAGGCGCATAGCTGTCAGACACCTGCCCGAACGCGAGACCGCTTATCCCACGCGTCCTCCCGCATTGAGCGCTTTCCAACCTGCTGACCAAGCTGGAAAGTGGGGCTGACAGACAGGTGAAGCCCCTGGTAGATAGGCTTCGACCAAGAAATCCGAGCCATCCGATCCGCTGCAGTCTGCGCCGGGCTCGTCATGATGGGGACCGTGTGGCTCGGTGTGGCACTCTTCCACCAGATGGCAGCGGAGCGGGCGGCGATGTTCCGCCCACCGCATTCATGACCCTCGGACGCCCAATCTAGTGGACCCCGTCCATCGATCCTTGTCTCGCCCTGCCGTAACGTTTCAGCTAAACAGCCCTGCCCGGTTCACTTCTGACGTTGTCGCAGACGTCAGACTACCGATTAGAACCGTCCTGATGATCAAGGAACCCGGGCCGTGTCATCCCGTGAATAGGCCTCCTGGAGTACGCGCCCCGCGGGTGCTGGTACAGCCACACCGCGTGGGAGATGACCTCCGTTGGAAACCGGAACCGCTTGTACGACGGCGGCGTGCCACGAACACCCCTTACCGAGACGAACTCCGCGAGGATCACCTCACGCCCCAAGTTAACTTGACGACGCCGTGTCGACGATTCGGGAAACCGCGACACGGTCATGCCTACCTCGCCGAGGAACCAGCCCACCCGTTGCTTAGCCTTCATACTGGTATGAGGTGGTTTCAGTGTGGGCCGCTTTGAAGAGGGACACAGTCAGGTCAGCACGCGACCCCGAGGAGAGCGCCGTCATGCCGATGCTGTTGATCAAAGGCTCATACAAGATCGTCGGAGCGAGTCCCGACGGCGACTCCGTCCGCTTCTACCCTGATGCCCCGAACGAGTGGGACCTTCTGCGCGGACGGCGCGTGCGGCGCAACCGCAGCGGCGGCGCACAGCTCCGTCTCGACGCCATTGACACCCTCGAGACGCACTACCGTCCGCCCGGAGGGCCCGAATTGCATCAGCCGGCTCCGTTCGCCGGCACTGCCGCCGCCGACCTGTTGTCGTGGCTGGGTTTCGAGAATGTGCAGCGAAACGCCCAGGGAATCGTGACTGGGTGCAGCCCCGAATCTCGGCCCGGCTACATCCTCACCCGCAGTGCTGATGTCCACGGGCGCTGCGTTGCCCTCGCCGGCCGCGGCACTGAGGTTCCCGGCAGCAGCGGCACGCTCATCAACGTGACCCCGGAGCATCTGCGCCAGACAGCCAATCACCACCAGCTTGCATCGGGCCTGGCCTATCCCACCTTCTACCGCAAACTCTTCGTCGACTTACGCCAGGAAATGACCACGACCGCGCAGCAGGCCCGGCAAGCCGGCAAGGGACTGTGGCCCAAGGACCAGACCCACAGCGGGGCGAGCGTACAAGGCATGTCCACTCTGACCGACCACGCGGTGCTGTGGCCCAAGCTGTTTCGCCGACTTGCGGACTATCTCCAGCTCAACGACGGTGACCCCTCACTGGACCGCTTCCCCGCCTACCTCGAACAGCGTGACGACCGGCTGCTCATCCTTTCCAGCGGGCAGTGGACAGGGCTAGACACCGTCGTAGCTGTCACTGGCGGCAATACCGTACGGCTCACCCATGATCCCGAGGACCTTGTCTTCGACGAAAAGTAGGCCCACTCGGCAGCGGCCAGTGTCGAGAACAGCGCTTTCAAGGGGCGTGAGCCGCCCCGAAGTTCTCGGACAGTGATCCCCAGTAGATGGTCGTTGAGGGCTTCGGCGGGTGTCTTCCAACCGAGGCTCTTGCGGGGGCGACTGTTGAGCGTGGCTGCGACGGCCTCGATGTCCTCCGCCGCCCATCGAGAAAGGTCGGTTCCCTTCGGGAAGTATTGGCGCAGCAGGCCATTCGTGTTCTCGTTGGTGCCGCGCTGCCAGGGCTGTGCGGATCGGCGAAGTAGACCGGGACGCCGGTCTCGATCGTGAACTGGGCGTGCGCCGACAACTCCTTGCCCCGGTCCCAGGTCAAGCACCGCCATAGTTGCTCGGGCAGGGTGCCGATCGTCGCCGCAAGCGCATCTTTCATCGTCACCGCGCCGTAACCGGCCAGCGGCGGCCCGTTCTTGGTACGGGGAACGACGCCGTAGCCGTCCTGGCGGGGCAGGTGGACAAGCACCGTGTACCGGGTCGTGCGCTCGACCAGCGTGCCAATCGCCGATCGCTCAAGTCCGATCAGGAGGTCGCCCTCCCAGTGTCCCGGTACGGCACGGTCGTCGGCTTCGGTCGGCCGTTCGCTGATCAACACCTCCGGCGTGACATGGGCCCACGCCTTGCGCTTGGACCGGGCACGAGGCACCCCGCAGGGCTCTGCCGGTGCGCAGGCAGGCAACGAGCTCACGCTTGAGCGCTCCAAGGCTTTCGATGAACAGGGCCTGGTAGATCGCCTCATGACTGATCCGCGATGGACTCATCATCGGAGAAGTCGACCTTCAGCCGGTTTGCGATCTGCTCCGGACTCCACGCCATGACCCATTGGGGGTCGCCGCGGTGCGGCTTGTTCCTCCCTTGCCGCCGCGGGCCGTCCGGTCCCAGTACCGTCGCGTCCGGGGGGCTGACCTGGCCGGAAAGCCTTTCCTGGACGTAGTCCCGCAGCCGGTCGTTCGCGGCCAATTTCGCTGTCTTCAGGCGCCGGGCCACGAGGTAGGCCTTCCACTGCGCGATCGAAGCCCGGTACTCCAGTCGGCCGCCACGGGTCGCAGCGTTGCGCCGCAGTTCCCGGGATACTGTCGATGGATCGCGGCCGAGACGTCGCGCGGTCTCCCGGACTCCGATGCCCTGCACTTTGAGGATCGCGATCTCTTCACGCTCGTGAAAGGACAGGTACCGGCCGGACTGCGGAGCAAGATCCATTGGTGGCATGCCGTCACCGTGACGAAACCACCTGCAACCCGCCGCCTCGGATACGCCAACCGCAGCTGCCGCCTCCTCGGTGAGCAACCCCTTCGTGACCTCCCGCCAGAACTGACGTTCCACTTCCCGCCGAAGCGCTGGCGCACCGGGCACTTCATCGGCGACCGTCCAGTCAACGCCGCCAACCCTGCCGGCCTGCCCATCAACACCTCCGTGATCGAGGTGTTGCAATGACCGTTTGAATCCGCCCAATACACTTCCCGAGAACTCCAAAGCAGACTCAGGGGGTTGAGCCTGAGGGCATCGGTCGGCCGTACCGGAGTCTGCTGGGATAATGCTATGGCCGAATCATTTTTCGGTTCCCTCAACAACGAACTCGTGCACCGGACTGCGTTCCCGACACGTGCCCACGCACATCGGGCGATCGTCCGCTTCATCGAGATGTTCTACAATCGTCGACGCCTCCACTCCCGACTTGGCTACCGAACTGCTGCAGAAGTCCACGCCGAGTACGAAGAGTTGCAGGCCGCAGCATAAAGAACCCTTCAAAACCGCTGTCCGAGAAGCACAGGGCGCCCGCTCGCCCCGTGAACACCACCACTGCGACGGCGCCGCTCTATCGGGAGGCCTCATCAGCCCGGGGCCTTGTCGGCGTCCGTCACGCCAGACAGCCCCAGAAGTCCAACTACGGCCCTCTGGAACCACCTTCACAATGGGGTCCTGCTTGGTGTCGACACTCACAAAGATGTCCACGCGGCGGCCGTGGTCACCGTGCTCGGCGCCGTCCTGGACGGCCGCAGTTTCCCAGCCACGGCCGAGGGCTACCGACAGCTCGTGGCCTGGGCCCGCTCGTTCGGCACGCTGCGGCGGGCAGGCGTTGAGTGCACCGGCTCCTACGGTGCAGCCCTGGCGCTTCACCTGCGTGCGGAGGGCATTGAGGTGACGGCAACCAGCCGGACAAGGCCGCCCGGCGGCGCCACGGGGAAGACCGATGCCGTGGATGCCGAAGCCGCCGCCCGCGCCGTGCTGTCCGGCCGCGCCACCGCCACGGCCACGGCCACGGCGAAGACGAGCGACGGCCCGGTGGAGATGCTGAGGCTGTTCAAACTGGCCAAGACCTCTGCGGTCAAGTCCCGAACCCAGGCCATCAACCAGCTCAAGAGCATCCTGCGCCGACACCACCCTGCGGGAGTCCCTGGCCGGCCTGAGCAACCCGCGCCTGGTCACGCGGTGCGCCGAACTGGATGGTCAGACTGCGACCGGGCCCGGTCGCAGTGGAGGCGCTGAGCCGCATCGGCCGGTCCATCACCTCCAATGTGTTCTTCTCCCGGTTCGACGGGCACAACGGCGGTGTCGTCCTGATGATGGAAGAGGAGCCGAAGCGACGCCCCGGACTGACAGCGCGACGTACTCTTGGGCGCATGGATCCGCAAAGGCGCGAGCGCGAGGAGGGCCTCAGCGTGGCAGCGGTGGCACGGCGTCGGGCGCGCTGGCCCGTGAGCGCGCGGACCGGGCGGAGGAGATCGCCGAGCGGCACGAACGCCTGGCAAGACAGGACGGCATTGAGTTCCACGCCCACATCGCAGAGACTCATCGCAAAACAGCCGCATGCCACCGTGCCTCGGCCCGGCTCCAGGAGGACTTCGCCCGCCGCGCGGCTCAATGGGACCAGGGACGCGGCGCCCGACCGCGGTTCATGACAGGTATTGCCGAGGCCTGCGGCACGAGCAGCGCCGCCGTCACACTGGTCGACGCCGGCCACAACCAGCTCGCCATCGCCGTGTCCGACGAACAGTCCCGGGCAGCGCAGGACCTGGAGTTCGTGCTCGGCGACGGACCTACACGCGACGCGGCCTCGCAACGCCGTCCGCTCCACGTGTGCGGGCGGGCCATGGAGGCACGTTGGCCCGGCTACGGGACGGGCCTTGCCTCCCTGGGTATCGCCTCGGTGGCCGCCCTGCCACTCCCGTCGCAGGACAGCGGTATGGGGGTACTGACGGTCTTCGGTCCACGGCCTGCACCCGGTGGGCCCGCCGACCTCGCCGAGGTTGCCGCAGCCCTCACCCCCATCGTGCTCCTTGGCCCTGACGCCGACGCCGGCCTCTATGGCGAAATCGACATCCGCGCAACCGTTCTGCAAGCGACGGGAATGCTTTCCGAGCAGCTCGGCCGCCGCGCCGCCGACGCGCTGGCACTCATCAAGGCCCGGGCGTTCGCCGAGGAAGTATCGATCGAGACCGTCGCCCGGCAGATCGTGCACGGAGACCTGAAACTCACCTGAAGAAGAGGTGACATGACGTCCGAACAGGTCCGAACAGCAGCTGGCCGACGTATTGGCGTCGTCAACTTGAGCGGGGCGTCCCGGGCCTGGGGCGATCACCGGGCTTCCCGCTCAACTACCTCGAGGTGGAGGAACTGCTGCTGGCCCGCGGAATCATCGTCTCCCATGAGACCGTCCGGCAGTGGTGTGCCAAGTTCGGTCCCGAGTACGCAGCCCGGCTGCGCCGGCGCCGGCCGCAGGCGGGCGATAAGTGGCTCTACCTTCTTCCTGGGGCTGCCCCAGCCATTCGTAGGGTTGTGGCGCCCGGGGGAGCTGGGTGTGGCTGATAAGTGGCTCTACCTTCTTCCTGGGGCTGCCCCAGCCATTCGTAGGGTTGTGGCGCCTGGGGGAGCTGGGTGTGGCTGATAAGTGGCTGCCGTTGTGTGGCTTGAGATGCTTGGCCGCCCGGCTCCCCACGACGACTCGGCCGCCGATTGGGA
>NZ_JBVKCZ010000119.1:0-7331 GCF_055634335.1 Streptomyces sp. NPDC111802 | reverse complement strand
GCGCCCGCGCACGGCTGAACGCCGTGCCACTCACGACACCCGCGCACCATCACATTGCCTCAACTCGCCTCACTCGCAGGCAACTTGACAGCGCCATGCCGAGTCCAACGACGGCACTGCCCCAACGTCACCGCAGACTGCTTGCGGCGTTCAAGCAACGGCATTGGAGCGCCAGCGGCCAGTGCCGGTGTACGGAGGGCTCGTACCGGGGCTCGCGTCCCGCGCGTTCGCTAGGCTGGTCCGAACGGGTGACGGAGCGTGCCCGTTGCCATCCGTTCCGCTGCTCCCTGAGCGAGGTCGCTTGAGTACCGCCACCATTCGCCTCCCCATCGCTGATGGCTCGGCTCCGCGGCCCGAAGGACTGCCCGGCGCGTTCGCGGTGCTGTTGGCCCAGCTGGGCGCGGCTCCGGTGGATCCGGTTACCTCGGTGCTGGTGGACGCGGCGGTGGAGGTGTGGCGCAGGCCCGGTTTCGACTCCTTCCTGTCGCTGCCGCAGCTGTCCTTCGCGCCTTTCGGGTACCAGATGCAGACCGCTCAGACGGTGCTGCGGCGGATGCGGGGCCGGGCGATCCTCGCGGACGAGGTGGGGTTGGGAAAGACGATCGAGGCGGGTCTGGTCCTGTCCGAGCTGCGGATGCGGGGGCTGGCGGATCGGACGCTGGTGCTCACCCCGGCCGGGGTGGTGGAGCAGTGGCGCGAGGAGCTGGAGCGCAAGTTCGGCCTGCCGACGGTGATCGCCCGGGGCGGGGGCTGGGAGGAGGCGGATGCGGAGCGGCCGGTGGTGCTCGCCTCGATCGCCGCCGCGCGCCGGGATCCGCTCAAGTCCCGGCTGACCGGGGGGCAGTGGGATGTGGTGGTGGCAGACGAGGCGCACCGGCTGCGCAATCCGCGCAGCGCATCGGGGAAGCTCGCCCGGTCCTTGCGCGCCCGCTATCTGCTGTTGCTCACCGCGACTCCGGTGGAGAACCGGCTGCAGGACCTGTACGAGCTGGTGAGCCTGGTCGCGCCCGGGTTGCTGGGTACCCCCGCGCAGTTCCGTCAGCGGCACGCCGGAGCAGGGACGGATTCTTCGGCGCCGCGCAACCTGGACGAGCTGCGGGCCCGTACCCGTGAGGTGATGGTTCGTCACCGGCGCAGCGAGGTCGAGGTGCTGCTGCCGCAGCGGCTGGCCGAGACGGTGCTGGTGACGCCCTCGCAGGAGGAGGCGGAGCTGTATGCGGGGATCGCGGCCAGGATCAGGGCGGAAGCCAAGAGTGCGTCCTCGGCGCGGCTGCTGACTCTGCGCGGGCTGACCCGGCTGGCCGGGTCGAGCCCGCAGGCTGCCGCGCCGACCCTGGCCAAGGCGGGCTGGCCGGACCTGGCGGCGCTGGCCCGCCAGATCGAGGGATCCACCAAGGCGGATCTCCTGCTGGAGCGGCTGCGCCGGCACAACGGACAGGGGGAGAAGGTGCTGGTGTTCACCGCCTTCCGCCAGACCCTGGACGCGCTCGCCGCTCGGCTGGAACGTGAGGGCGTCCCGGCGGCCATCTACCACGGCAGCCTCTCGCGCCGGGACAAGGAAGCGGCGGTGGCGGCCTTCCGCGATTCTGCGCCGGTGCTGCTGTCCACCGAGTCCGCCGGAGAGGGCCGCAATCTGCAGTTCTGCCATGTGATGGCCAATGTGGACCTGCCGTGGAACCCCATGCAGATCGAGCAGCGTCTGGGCCGGCTGCACCGGGTGGGGCAGGAGCACGACGTGGTGCTGACCAATCTGGTCGCCCGGGGCACCATCGAGCAACGGATCCTGCACGTCCTCGAATCCAAGATCAACCTGTTTGAGCTGGTTGTCGGCGAGCTCGACATGATCCTGGGCCGGGTGGACGAGGACTTCGACTTCGAGACCTCCGTCTTCGATGCCTTCGCCACCGCAGGGGACGACGCGGAGTTCGCCGAACGCCTGGAGCGCCTGGGCGAGCGGCTGGTCAGCGCCCGCACGGACTACCTGGACAGCCGCGGCACGATCGATCAACTGGTCGGCGGCGACGACGAACAGGAGGCGGGCCGGTGATCCGCAAGGAGGCAGGGCTGGCCTTCTGGCTGGACTGGGTCGCCCACTGCGGCGGGCTGTGGGAGGACGCCGGGGACACCGCCCTGGCACTCCTGCCCGCTGCCCTGGCGAGCGAGCTGGAGCTGCCCGAGGAGACCGCGGTCACCGCAGACCCCGATGTCGCCCGCGAAGACGGCGCCCTGCTGCTGGTGACCGGACACCCGGTGGTCGCCAAGGCCGCCGAGAGCGTTCTGGCCGCGGGCGACACTGGCACCCTCACCCTGGCCGCGCCGCGCTCCGTGCCGCCCGATGCCGCCACGTTGCTGTCCAAGGCCCGGGAGCATCTCCCGGTCGACCACGGTCGCCTGGATCCGCGCGCCGACACCACGCCCGAGCGAGCCCTGCGGTCGGTGCTGCGCGTGGGCGCCCTGGTGGGCTACGAGCTCTCCGCGGAGGACCACTTCCAGGAACAGGCCGAGGTGTTCGTCGACGTACCCAGCCGCCTGCAGGTGCCGACGAGGGTCAGCAAGCGCCTCGCCCGCACCGGCCATGACCCCCGTGCCGAGACCGCGCTGCCGGCCGGGCTCGCCGCCGCCGTGGACTACGCCTCCACCAGCCGACCGGACCTGGCCGCGGCCCTCGCCGAGGCCCACCGGATGCTGGACGCCGCCGCCGTGCTGCGCCGTGACGGGCTGGCCGGGCAGATCGGCGACGCATACGCCAAGGAGCGCGCCCGCGCCGAGGAGTACTACGCCGCCGCCGTGGACTCCCTCCAACGCCGTGCCGCCACCGCGCCCGAGGACCGCGCGGCGTTGCTGCGCGCCCGTATCGGGAGCACCCGCGAGGAGCGCGCCCGCCGCCTGGCCGAGATCGCCGAAAAATATCGTGCCCGCCACACGCTCACTCCCTACCGGCTGCACCTGCTGAGAGTCCCAGTGCTGCGCCTCGCGCTGGACGTCCGCAGGGGCGAGCGGCGCTACCCGCTGGACCTGGACTGGCTGCTGCCCGCCGGAGAGTTCGCCCCACTGCGCTGCCCGGCCTGCGCCCAGAGCGATGCGCCGCTGGTCGCGGCCAAGACCCACCTGGGCTGCGCCCGATGCCTGGCCCCCAAGCGCGCCACTCCGCCTCCGGCCCCGAAGCCCGTCCCGGTTCCGGCCCCGGAGTCCGTACCGCCGCCCCACGACGGCGCCGCCGCATCCACGGAAGGAGCGGTGGCACCGGCGCGTTCGGGCGCCCCCGTTGCCGCGGGACCGCCGGCCGCACGAAACGCCAAGCCCGCAGGCGGCAACGCGCCACGGAGCGGAGGTGGTGCGAAGACGGGGCGAACCGCCGAGGCGTCCGCAGCGCGCGCCGCCTCCTCCCGCCCCGGCTTCCGGCCCGCCACACCCGGCCATGCCCCGTCCCCGACGCAGCGCCGATCCGTCGATCCCCAGACCCTGCACAAGCGCGCCTTCACCTTCTGGGAGCACGCCGCAGGCGGCGACCGCCGCAAGCTGGAGCGGCTGTGCGCCCCGGACTCGCCCGCCACCGCCCTGCTGCGACTGTACGGCGCGGCCGGGCCGCTGTACGGGATCGGCGTCGACTCCCGGGAGCGGGTGGAGTCCTGCAGCGCCGCGGTCTTCCCCGCCGAGGGACGACACGGCTGGGACAGTGCCGGCGGCGAGGTCCGCACCGACCGGGGACGCCATGACTACCTGCTGCGCTTCTCCCTCGGGCCCGACCGGCTGATCGCCGAGGTCCTGCCCCACCAGACCCCCTACGCGATGAACGTCGGCACCATGATGGCGCGCTACCGCCCAGGTGGTACTGAGCCGATAACCCGCCTCCCGCGCACCCGTGGCGAGCTGGACCCGGTCGCCCACCTGCTGTGGCAGCGCACCCCTGCCCGGCACGGGGCGCACCTGGCCGCCCGCGCCCTGGCCTCCTGGTGGCGGCTGACCGACCCGCGGGCATTGCGGGAGCGTTACCCGGCTGCGGTCCTCGCTGCCGCCGCCGAGCGCTCCGCCTGCTACTGGAGCGGCGGCGGGGGCGGTTACGGCGACGCGGCACTGCTGTGGCAGGTCCCCGAGGCCGACCTACGCAAGGCCGGCACGCACCTGCAACGCCTGCTGAAACTGACCTACGACCAGCCCTGGTAGCCCCGCACCACCACCGGCCCGATCGGCCAGGCCTGTAGTGCTTCACACGGCTACCGAGTAAGTACTTCACGTACTTGACGTACTTACCCGAGGAAGGCACTCTGGTTCCATGAAGGCTCGACAGGAGGTCGTCATGTCCGCAGTGCATTTCGAGAACTACACCGAAGCGCGTACGCACCTAAAGGAGCTTCTCGACGCCGCAGGTGAGGGGCGTGTTGCGACCATGCGTCGAGCCACTGGGTGCGCTGCGGTCGTGGATGTTGAGCGACTGCGTCAGCACCTGTTTTCAGCGTGTACGTCCAAGGCGGAGGTCATTGCGGAAGCGGGCGGATGGTCGATCTTCATTCCCGGGCTCCCCGTCGCGGTCGATGGATCAACCTTTGACGACGCCGTGAACGAGATGATCGGTGCCCTGCGGGAGTACGCCGACGACTGGCAGGAACGATTGCGACTGGCGCCCAATCACCAGGAGAACTGGGGATTGGTACAGCTGATTGCTTTGAGTGACGACCGACAGCTGGCGGACTGGCTGGTGGGAGTCCAGCAGTGAGTCGACCGCAACCGGACCGTGAGCGCCATGACCGCTTCTGTGTGGTCGAGGGGTGGGAGCGCGTCCGGGATGCTCGTGGGCGTACTGGTACGCATCACGTCACCTACGAGCTGACGCTGCATGACGGACGAGTCCTGCGGACCCGTATCTCACACCCTGTCGATCGCACGGTCTACGGTGCCGCATTGTGGAGCCACATCCTCCGCGATCAGTTGGCCGTCACCGAAAGCGAGTTCTGGGACTGCGTGATTGATGGAAAGCTCCCCGACCGGGGAGCCCCACCCACGCCTGGGGAGTCACTTCCGGCGGATCTGGTCTATCTACTGATCCGCCGTGTCGGTCTCTCGGAAGAGGCGGTGTCTGAGCTGACCAAGGAGGCTGCGGTGGCCCGTCTTCAGCAGTACTGGACAGACGGCGTGTGAGGCGTCGTCAAGTTAACTGTGGGGTGGCTGGGTGGGGGTGTGTCAGGTCGCGGTGGGGCCGGTGGCGGTGGTTGTGGTCAGGCCGTTGCGGGCGGGGCGGTGACGCCGGTGATGTGGTCCCAGAGGGGCGTCGTCAAGTTGCTGATGTGACTGGCGGGCGCTGTCAAGTTGCCTGCGAGTGAGGCGAGTTGAGGCAATGTGATGGTGCGCGGGTGTCGTGAGTGGCACGGCGTTCAGCCGTGCGCGGGCGCCCCGGTGACGGTCTTCCAGATGCGGAATCGTTCGGTCATTTCGGTGCGGTAGTTACTTGCTGTGATCAGATGTCGTCGTGGGCGGAAGTGCGAGGAGATCCTGGAGAAGGCGGCGAGGAATCTCTGGGCCGCGCCGGTCGAACGGAAGTTCTTCATAGGTAAACATTCACCCCGAGCGCGTTGTGTGACGGTTTCGGGCGTGGGGTGACGGCCGGTGACCGTGGTGGTCGTCGGCTGGCGGGGCGTCAGGCGCGGGCTGCGGGTGGGAGCCAGGTGGTTCCGGTGAAGGCGTCCCGGAGCACGGTGAGGGGGTTGACCGTGTGTTTGACCGCGGTGGAGAGGACACCGCGGATGAGGTAGCGGTCTTCGACACGGCCGAGGTGGGTGAGCCGGCCGGAGATGTTCTCCTGGATCTTGGAGGGGCGCAGGTCGCGTTCTGCCTGGTTGGAGGTGGGCGAGATGCGCAGGTCGGTGGTGAAGCGCAGAAAGTCGTCCTCGCGCTGGTGGAAGGCTTCCAGCAGCAGGCGGCTCTTGCGGGCGCCGGGCCGGGCATCGTCGAGGTGAGCGGTCGCGGCGAGGCCGATGCGGACTGCTGCGCGCAGGCCGCGCACGGCAAGGCTCTTGATCCGCTCGGCAAGGGAGGTCTCGCCGCGGGTGCGGGCCTGGTTGGCGCGGTGGATCAGCTCGCGCAGTTCGCCGGCGAGTTGGACGGGCCAGTGTTCGTCGGGGTAGAGCTGGGCCGCGCTGGTGAGGTCGCGCAGGACGTGGGCCAGGCACAGCTGGTGGTTCAGGTCCCCCAGCTGGGTGCTGTCGTAGGCCTGGTAGCGGTCGTGGACGGCGACTGCGTCGGGTTCGAGATCCTGCAGGACGGTCTGCCGGAAGGTCTTCATGGAGCGGTCGCCGAGCAGGAAGTGGGTGTAGAGCTCGGTGCAGGCCACGTGCAGGTAGCCCTTGGCCTCTTTCTTCCCTTCGGCGGGGGTGGCAGGCCCCACCTTCAGCGGGGTCTCGTCCGCACAGACGGCGAACGCGAACGTGATCAGTGTGCGGATGGCGAAGTCGCACGCCTGAAGCGCCCGTGCGGCACGCCGCAGCAGGGAGTGGACGAATCCCGTGGACGGTTTAGCGCCGGTCAGCGAGGCGAGGATGTCCACCACCCGGTGGACCGGGACGAAGTGGACGACCAGCAAGTAGACCGCGTACGCGCGCAGATTCGGCCCGTACTCCACGCAGCCGGCCCCCGCGCCTTCGGGCCGGGCGGCGGTGTGCACCCGCCCGCAGCCACAGCAAGCCACCGCATGCTGGTCGTACTGGACCACACTCGCCGACACCAGCGGGACCTCATGCTGCTGATAGCGGTCCACCACCCCCAGATCAGCGGCCTTGGCCAGGTCGGCACCACAGCCGCACCTGCCCCGGGGGTATCGATCCTGGCGATCGTCGAGTTCATCCTCATCGCGCCAGCGCAACGCGGTTCCCGGCGCACCGGGCTGCTTGCCCTTCGCCCGCCCCGACGGCTTCGCCCGGCGCTCCTTGCGCGGCGGCGTCCGGCCCGGGCCATCATCCTTCGAGGGCGGCACAGAAGAGTTGCCGCTGTTCCGCGAGAGCAGATGCTCCAGTTCCGCCAGCCTCTTCAGCGCCTGCTCCAACCGCTCACTGGCATCAGCGAGTTGAGTGGCCAGCATCGTGATCTGGGCATCCTGACGCCGGGCGAGCGCAATCAGCTCTTCCCGGGACAGCGACTCAAGATCGGACACGGCAAGATCCAACCACACCGCCAACCGGGCCCCACTTACAGGCCGTCACCAGCAGCCCGAAGCGATCACCCTCCGATTACCCGCTGAAGGTTTGCCTTCATAGCCCTCTCGCGTTGCCGTGTCGGCTGGTGGCTATTCTCGGCCCGGTTGTTCAAGTACTTCGAACTGCGGTGCTCGACCGAGGGCATGA
>NZ_JBVKCZ010000118.1:0-7532 GCF_055634335.1 Streptomyces sp. NPDC111802 | reverse complement strand
ACGCCAACACCAAGCCCGCATCAGCCACTACAGGCGACGCGGACACAGCCCATAAACCTGCCCAGCAATCAGCACAAGCACCGTTGCAGTACTAGCCCTGGCTCGTTCCAGCGCTTCGACGCCAGCAATGGAGCGGGACTCGGTCCGCTCCCGAGAGTAGTTCCGGTCAGAGGCCAGGGGCTGTCCGTCACTCGGGCCGTCAGTCTTTTACTGAGACGGATCTGACCCCTGGCGGCATCGCCACGGCTGCCGTATTCACCAGAACGGAACCACCTCTCAGGATGACAGACCTGTCCTGCTGCGGCCCCAGTAAGGCCAGTTATGACCCTCACTCGCCCGCTGTCGGCATCGGCGGATTCGCTGTCCCTGGCATGAGCCATGAGCCATCTGCACGGATCACCTGTCACCTCATCGCGGGCCCACCAGCCCCGGAGAAGACCGTGCGCTCGCTAGGGTTGCCAATGAGTGGCGGGCCGTCGTGCCTTGAGCACTTCCGTTAGGGAGCACATGCACCCTACTCAGGCTCGGGGCTGCGCAAACACCGTGACGGAAGGGGTGTTGAATATAGATCGTTGGTCTGTTGGCAGCTGTGTTCTGCGGCGTGGACCACCATGACGGCGCCTTGGCCAATGCAGACGGAGAGCAGCTGGACAGGCCGCCTATTAGCGACGACACTGCCGGACTTTCCCAGCTGGCCGGGCCGTTCGCCAAGGACGGCGACACCGAGCAAACCCCGATCCCCGTCGCGATCGAGAGCTCGCGAGGGCTGCTTGTCGCCCGCCTGCGAGCCACTGGCCGACAGGTCTTCGCAATCAATCCACTCGCGGTTGCCCGCTACCGTGACCGGCATTCCGTCTCGCAGAGGAAGTCCAACGCTGTCGACACCGCCGCTCTGGCGTACATTCTGCCTGTCGACATGACCGCCCACAATCCGCTGCCTGTGGATTATGAGCTGGCCCAGGCTGTCGCGGACTGGGCCGTCTCAGCAGGGCGCGGTCTGGGACTGCGGCCAAGCCCACAACAGGCCCCGTTCGACAAGCGTAACGGTCTGTGCTTCCCGCGAGGCCCGCACCATCCACGCGGCGGCTCCAACCCCTCGCCCCGGCCATCCGAAGCTGAGGGTCCTCCGCGTTGTCTTGCCAGCGTCACTGGAGCAACTCCTCTGGTCGAGACGGCGGTACGACCGAGAGAGTCAAGCCCGAATCGCCGCTTAGGCCATTTCAAGATCCGACTTCCTGCACGAATGCTTCGTCGCCACGACGGAATCGAGGCCCTGGCGATGCGAAGCCACAATCACCGACAACATACGTCCGTAGGGTGCGACCTGCCCGAGTCACAGGTCCCCGATGCCTGTCATCTCGATTTTGCATTCAACATCCGGGAATGCCGCGAGTCGCTCCCTCACTATCTCGCGAAAGTCACCACTCAGCGATATTGATAACCTCGTGGTGTCGCCCGAGCCGTTCGAGCGGTAAGAAGCTGCCAGGATGGCATCAGGATTCACGTTATGTAGTGCTTCGAATACCTCGTCGAACAGGTCATTACGCACGATGGCCGACACAGAAGTACGGACGTTCATCGCTCTGTCTCCCTTGCGATAGCCCTCGTCGAGCGTCACCCTCCGCACCTCGGAGCGCCACCTGGCCAACCGCCCGCCTATGCCATACGAGTGTCCTGGATCCCTTGCACAGAAGGACGGCTCACAGTGGGCACCCGTCAGGAACCGGCGCTCGTGCCATACAAATCGACCTAGGAGACGTCCGCGGGCTGCCAAACGCCGACCGCCAGTCCGTGGAAGCGTTCAGCGACCGCCCCATCGCTCTCGGACATGCGAACGGGATGCCGAATCCACGAAGTTCCTGACGTCCAGGTTCTATACGGGGCGTCGATGGCGTCCAGAACCAGATCGGACACCCGCACCGCGGCCGAGATCATCCGAGTTGCCCGATCGAGTGTGTCGTGCAGGCGGTCGTGGCGAAATTGGGGATCAGTGCATTGCAGGTGGGGCGGGCCTGGGTTTGCGAATGGGCGGGGACTGCGGCAGGTGAACGGGATCTTGAAGGTGGCCTCGGCTTTGTTCACGGCCGAGCACGACCGCTCGTCGAGACGCTCGTAGCGTTCATCGACGCGCACCGCGAGGTGTTCAGAGCCGAGCCGATCTGCCGGGTTCTGACCGGCCACGGACTGAGGATCGCGATGAGAACCTGCTACGCCCCCGGGAACCGTAGGCCCAGCCCCTGGTGAGTGCGGGATGCGCCGCTGAAGGCGCAGATCAGCTGTGTTCACACAGAGGAGGCCATGGTCTGCACAGTGCGGAGGACCTGGCGGCAGCTGCACCGTGAAGGCAAACCGGCGGGGGGGCCGCTGCCCCCTCGCCCGGCTGGCGCGGGCCTTGGCCTTGAGGGCGCCCGGCGCGGGAGGAAGTTCCGCACCACCTTGCGCGACTTCACCTTCGCCGCCACCTGGTCCGGGATTGTCTACGTCGCGTTTGGCATGGACGTCTACTCCCGGGCGATCGTCGGCCGGTCCGCCGCCATCGGCAAACGGTTGCCAAGCTCGTCCTGACACCCTCGATACCCCCTCCCCACGTAGGTCAGGGGCTTATGCCCTGCTTTCGACACTGGCTTGGGCTCGATGGGGGCGGCGAGCTGGGGGTGGCCGACCCGGACGTGGCTCTTTGGCCCACGCAGCGGGCACGGCAACGACCGAAGCGCCACCTGCTCCCTTGCCGGGACGTGAGCGTTCGAAATACGTGTGTCCCTGCGCCGGATGTCAGTGTCGATGCAGATAGGCCCTGATGCATGCCCTGATACATGGGGAGAAGAGGTGCAACGACATGCCGATGAGCGCGGCGGCGGTGGGGCCCAGCGCTCCCGCTAGGTGACCTAGGAGATTCAAGCTACTCAGTCAGGTGACAGATTCGTGCCCAGCCAGAGGCGGAAGACTTGTCGTGATCATTAGTAGTGCATGCATTCGGCATTGTGCTCTGCTGATGCCCTGGAAAGGAGAAGCTCCGGGCGCCGTTCTGGAGCGTCGTCCGGAGAACACACTTCCCGTGGGCCCGACGGCGGCACTGAATGACCGGACGGAAGTGGAAACAGCGAACTTATATCTGCCCACGAGTTTGACGCTCGTGCAGGAGACTTTGAGGCCCGCTCCGGCCGGGTCGAGGAGGAGCAGCGGTGGCAATGGATGGCGTGCAGGGCTCTTCGCGGCCTGGAAGGATGCATCCCCCGGGTGGGTCGCCCGATGGGAGCTCCCATCCTGGAGACGCGTACACCAATCCGGTCCTCCTCGCGAGATTGGCGGCTCAATCCCCGCGAGTTCCCGGGCCTCTTGGGCATGCTCGCGGAATCTCAGGTTCGAGCACCGCTGCATCTGATGTATTGTCTTCGATTAAATCGGCAGCTGAGAATTCAGGCGACAGTCGCCCCACCGGCAAGCATCGTCGACCCAACCGGATCGAGCGCACGACCACCCGGGTGGTCGGCGTCGCCGCTCTCACAGTCACGGGTGTAATCGGGTCTCTGGCCGCTGCCGCGCTTGCCGCCGAACCTGCAGCCAAGCAGACAGGCCTCATTCCACTTGTCATCGATGGGAGCTCCATACCCGAGCGGATCGCGGATCAGGCAGTGGCCCAGCAATATTCCGCCGCGAAGAACGCCGCCGAGGAAGACGCGCGCGCAATGGCGGCCGAAAAAGCCAGGAACGAGCGTCAGGCCGAGTTGCATGCCGCCCGTGAAGCCAAGCGCGAACGCCTGCTTGCCTATGTGGCTCCGCTCTCCAACTCGTACGTGTCCACCGGCTACAAGGCCGGTGGTGCCGTTTGGTCATCTGGCAGCCACACAGGCATTGACTTCCACGCCGCCAGCGGCACCACCGTCCGCGTGGTCGGCTCGGGCACGGTCGTAAAGGCCGGATGGGGCGGAGCGTACGGCAACCAGGTCGTGGTTCGCATGACTGACGGTACCTACACCCAGTACGGCCACCTCTCGTATGTCAGCGTGTCCGTGGGCCAGGCGGTCGCCCCAGGCCAACAGATCGGCTTGTCGGGGGCCACAGGCAACGTGACCGGGCCGCATCTCCACTTCGAGGCCCGCACGACAGCGGAATACGGCTCTGACATCGACCCGGTCGCCTACCTGCGCTCGCACGGCGTGAGCCTCCGCCACACTTGAAGTTCGGCTCTCAGCCCTGTTAAGTCAGCGGAAAGTGCTAGCGGCTCGCTACTTGCTCTTCATTGGACCAGGGCCTTACCAGTCCTGCTCCTCTCCAGACCGAATAGACGTTGCGGAGCCTCGGGTTGGTGGGGTGTTGGCTGTCACTGCTACGGCGGCCACACGTCATCGCAATGGGGGGACTCCCGTTGGAGAACGCGGCCGCTGTGAACAACCTCCTGATCATCCGCTTCTCGGTGTAGCGGCGCGAGTCAAGGACCGAGCATGATCTTGCGTCGCCGATTCCTCCCATTGCTCACGAGGCCACTGTTGTCACATTCCTCATGCGAGTGAATCTCTCACTAAAAGCGTAATAGATGTAGTGGTCGTAACCATTCGAGAAATCAGCTTCGCCGCGTTGGAGGATAGCTACAGCGGCCCGACCCACGATATCAAGTAGGGTCTGTGATGTTTCGGGGCCCTCTCCCCCCGAACAGCAATGGGAGCGTCCCGCATCTCAGCGGCATCAGCCCTGGCAACGCTGGATTGAAGAGAATGGATTATGAGACGTGAATGACGATGTGTCAGTGAGGTTTGTACGATTACTGGAAGACGGTCGAACCCCGGATGCTGCTTGGCTTCTGGCAATGCGAGAGAGGGGAGCTACTAGGGGTGCGCCAACGGCATCCGGGCGCCTTGAGTTCACACAGAGAGGAAATAGGGCGATGGCCACATCGCGAAGGCGATGGGCAGCTGTGGGCCTTACTCCTCCGTGGGAGGCGGGTGGGCTCCCCGACCAATCACCGCCGGTTCCAGACAGAATTGATGGACACAAGGAAGCCGCCGAGCCCTGATAGGTTGGCTGCAGGGTTTCAGAACCGTCAACTTGTTGGTGAAGGCGGGCCATCAAAGCGGACCGAATACCCCTTGCACCGGACCGAACGCGCCAATGGTGCGAGGTGCGTGGAATTGCATTGTTCCGGACGGGCTGTGGGAGATTGCCAAGCCGTAGATCCCTGCGCCGAGCATGCGGCCGCAGGGCTACGGAACGCAGGACACATGTGATTAGACGCTGTTTGCAGCCATCATCTAAGGCTCCTGGTCAACTGCGCCTGGCGCCCACAGCCACCATGCTTCGGCATGTCCAGGTCGACTGCTCACCGCCGGTTCCTGATCTGGCGCGCGCCGGTGTCCAGGGTCTCCTGCAGGAAGCCATGCAGCACCGCCTCGAGGACGCCGGCCTCGTCGGCGTCACACGCGTTCCCGCTCCACCGCAACAAGCAATCCCCCGCACATAGCCCTCCAGCAGGGCGGTGAGGACAGCGGCGTCCGTCAGCCCCGGAACGTCTAGTCCGGGCTCGGACTCTCCCCCACTGCGCGCCTGTGCTGAACCTCCAGATCGCCCTCGAAGTGAATCCATAGCCAGTGGGGGTAGAACCGTACTCGCCTGCCGGCAGGTACGGCTCGACCCACTGCCACGGTCATCGGTGAGTTGCCAGCGCGGACACGATCGCCTTCCTACCGGATCCGGATCGACAAGATTGATCACGACACACAAGGCCTAGCAGTCCGCCGCCACTGGCCAAAAAGAGCGGGAATCATCGCTAGTACGAACCGACGATCGTGCTTGGCCGATCCCGAGGCTGCCTGATCACCCAACTGTACCTTGGAGCCGACGGCCAGCAGACCGCGGCCATCCTGCTCACACCCGACTACGCCACGACAGGCGTCTACACCGACCCTTTTACTGGAACGCATCCGAATGCCCATCAACTGGCCCCCGACGCCCGCGTTTATGCCTGGCCAGGTCGTCGCTGCCCAGACCTACAACCCTCGCGTATTCGCGCTACCTAACGCGAACGCGGGGTCGCCTACCCCCTCCTTGAGAAGAACGACCAACGGCGGCACCGGCTGGCGGCGGAAGATCACCAGGATTCGATCGGGAGACCTACTGCCAGCCCAATGTCATCGATCGCTGCTTCAATCGACTCAAAGCTTTTGCGTCATCGTCGCCAGATACAACAAAACCGCCACCTCCCACGCAGCGGATTCACCACTCGCGTCGTTCCTGCTTTGGACGAGATTCACCACCACCCTCCCGGGCACCCGCCACCGCCTCCACGGAGATCGGCCTACACGCGCCCATCCGGGGCAAGCAACCTGTTCACCGCCTTGAACCCGACTACACGGCCACATCATGCCGAAGAAGAAGAACCGCTCTGGGTCCGTCTTCGAACTGATCTTGCCCAACAGCGGGAAAGATGTGAGGGGATGGCTGCTTCGCAGGAGTGGCGGCCTTCTCGTAGCCGGCGGCGATGCCACGCAAACCCTTGAGTCGGTTGAAGCAGCGCTCGATGGTGGTGCGACGGCGATAGGTGTGTCGGTCGGTCGAACATCTGGGGTCTCTTGCTCTTGAGGCCGAGGTTGCGCCGGTGAAGAGCGAGCACCTCCCTCCCCGGTAAGTTCATAACTACGTATCACGCAACCGTGATCCATCATCCAGTAATCTTTGAAGGCAGACCCTAGGGCAATTCCCTTGTATGCGTCGGGTGTTGAGGGCCGATCCGTTGTGGGTCGAGACCTTCGCGGGCCTGCGGATGCGGCAGTTCGAAGGCTTGTTACGGGTGGTGCGTGAGCGGGCGGATCGGGTGCTGCTGGTGGCGGTCTACTGGCGCACGAACCTGACCATGCGGCAGCTCGCGCCGCTGTTCGCCGTCTCTCGATGGCGATGGTGTGCCGGGTCATCCTGCGGCTGCGTCCCTTCCTCGCTCTCGGGCCGGCTTCCCGGCTCGCCGGCACCGCGGATCGGTTGTGGATCGTGGACGGCACCTTGATTGTGGTCCGCGACCGGCAATTCGGTGCCTCGAGCCGCAATTACCGCTTCTCGGCAAATGCGCAGGTCATCATCGATGCCGACACCAGGCTGGTCGTGCCCACGGCCCGGCCGGCCCCAGGCAGTCGGGCCGACGCCCCGGTCTGGGGGAACTCCGGTCCCGTCCAAAGCTGCGACGGCGTCACGGTGCTCGGCGGCGGTGCGTCCATCAACACCGGAGTGGTCGTCCCGCACCGAAAACGGCCCGGCCGGCCACTCCTCGCGGGTGCAGAGGAAGACAGCGCGGAGCATCGCCAGGTCCGCGCCCGCGTCGGGCATGCCTTCGCCCGGATGAAGCACTACAAGATCCTACGTGACTGCAGCCAACGCGGCGACGGATGGCAGCATGATCAGAACAGTAGAAACCCGGGCCTGACCTGCCCAAGCAGCGCCTCTGCAACACGCTTTAGACCGTGTCCTATGTGGTGAGGCGGACGAGTCGCTTGTAGCAGCAAAGGGCAGCTGCGAGTCCGAGGAAGGCCAGGTAGTTGCGGGGATTGCGC
>NZ_JBVKCZ010000117.1:0-7623 GCF_055634335.1 Streptomyces sp. NPDC111802 | reverse complement strand
TCCAACACGCCTTCTCCGCCACCGCGATCAACATCATCCGGCTCGACGCCCACTGGACCGACACCCCCGCACGCCCCCGCGCCAGCCGCCTCGAACGCCTGGCCTACCGGCTCACCGCCTGACATCCGGCCACCAAGAATTGAGCAACAGAGTCCTCGCCCACACCAAAGCCCGCCAACAGGCCACCGCAGCCTCTTGAACCCTGTTCGTCGACGCCCCGAGGCCATGACTGCCTGTGTCTGATGCCGACATGCCAAGCACAGGTCTTCGGGTGTGCCGGGGTGAGCGGCGGTCCTCAGCCGATTTCGGACGGACCGCAGGTCTGAGCCGCGTGGAGCGGCACGGCAAGGGTCAGCACGACGGTGACGGCGACCGTGGCGAGCCACACTGCGTACAGCACTACGGGCCGCGCTCGGCGACGCGAGATCACCCACGCGATCCACCCGGCCAACGATCCGGCGGCCAGCGCCGCCACGAGGCACAGGGCTACCACATTCCCCGAGACCGGATCCACGGGCGCATTCGCCGTGCAGTAGTCGCTATCGTTCGTCAGCGCGATCTCCAGCAGCACCACGAAGATCGCGAGTGCCGACATCGTCCAGGCCACGGCAGCCAGCACCTGGTACAGCACCCTGGGCCAGGACCGCAGGGCGCCCGCCAGCACGGCACACATCAGCAGGAGCGGCACCGCCATCAGCCCAAACGGCACCGCCATCGCCTGCGCCAGCCCCCACAGGCCCGCGCGGTACTGGCTGACCTGGGGGTCGTCGGCCCAGTAGAAGCCCTTGAACGCCGCACACACTGAGGCGATGACCACCAGTGCGGCCAGCGCGAGCGCATGGACACGGGCCCGGGGCGCGTCCGGGAAGGATGCGGGCCAGACGATGTCCCGGAACCGGCCACCCGCCCCCGGGCTGACGGCAGCCCTGCAGCGATCCGCGATCACGAGCCTCACGTCCCACTCCCTCTTCGTACGCTGTCTGCTCCCCACAGGCACACACACCGTGAAGGTCGGGGCCCCATACGAGCCTGGCATATCGCGGGCCCGCGCCGTATCCGTGAAACTACGTAAGAAGCCGCGTAGACGAGCGTCACAAATCGGCAGGACTCTTTGGCCTGGACCGGTTTGACGAACCGCCACCCCAGCGACTCGTTCCCGTCCCTACTCGCCGACTTCAAGAACATCCGCACCCGCCGGATCACTGTTACCACCATGAACGGACACGAATCAGAGGTATCCAGATCTCGGCTCGCAAGCCAACTGTGCAACACCAGGCATCGGCCTGGTGACACCTCGGCCAGAAAGAGATCCGCGCACGGCTCTCACGGGCTCAGGTGGGGCCAATCGGCTCGTTCACAGCAGGCCCCGAAGATGGCGTTATCAAGTTGAGGGGCGGGGTGCGATGATCTTGGTGTAGATCGTCGTGGGAGGAGCCTGCTGGTGGACACCCCTGCCCCGTCGTACAAGGGCTTCCGGTTCCCGCCGGAGGTGATCGCGCACGCGGTCTGGCTGTACCACCGTTTTCCCCTGTCGTTCCGTGATGTGGAAGAGCTGCTGTTCGGGCGTGGCATCCAGGTGTCCTACGAGGCGATCCGGCTGTGGTGCGAGCGGTTCGGTCCCGAGTACGCGCGCCGGTTGCGCCGCCGGCAGCCCCGGCCGGGTGACCGTTGGCATCTGGACGAGGTCTTCATCAGGGTCAACGGGCAGATGCGGTACTTATGGCGCGCGGTGGACCAGGACGGCAACGTACTGGACATCCTTGTGACCGACAGGCGCGACACCAAGGCCGCGAAACGCCTCTTCCGCAAGCTTCTCAAGGGCACCGAGACCGTACCCCGGGTGATCGTGACCGACAGGCTCCGCTCCTACGGCGCGGCCCACCGTCAGGTGATGCCCTCCGTCGAGCACCGCTCCTCGAAGTACCTCAACAACCGGGCAGAGAATTCGCATATCCCCACGCGAGAGCGCGAGCGGCGCATGAAGGGCTTCCGCCGCGCCGGCACCGCCCAACGGTTCCTGGCCCCTTCTCCCGGATCTCACCGCACTTCCGCCCCCGCCGACACCTGATGACCGCCCCCGACTACCGCACTGAGATGCCGAGTAGCCGAGGGGAATCTCACCCCTCGGCTCTCACAGATCCGTACGTGACAGTCGCCCGTCATACGGCTCTTGTCGTTCTGATCATCAGATCGATACGGACACGGCGGTGCAGCGCCAGTGCGCGAACATGCGGGGATGTCGCTGGGCGATCTCCTGCATCTTCGCGACGGCCTTCCGCTTGGCCGCGAGTCGTTTGTACTTCTGGCGGATCCAGCGCACCAGGTAGGCGTTGATGCGCATCAAGAAGGGATACAGCTCCCAGGGCCCGGAACCGGCCGTAGTAGTTGATCCACCCTGCCACGACAGGGTTGATCCTGCGGGCGAGGTCGTTGAAAGACAGTTCCGAGCGGGTGTGCAGGTGCCAGGACCGCACCTTGCGGCCCATCTTCTTCAGGGCGTCCTTGCTGACTGCCGGCTCGAACGACAGGAACAGGTTCCCGTGCCGACTCCGGTTCAGTCTGGCGCGGAAGGTGTACCCGAGAAACGTGAACGCCGTGTGCTCGAAGGCACGTTGGCGTACGCCGTCCTGGCAGTACACGATCCGGGTTTTGGCCGGATGCAGTTGCAGCCCGACCTCGTCCATCCTGTTCGTGAGCGCAGCCAGCACTTCGCGGGCCTGACGCTCACTGACGCAGTGCAGCACAGCATCGTCCGCATAGCGTTCGAACTGTACGGTCGGGAACTCCCGGACCATCCAGGCATCGAACGCGTAGTGCAGGAACAGGTTTGCCGAAACGGGAGAAACCGGGGCACCTTGGGGCGTCCCACGCTCCCGTTCCCGCAGGGAGCCGTCGGGCAGTTGAAGCGGCGCGCGGAGCCACCGCTCAACATACAACTTCACCCAGACGGCGTCGGTGTGTGCTTCCACCGCCTTGACCAGGAGGTCCCAGGGCACACTGTCGAAGAACTTGGCGATGTCGAGCTCTACCACCCAGCTCCGTTTCCAGCAGCGTTCCCGGCACTTCTCCACAGCGTCCAAGGCAGACCGTCCGGGCCGGTATCCGAAACTGTCCGGGTGGAAAATAGGATCCACCCGCCGCATCAGATGCCGGGCCACCACAGTCTGAGCCACGCGATCAGCGACAGCGGGAATTCCTAGCATTCTTTCGCCGTCTCCATGCGGCTTGGGGATGGCCACCGCACGCACCGGAGGAGGAAAATACGAGCCCGACGACATCCGGTTCCAGACCTTATAGAGATTGTTCCTCAGGTCTTTCTCGAAGTCGTCGATACTTTGCCCGTCCACTCCCGGCGCTCCCCTGTTCGCCCTGACCTCCTCCCACGCTTCCTTGACTTCCCACTTCGAAATCTCAAACGGCTTGACCTTTGACATCAACTGGTCCACCGAACTCCTCCCGGGCACTGCCCGGTTGATGCGATCAACACAGTCACGAACGACCCGGCACCTTCGCTCCGCCCCCATTACAGGGGCTTCGTCACTACTACACGCCGGTCCGCCAGCACGCCCCGCCTCGGTACTCAGCCCCTCGCAGTGTCCGCTGCTTGGGGGGGGCTCCCTCTCGCCCGCCACAGGGGCAGGACAGTATCGGGGCACGCCTTCTCCTGTTCCATGCGGAAGCCGCAGACCGGACTCACGTCGCCTACATACCGGACACCACCTGGCCAATAGACGGGCACCCGCCAGGCTCATCCCGGAGTTTCGGTCACACCCCGATTTCGATGTCGTCTGAAAGCGTTTCGATACGTCAGCAGCGATTCACTTGCGTTCGTCTTTCCGGTCCCCACCTGACGCCTCTCACGACGCCTTTTCCCCATCGCTCACCACGACAGTCGTCAACTAACGCAGCATGAGGCAGTTTGACGCCTCCCCCCGCAGGGCGACACCGAAGGGCCACAAATCCTTCATCTCCCGCACAGCATCATTTCCAGAAGCTGCCCTACAACCAACTCCCTTTCATGTTCAGGACACAAGACCGAACGCTTCCGCGCCTGGAACCAGGTCACCGGCTGCCCCGCGACCGTCTGACACCGGCCGACACACGGGAGAAGCACGCCCCGACACACCCTCAACACCAGCCACCCCCAACAACGTGACAATGCCTCCCCTGCTGAAGCGGCCGCGCTGAAGGTCTACATCTCGCGTACGCGTACTTGCCGGGCCCGTCGGGCCAGGCGCTCAGCGGGCATTGTCACGTTGTTGGGCTCGGAGTGGCCTGACGGTATGTCAGAGTGTTGTGTGTGCCGGAGACGCCATGGCCCGAGGAACTGCGTAAGAAGACGCTACACACGCGCTGGGCTGGGTTCCTGCCGCTGGATGTGCGCTTGGCTTGCAAGGCCGCGGCCTCGCCCCTACGGACATGTCGCCGCACAACATGCTGGTGCCCCCAGTCGGCGAACTGACGTTGCTGGACTGGGCGCTTGCCTGCCCCGCCCCTGCCTGGGCGGACACGGCACTGACGATTCCGCCGCTCATCTCCGCCGGCCACACCCTCGAACAGTCTGAGATGATCGCCCGCCAAGTTCCTGCGTACCGGGCCGCCGACCCCGCCGCTGTCCCCCTGTTCGCGCGCACCGTCTATGCGGCATGGGAGGACTGGGAGCACACGCGCCCGATGCCCCTCGGGCCGCGCTCACGACCGCCGCCAAGGACTGGGCAACGGCCCGCTGCGTCCGCCCGGTCTACTCCTGGAGCAGTACCGCGTTCCAGTACTGGCCCGCCCCCGCCCGTGCGAGGTCGGGCCTTCGCTATGTCCAGAGGGGGTGTTACACCCTTGGGCGCATTGGCCCGAGCACGGTCCGGGCTGCTGCCACACCCCGGCCGGCCCGCCCGCTGCCCGTGAGGGCGTGACTTCCACCATATGACTGGCAGCAGGTGAGGTTCTGTTGCTACTACTTCACAGGCGTGGCTTAGTTGCGCTGTTCACAACTCTTGCGCGCCTGCCATTTTCTTTTGTCTCGCATCTGACATGACCAGAGTCACACCTATCTTTGCATATTGGAATTCGGTAGCCAACGGGAGTGACGTGCCCCCGGACTACCGGTATTTTCATGCCGTATTGACCAGCCCATTGCCACACTCTTTCCTCGCAGGCCGCTCCCGGTTACTTAAGATCCCATGCCCACGGGCGCAGGCTCTTGGTAGTTGGCGAGAGACTGCGACAGATCACTGGAGGATTTTCGTGCCTCGCACGAAGCATCGGCGCACCATCAAACGCCGCACGATCGTCATGTCGTTCGCCTGTGCCGCCGCGATCGCGGCGGGCGGACTGACTGCAGTGGCGTTCAACGCCGAGGCAGCCAAACCCTCAGGCTCCCCCATCGGAACCGCTTTGGCCGCCCCGCCCACGTCCGGGTACCACGTCAACTCCTACGATGTCCGGCTCGACTACGACCCGGCCAAGGAAGCCCTGTCGGGAGGGGCGACCTTAGACCTCGTCGTACAGGAAGGGCGGGACACCCTCGACTTCCAGCTGCAAATGCCCGCCCGCTCGGTACAGATCGACGGGGCTGCGGCTGCGTTCTCCGCCGACAAGAGCACCTTGCACGTGAAGCCGAGGGGGCAACTCACCCCGGGGCAGCATGTCAAGGTGCACGTCACCTACGAGGGCAGCCCGCGCCGCACGCTCGACAACCCGAGCGAGGACAACATAGCTTGGTCGGCGACCAAGGACGGTGGCCGTTACCTCGCACTTGGCACAGAAGGCGTGCTGTTCCCGACCAACAGCGACCACACCGACCGTTCGGCCGTGCACCTTCAGGCCCGGGTCCCCGACGGCTGGACCGCAGTCTCCAACGGCCCGTCGAGTCCCCCCTCGAAGGACGGCAATCATAAGGTCTACCGGTGGGACAACACGGAGCCGATGAAGGCCGGTTACCTGCACTTCGGTGTGGGCAACGAGTGGACCGAGTCGGACGCGAGGCTGCCGGATGGTACCCCTGTGCACTTCGTCTTCGGCGGTGGGGCAGAAGGCCGGGGCAGGAAGCTGGCCGAAGTCCTGCCGGAGGCCGCCACTTGGGAGGCGGGCACCTTCGGGAAGTACCGCCACGACAGCCTGACCGTCTCCTTCCTGGACTTTGAGGACCCGTACACACCGAGCGTGACCGGATGGAACACGATCTCCCTGGCCCTGGAGTACCAGTCGGAGGCGGGAATCCAGCCCGTCACCCCGGACGTCCTGGTCCACGAGCTCGCGCACACCTGGCTAGAGGCCGTGCAGTCCCAGGACAACTACGTGGAGGAGACCATCCCCACCTACTTGCAATGGGCCTGGCAGGAAAAGTTCCGGAACACAGACCTCGGCACGATGTACCAGGACGAGGTCAAGGAGATCCAGTGGCAAAACGCCAACGTGTACACGATCAGCGGCGCGGGCATGTACGCGCTCCGGCGGTTGGTCGGGGACGCTGCCTTCGACCGCGCCCTGCAGGGCTGGTTGCCCGACTACGCCGGCCAGTCGGCCGCCTGGGACGCCTTCCGGACCTCGCTGGAAACGCATTCCGGCCAGGACCTGAAGCCGTTCTTCGCGGCTTGGTTCCCGCCCGAGGGAACCAAGCCCAGCTATCCCGGTGACGACTTCGTCTGGCCCGCCTGGGCCAGAGACCCCCTGCAGAACAGCAGTCCGTCGGCTTCGCAACCTCCAGCGACCGATCCGAGCAGCCAAAGCTCCCAGGCCCCTGCCCCCTCCTTCTCTGACGGGCGCGCTGACCCCAGCAACCCCGTCCCTTGGGGCATGTGAGCGGTTGCAGGCGTTCTGGACCAGCTCGGGCGCCATGGTTGTCGCCCCCAGGTACTGCCACATCCCGCTGACCTTGATAAACACCTCATCGAGATGCTTCCCAATGCTGAAAGTCAAGCCGTCGCGGTGACTGGGGGTGCGATCTGGTAGCACCGTCGGTCACGGATCAGGGCCCATAGGACGTTGACGCGTCGGCGGGCGAGGGCGAGCACGGCCTGAACGTGGCGTTTGCCCTCAACGCGTTTTCTGTCGTAGAACTTCCGCGAGTTGGGGTCGCACTGGATGCTGACGAGTGCCGAGGTGTAGAGGACCCGCTGCAGGCGCCGGTGGTAGCGCTGGGGCCGGTGGTGGTTGCCGCTGATCTTGCCCGAGTCGTGTGGAGCGGGGGTCACCCCGGCGAAGGCGGCAAGGCGGTCGGGGCTGGGGAATGCGTCCAGGCTGCCGCCGACGGCGACAAGGAACTCCGCACCGAGGACCGTGCCGATGCCGGGCATGGACTGGATCACTTCGGCGAGTTCGTGCTCGCGAAACCGGCCCTCGATGAGCTTGTCGGTCTCGGCGATCTTCTCGTTGAGGGTTATCACCTCTTTCGCCAGGGTGTGCACCATCTTGGCGATCGCGCTCTCGCCCGCAACGGCGGTGTGCTGCCGATCGGCAGCCTCGACGGCCTTGGCGGCCAGGGCCTGGGGGTTGCGGACCTTGCGGTTGGCCAACCAAGTAGTCAGCCGGCCCAGGCCGGTGCGGCGGATCGCTGCCGGGCACTGGTAGCCCGTCAGAAGCAGCAGCGACCCGGCCGTGCCGAGGTCCAGGGCCCGTTCCAGGGCC
>NZ_JBVKCZ010000116.1:0-7791 GCF_055634335.1 Streptomyces sp. NPDC111802 | reverse complement strand
GATTCCGCATCTGGAAGACCGTCACCGGGGCGCCCGCGCACGGCTGAACGCCGTGCCACTCACGACACCCGCGCACCATCACATTGCCTCAACTCACCTCACTCGCAGGCAACTTGACAGCGCCGCTTACGCCGGTAGGTGACGTCGGGCTCGTACAGCGCGAGCATCGACATCACGTCCCACGAGTCCGGCGGGTACAGCAGCGGGTACCGGCTGGTGGTGACCTCCTCTCCGTCGGCCTTCTCAACCTCCTTCCAGACCTCGCCTGCACGGTGGTCGTAGTCGTCGCCGTGGCGGGTCGGCATGAATCCAGCCCGGTCCCATTCGATCCGACCGGTGGCTCCGCCGTCCCTGGTCTTGTCGGCAGTCAGAATCAGCCCGGTTCCGGCGATCGTCGTGACCATCCTCCCGCCGGGCCTCAGAGCACACAGCCAGGAGGCGGGCACAGGCCGCACGGCAACGGTGGCGACGATCCGGTCGTACGTGCCGGGCAGTTCCTCAGTGATGTCGCACACGGACGTCTGCGGCCGATACCCGTACAGCGCGAGCCGGTCCGTTGCCATGTTCACTAGCTCAGCGTCCACGTCGATGCTGGTCACCTGAGCATCGCCAAGACGGGCACAGGCTAGGGCAGTGCCGTAACCGGTCCCGGTGGTGACCAGCACCGTGGAGTCGTCGGCGATCATCGCGTGCCGGTACATCTGCACGACGAGGCCGGGCAGCGTCGACGACGAGGTGGGGGTGCCGTCGATGGCAATGCTGACATCCTCAGGCAGGGCGCGGTCGGCGTGGCACGCGTCGACGCGGGTCACCAACGTCTGATTGGTGTACGTGGCCTTAAGCCAGGCCTGGGGGTCGCTGGGGCCGTCGCGCAGGATCCAGATACCGTCTCCGGTGCTCTCCCACCAGCGGGGCACGAAGTTGTGTCGCGGTACTTCGGCCACGGCGGAGTGCCATCGAGACTCCGGCCGCACGACCTCGTCCGCCAGGCGCTTTGCGTGCTGCACCCACTTCATCGCTAGTCCGTTCTCTGCGTCAGTAAGCAGGGTCGCAGGCTTCGGTGTTGGCCGGGTCACAGTCGTTGGAGTCGGCCGGGGTGCAGCCCGCCGGCGCGGGCCGACGGGGGATGCTGGCCGCAGTGTCCATCCACTGCCGCCCGAAGAAGACCGTAGCGAGCCCGCCGGTTTTCGCGTTCCCCGTGGCGAGGAAGCGGCCCAGCACGCACGGGGTGACCGTGCCGTCGGCTGTGACCTGCGGACGGGATCTCGCGAGGTGAACGGCAGTAGCACGCGAGGCCTACGGCGCAACCACTACCGAGTTCGCAGTGGTCGTGCGCTCACCGCTTCTGATCGCAGTCCGTGGGTGCCGCTTGCTTTGGATCTTGACCACCAGCTGAGATACCCCCGAGAAACTGGCCGTCTGCGCGCCAGCCTCCACGCCGGACGAGCCCCGCGCTCCAACGCCCGTGGCAATCGGGCGCGGCCCCCAGCCGTCGCAGCCCTGGCCCCCACTGCGGCCGAGCGACATCCTGACGGTGATCATGCACGCGTAAGGACCGCGCGCCGGGCAAGGCATGGCAACCCGGCGCGGCCTCCAGGATCTGGCCGCGCCCCTCGAACAGCCCGGGGAACCGGCAGCTGATCGCCTCAGGTCGACTCCAGCGTGCCTAGCACATCCACGTGACCCGAATGAGGTGGCATAAGTAGTCGAGTCCCGGGGGTATGTGCCAACCTCGTTGGCGCGGCCGCTCCTATGGCGTACCTCGCCGTGGGCCTGGTGGGCCATGGCCGCACGATGGACCGCATCCGTTCCCTTATCGGAGTCATGTTGCCTTGAGCCTGGCGACCTCGCGCGCCCGTTCGCCGAGGGTGCGTGCGACCGGCAGCGAGACGTAAGGCTTGAGCTGCGCGCGCAGGGTTCGCAGGTGCTCGTCTCCGCGTGCGGAACTGATCATCTGGTGTTCGTCGAGGAACTCATCCCATGTGGCACAGGCTGCCTCCACGTGCCGCATGGCCATCTGCCGCTCAGCGATCACTCCGAGGCAGTGCACCCGGCCCTGCCGTTCCTGGGTACTGCGGGCAGCATTCGAGCGGCGCAGGGCCTTGATGCTGCCCGGACCGTCCTTCAGTGACCACCTGACGTGCGCCTCGTGGAAGTGGTAGGCGGCCTCGTCGTAACCGCCCACGGCATCCCGCCGGTTGTCCGCCTGGGCTAGTGCGGTCTCCGTCTCGCGGAGCCGAGAGAGTGCGGTGGTCCGGTCGCCGGTCATCGCCGCGGCGGCGGCCTGCTGTCCGCGCAGGAACGCCACCAGGCGCGGGCCGGACGCCGGGGCGGCCTCCGCTGCGGAATCCGCGAGCTTCAAGGCCGCTCCTCCGTAGCCGAGGTGGGATGCCTGCAAGGACATGCCGCGCAGGGTCCGGCAGTAGGTGATGTGGTCTCCTCCTTCCGCCGCGAGATCGAGGGCGGAGCGGTAGTACTTCTGGCCTAGCCCTTGCTTCGTCTCGTACATCGCCATCCACCCCGTGAGGTACACGAAGTCCGCGACGGCCGCGAGCATCGCGTTGCGCACCGGCTCCGAGGCATCGGCGCGCAGGTATGTCCCGATTGTGTTCGTGATGAACGCCGCCGCCATCGGCCGCGCGTGACCGGCACCGATCTCGTCTAAGATCTCAGCGACCTTGTCCGTCATTTTGGTGACCGTCTCAACATCGCTCATCCCGATCCGCAGCGTGCGCCCCGCACTGGTCTCCTTCACGCGCTGGTCCAGTTCGTCGGTCAGCTCGTCGTAAGTGGGGACTACCAGCGTGGCCGCGTACATGCCCGCGGTCAGCACGTTGCGGCGGGATGGGTCCATGTCTGCTCGGCTCAGCGCCACCACTCCTGATACAGGGTCGCGCTCTTCGGCCGGGTCGTCTCCCCAGCCGACTTCGGCGGACGTTACTGGCCGTCCGGCGAGCCGCGAGAGCGCCTCAAGGATCGCGGGCCGGGCCTCCGGCTTCGGCCTACTGCCGGCGAGCCACTGCGACACGCTCGACTTGTCGTAGTGCAGCGTGACCCCGAGTTCCTTCCCAACGGCGTTCACACGCCGCGCGAGCTGCGCGTTTCCGATCGCCTCCGTCTGCATCAGGCCTGTAAGGGCCGTATTGGGCGTGCGCGGTCGTCGTCCCATTCCAACCCCCGAGCTGTGTTCAACCTGTTCAACCGTGGCTTCACTCTGCTCCCTTACCCCGCTGCGCGCACCGGAGTTGAGTGATTACAGGCCGTTCGGTGATCCGCATTGAGCGGCCAGTTGACCGCCGCGTCGGTCCCTCCACCTCAATCTCCCGAGAGGGGGCGGCGTGGTTCCCCTGCCCCCGGACCAAGGCGTGATCCATGACGATGACGGCGAGCCGCCCCCGCGCGAATGGGTATCCCTGCTACAGCGAAATCCGCCCCCGTACCGAGGAGACAGCGCCCCTGGCCCGCAGTCTGGCCCGCACGGCGTGCACCACCTGGGGCCTACCCGACGAGGTGACGGAGTCCGCGGCCCTCGTGATGGCCGAGCTATTCGCCAACGCGGTGCGGCACGCGTGCGGTCCCTCCGTCCGGGTCATCGTCGACCGGCCCAGCGACACGCGCGTCTATCTCGCGGTCATCGACCGCGCACCCGCGTGCCTTCCACACCTGCGCACCCCCGAGGGCGAGGAACAGAGTGGGCGAGGTCTGGTCATGGTCGAATCCCTGAGCGAACGCTGGGGTTACGACCGGCTCGGCCCCGCCGCCCGCCCGTGGGGTAAGCGCTGCTGGGCAGAGCTGAAGGTGACTCCGTGATGCCGCTCAACGGCTTAGACAGGGCGCTGAGAGAGGCGGCCCCGCCGCGTCGGCAGCGGAAAACCCGGATCGGCTGGCGGCAGGTCGCCGCGCAACTCCTCTTCGTCGTCACGGTCACAGCCTTCGTGCTCGCCCTACTCGCCTACGGGAGCGCCGACTGGTGATCTCCGGTGGCCGGACGGCGCGTCCCCTTCCCGCCCGGCCACCGGTCCAGCTCCATCCCTCCATGCCCACTTCCGCCCCGCCCGTCAGGGGCGGCGCACGGCTTCCGTCCCTCTCCCTCGTTGGAGGCTCCGCATGCCGCACGTCCTGCCCGAACCGGGATCCCTGTTCGAGCTCTCCGCCGACCGGATACGCCGCGCGGCGGCCCAGCAGTGGCCCGGCGAGGCCGTGACGCTCGGCGCTCACGTCCCGTCGGTCACCGGCTATGTGCGCCGGGTACAGCTCGCCGGCCGTGAGCTGTTCGCGAAGGACTCCGTCCTTGGCCTCTCCCTCGTCTCCGTACTGCGGGGCGTCGCGGGGGACGGGGGACAGGTCCGTGCGGCGCAGGTCGCCTACGCGACGTCACCCACGTCGCTGCTGGCACGGGAGGCTGCCCAGCTCTGTGCCTTGGACGCCGCCGGAATCCGGGTCGGCCGATGCGCCGGTTACCGGCGTGGGGTGCTGTTCACCGAGGCCGTGACCGGCCCAAGCCTGCTCGACCTGATCACCAAGGAACCCGCCCGGACTGCCGACTTGATGACCGGGGCTGTGCGTGGCCTCGCCGCGCTCCAGTCGCCGGCAGTGGTTGCCGCGGTCGACGCGGCACCGATCGCCGAGCGCGGTATCGACACGACGTTCCGCCGGAAGTTCAACGGCATCTCCGGACGTGCCTACGTCGCCCGGCTCGGTGTCGACCAGCTCGACGAACACACCCGCCGCGGTGTGGTGGCCGTGCTGGGGACGGTGGTGGCCCGGCTGCTGAAACTCCGCCTCACCCCGGCCCCGGGCCCCCGCCTGGTCGTGTACGGCGACCTGAAGCCCGAACACATCCTCTTCCCGGACAGTCCCGACGAACAAAGCCCGGTGTTCATCGACCCCGGTCTGTCGCGCGGCGGCGCCCACCAGGACACCGCGAAACTCGTCTCCCGCGCGCTGCTCGCCGTGCTCACGGCGACGCCGGTCCATCGCGCGGCCCTCGTCGTGGAGGGTATCGACGCCTTTACCTACGATCAGGCCCGGCAGATCGGCTGGGCCGAGCGCGGGCAGTGGCTGCGCCGGTTGATGATCACGTGGCTGATGGACAGCGTCAACATCCTGTCGACCTATCTCGCCGCCCCGGCCGCGCTGCCACTGCCGGAACACGCGCGCGCGGTTGTCGACTCCGCTCCGGCCCTGTGCACGGTCCTGGACTCCGTCAGCGCCAACCTGACCGCCGGGACCAATCCTGACACGGTGTGGCGCCTGGCGCTCGCCACGGTGACCCGGGCGGCCATTCGATGACCCGTCGCTACACGGTCGGCGTCATCGGTGCCGGCGCTGTCGGCCAGACCGTAGCCGCCCTCCTGACTGCCGAACCCTGGTGTACCCGCCTGCTGGTCACTTCCCGCGCGCCCGAAGCCGCATGCGGCCTCGTGACGGACCTGGAAGAGGCCCGGCAACTCGTCGGAGGTCCTCGCGTATTCACCGCTACCCGTGCCGATATAGGCGACGCTGACGCGCTGGTCATCTGCCCTCGTGCTAATTTCACCAACACCCGCACCGCAGATCTGCGCATGGCCGGACTGGCCGCGAACGCCCCGGTCATCGCCGAGTGGGCCCACACCCTGACCGGCTATTCGGGCATCGTCGTAATGGTCACCAACCCGGTCGACGTGCTGGCCCGCTACTTCGCCGACCTGTCCCGCGCGCGCCAGGTGTTCGGGATCGGCTCAGCCACGGACACCGCCCGCTACCGGCTCGCCCTTGCCCAGCATCACCGGGTGCCGGTCGAGACCGTAGACGGCTATGTGATCGGCGAGCACGGCGACAGCGCGGTCATCTGCGCGTCGTCGACCACCATCAGCGGACGGCCCACCATGGTGCCGCTCGACGTCGTGACGGCCGAGCTCCGCGACCGGCCGCGCCGGATCAACTCCGGGATCGGCCGTGTACGCAACGGCCCCGCCGCCGCCGTGGTGTCCGCCCTGCGCAAGCTCCTGGCGATCGAGGACGGCACGGATGTGCTGTCCGTCAACCGCGGCGGTGTGTGGCTCGGAATCCGGTTGCAGATCACCTCCGGTCAGCCCACCGTCACCCCCCTGACCCTGAACGAGCGGGAAACCGCGCAGTTTATCGCTGCCCGCGCCAAGTTGGGCGCCGCCTATCGCAAGATCAACCGTGAAGGAGCAACGTCATGCCGTTGACCGCTACCCGCATCACCGCCGATACCGCCACCGTGACGGTTGCCTCCCAGATGGGGGAGGTCACCGATTGGTCTCGCCGCTACTTCGGGCCCTGGTGGAACGCCACCACTGCCAAGGCCCCCACGGGTGGCGGCATCGCCGAGGACGGCGGCGGCCTGGTCCTGGCCGACGCCGACCCCGGCCGGATGGACGACGTCCACACCCTCGTCCGCGACTACGGGTTTGCCGAGACCGACTACGCGAACGCTCACACGCTCGTGTCACGTCAGGACGGCATCACCTACGCCGTCCAGCCGGATGAACACCTTGCCTACCAGGCCGACCAACGCCGCCTCGTCATCGTCGGCGACCACCCCGAACCCGTCGCCGTCGCGGCCGCCCGCCTCGCGCGCGAGCTCGTACGCGCGCAACTCCTCTCCGACGGCTGGACCGTCCTTCACGCCTCCGCCGCTGTCAAGGACGGCCGCGCCGTGCTCACCCTGGGCGACAAGGGCGCCGGCAAGACCACCACGGCTCTTCTGCTGGCCCGCCAGGGATGGGGGCTACTCGCCAACGACCGCGTCTTCGCCCGCACCGAGCCGTCCGGAACCGTCAGGGTGCTGCCGTGGCCGTCGGCTGCTGCCATCGGGCTCGGCCTGCTCAATGCGACTGGCCTCTACGAACAGGTGCACGAAAGGGTGCTCGCTGGCGAACAGCTCCACCCCACTCAGCACGCGAGTGTGACCGAGGCCCTGCGCGACGGCCGACGCGAGCCTCTGTGGAAGCCCTCCGGCAAGGAACTCAAGCCGCAGTTCTTCCCTGACCAGCTCTCCACCTGGCTCGGCCTCACCCTGGCCACCGAAGCCACCGCGGCCGGACTGCTGTTCCCCACGGTGAATGCCACAGCGTCCCCGGTCCTTCTCGACGACGACCGCGCCCTGACCGAATCGGACGTCTTCACCCGCACGACCGAGGACCGCTACCCCGACATCTTCCAACTGACCCCGGCCGCAGCGCCCGCAGCGGCCGAGCTGGTCGACCAGCTCGGCCGACTCCCCCGCCGGTCGCTCATGCTCAGCCACGACACCGACGCGAACGCCACGCTCCTGGCCAAGACCGCCGACGACATCGCGGCCGGATAATCCACGGACGCCCACGACTCCCGCCGCCGGAACAGCGCGACGGCCCGGTGGCGCCCCCACGCCACTGGGCCAACACGGCTCCACCCTCGACATGTCCGGCAAGACCGCTGGGGGCGTAGCCGTTCGCGGTGACAAAACCCCATACACACGACAACGCCGACCACAGAGCCGACACCCCGTTGAGTTTGCCAACATCGACAAGTGGATCTTCTTCGGTCGGCTCTGGCAGCCTCACTCACCGCCAGGACGGCCAGTGGCGGCGTCAGGTCGCCCGCGCCTGCGAGGACCCTCCTATGGCCGCTACACTCTAAGGCCGACTCCGCGCACCACGGCGCCGCGCCACACCACAGCACGCCCCTGAGCTCCTCGGTGACAGCAACTTCCTAGTGAGCTGGTTCGGAGATGCGTGAGCAGTAGCGGCAGATGCGGTCGATGATCTGGTCGGCGGTCTTGGTCCACTTGAACGGCCGGGCCTC
>NZ_JBVKCZ010000115.1:0-7904 GCF_055634335.1 Streptomyces sp. NPDC111802 | reverse complement strand
GGCGTTTTCGGCCTTTCGCGCTAGGCACACCCGCCTGACCTGCATCGATACCTCACCGCACCCCCAAGAACCCCGCTCAACTGTGGAACGCAGGTAAAGTTGCTGGCATTGGGTGCGATCCCCTCGGGCTACCCGACTGTCCCTACCGAACCCGGAGCGGTTCAATGGCCTTCAAGAGTAGTTTGGGGGTTCGCCGACCTCATCGTCGGCGACGGGGGTAAGGGGCCGCACGGTGCCGACCTTCTCCGTGCTCTTGGTCGCTGTGGTGTAGTTGCGGAGTCTCTTCAGCTCCGGATCGAGTCGAGGAAGCCGTCGTCCGGACGCTCGACGGTGACCATGGGTACCGTTTTCGTGTCTGTGATTCTGGTCAGTGCGAGGGTTTCGTGCAATGTGCGTACAGCGTCGTCGAGGTGGTCGGCGGGGCATAGTGCCGCGATGTGGGTCGGGGATGACGTGATGGTGTTGATGGTGATCCCTTCTCTTGTCAGCGTCTTGCGGCACGTTGCTGTCACTTCGGGGTGAGGCATGTCGGTGCCGACGATGGAGATCTTGCTGAGGGATTCGTCGTGGTTCAGCTGCCCGAAGGCAATGGTGGTGTGCTGCTTTCTTACCGCTGCTACGGCGGCGGGCCCGTTGTCCTTGGACAGCACGATGGTGACGTCGATTCGTCCACGAGCTGCCGACGGTTCAGCCTGGATGATCATTCCGGTGTCGCCGGTCGCGTCGGTGATGGCACGACGGAGGCGTACTTCGGGCTCGCCGTGGCTTGGGATTTCCGTCACGGTGAGTGTGGCGACGGAGCGGTCGTGGGCGATGGCGATGAGCGTCGGCTTGTGGCCACCGGTGCGGGTGACATGGGTGCCTGGTGTGTCGGTGTAGGAGGAGCGGACGTGCAGGGGCACATTGTGGCGGCGCGCGTATTGCACGGCGGGTAGGGCGAGTACCTGTGCACCGGATGCGGCCATCATTTCCATGGCTTCGTAGCTGATGTGGTCCAGTCGGCGTGCGGTGGGTACGAGTTTGGGGTCTGCTGTGTAGACGCCGTCGACATCCGTGTAAATCTCGCATTGTTTGGCTTTGAGTGCGGCGGCCAGGGCGACTGCGGTGGTGTCCGAGCCTCCGCGGCCCAGGGTGGTGGTTTCCCCGGTGTTCTGGCTGATTCCTTGGAAGCCGGCTACCACGGCGACAGCGCCTTGCCTGAGTGCTGTGTGTACTCGGTGTGGATCGACGCTGATGATCTGCGCCTGGCCGTGTGCCGATGTTGTGATCACTCCGGCCTGTGCGCCCGACAGGGAGCGGGCTGCTGGGCCAAAGGTTTGGATGGCTATGGCGACCAGGGCGTTGGAGATGCGCTCGCCAGCGGTGAGCAGCATGTCCACTTCGCGGGGCGGTGGCAGCGGATTGACTCGATGGGCGAGGTTGAGGAGATGGTCGGTGGTGTTGCCCATGGCAGATACGACGGCGACGACGTCGTGGCCACTCTTGCGGGTGGTGGCGATGCGCTCGGCGACACGGGTGATCAGGTTGGTGTCGTGTACTGAGGAGCCGCCGTACTTCTGGACAATAAGAGGCATGCTGGACCTCCATGTGGTCCTCAAATAGCCGGGCTGAGGCGGCTCGCGGTCGTGCGAGTCAGATGGGATGAGTCTTTTTCCGCTGGCGTCGCTGGGCCTGGGGAGAAGCGCCTGTTGTGTATCCGGATGGCTTACGTCTGGGGCAGTAGGTAGGGCGGCAGCTGGATGCTGTCCTGTAGTCCTTCGGCGGGGATGGGGTGCAAGGTGGTCTGCGAGATCGGGATGACTCCGGCCCAGTGCCGCAGTGTGAGATCGTGGGGTGTGTCCTTGGGGCCGCCAGAGCGGATTTTGGCAGTCGCTTCGATCAGTTCGAGCCCGAGCATTGTGGTCCCGGCAAGCTCTTGGTCGGTCAGTGGCCGGGTATCGGCGAGCCGGCCTGGGACCACTTTTTCGATGAGGGCATTGAAGACCTGGCCTTTGAGAGCCAGGTCTTCCACTGTGCGGGCCAGACCGTGTGCGATCACCGACCGGTAGTTCAGGGAGTGGTTGAAGGCCGCGCGTGCCAGTACCAGGCCGTCGATCACCGTTGTCGTCAGGCACACGTCCAGTCCGTCGCGTTGTGCTGCCAGGAGGGGGTTTCCGCCGGGTGAGCCGTGGACGTACACCGTGTTGCCGAGGCGTATGTGCATCAAGGGGAGGACCGTGGGGTGGCCGTCGGCGATGAAGCCCAAGTTGCAGACGAACGTGGCATCTAGGATGGCGTGGATAGTGCGTTGGCTGCGGATCATCCGGTTTCGGTGGCGGCGCGGGGTGGTGCGGCCGGTTGCCGGGTATTCATTGTCTGAGGGCATCATTCACCTCCTGTGTCTTCGTGGGTGATGAGCGGTTTGAGGATGCCGTCTGCTTTGGTGGCCATGAGGGCGAAGGCTTCCTCGGCGTGTGTGAAAGAGAATCGGTGGGTGGTGAGTTGGGTGAGGTCGACGCGTTTGTTCTCGACCAGTCGCAGCAGGCGGGTCATCCACTCGCGGCCGCCGGGACAGAGCCGGGTACGGATGGTCTTGTCGCCCATTCCCCGACCGAATCCGTCCTGCGGGATGGTCAGATCTCCCGTCTGATAGCCGACGTTGACGATGACACCGCCCGGCCGTGTGAAGCGGATACAGTCGGCGAATGCATCAGGGGCGCCGGAGGCCTCGATCGCGGCGTCAACTCCATGATCGGGCAGGGGCATGACGGCCGCTGGGTCCTGCTGGGCCGGGTCGATGACGAGGTCGGCGCCGAAGCTGGTGGCATAGGCGGCACGGTCAGGTCTAGGCTCGACGGCGATGACCAGTCCGGCGCCGAGGAGCCGGCACGCGGTGGCGGCACACAGACCTACCGGCCCCAGTCCGAAGACGGCAACGGTGCCCCCCGGGGGAACGGCTGCATCCTGCGCTGCAGCAAGGCCGGTGCTGAACATGTCGGTGGTGTAGAGGGCCTGTTCGTCGGAGAGTGCCCCGGGCACGGCGACCAGATTGAAATCGGCATCACTGACGAGGAAGTAGTCGGCCAGGCAGCCGTCCTTCTTCGAAGTGAACTGATATCCGCCCATCAGGGTGCCGCCGCACTGGCCGGACATGCCTCGCTGACAGTCATTACAGCGGCCGTCGGGGGTGATGGCGCTCACCGTCACCCGATCGCCCACGGCAAACAGCGTGACGTCCGCGCCCACGCGTTCCAGGATCCCCACACTTTCATGGCCCAAAATCCGCCCAGGAGGCAGTGTCATCCCCCCGCGGACATGGCGTACGTCGGAGGTGCACACCGACGAAGTCGTGGTGCGCACCACCACATCCCGCGGGCCCGGCCTCGGGACTGGCTTCTGGATGAAGCCGACGCGGCCGGCGCCGAGGGCGGCGAGAGCGGTCATCATCTCAGGCATGGCCCGGCTCCGTGTGGTGACCGGAGGTGACGGCCTGAGCCAGGATCGAGAGCGCCTGGTCGACTTCCTTCGCTGTCACGGTCAGTGGCGGAAGCAGCCGGATGACGCAGTCATCCGGCCCGCCGGTCTCGACGATCAACCCCGCGCACAGGGCGGCATGCTGGATAGCCCTGGCCAGTTCCGATGCCGGTGCACTGGTGGTGGGATCGGCTAGTTCAACGCCCCACATCAGTCCCATGCCACGCACATCGGCCACCCACGGATGCCTGCGCAGTTTCTCCAGCCCTTCGCGCAGTTGCCTCTCGCGTGCGCAGACGTTGGCCAGCACATTATCCCGCTTGATGATCTCAAGGGCTTTCGTGCCGGCGGCGAAGGCGAGTTGATTGCCACGGAAGGTGCCGATGTGTGCGCCGGGGGCCCAGGTGTCCAGTGCACGGCTGTAGAGGATCAGCGCCACCGGGAGGCCTATACCGCTGAGCGCCTTGGATGCGACGATCACGTCGGGCTCAATGCCGTAGCGCTCGCACGCGAACCAGGTCCCGGTGCGGCCGCAGCCCGTCTGCACCTCGTCCACGATCAAAGGGATGTCGAGGTCGAGGGTCACTCGCCTCAGCCGCTGGACGAATTCCGGCGTTGCCGGGATGACCCCGCCCTCGCCCTGGACCAGTTCCAGGATGACGGCGGCGGGTTTGGGTATCCCGCCCTGGGCGCTGTTCAGCGTACGTTCCAGATAGGTGAGGCAGTTCGTGGTGCAGCTGTCAGGGACCAGGCCGAGAGGGCACCGGTGGCAGTAGGAGTATGGAAAGAAGTGCACGCCCGGCAGACCATCAGCCACGGGCCTTTTTGCTTTGACATCGCCCGTCACGGCCATTGCTGCGGCGGTGCTGCCGTGGAATCCGCCCTGGAAGGCAGCGATGCCGCCTCTTCCTGTTGCGGTTTTGCACAGCTTGATCGCGGCTTCCACCGCATTGGCCCCGGTCGGACCGCAGAAGTGCACCTTCATGGTGTCCTGCCACGGGCCAGGCAGCATGCTCAGCAGTTCCTGGGTGAACGAGTCTTTGACCGGTGTCGGAAAGTCCAGCCCGTGCACATATTCGTCTAATTGTGACCGGACTGCATCGGCTACCTCGGGGTGGCTGTGCCCGAGTGAAAGGACGCCGGCACCAGCAAGAAAGTCGAGAAAAACGTTGCCGTCTACGTCCTCGATGCAGCTTCCGTAACCGCGCCGTACGGCAATGGGAAGGTGCCGTGGATAGGTGCGGGCATTGGATTCGTACCTCTCCTGACGAGACAGAAGCCGTTGACTCAGCGGGCCTGGAACCGGAGTACGGACGCGCGGAGTGCTAGATGTCATCACGCACCGCCAGACCGGGCGTCGGCATTCCTGTACCGTCGGCGCCTCGCGGGCCAGGGTGATGGTTTCTCGGGGGCAGGCAGGAACGCAGCGCGTCGTGTATGACTGCCGCACGCAGCGACAGTAAACTGAACGAACCCGAGTCACCTATGCCATGCGTTGATTCACACAGACCGTTGAGAAAGAGCGGCGGAATGCCCTCACGCCGGGGCACCAAGCGATAGTCTTCGCCGACCGTCAGATAACCCTCGTCATCGAACTTAAAATTTCCGATGACGTCGGCCAGCAGAGGGGGGTACGCTTCTTGATGGGGCTCAGGCCCGAGGTCCCGAAACCCCGTTGCCAGAACCACGAGATCAGCGGTGTCATGCTCCCAGGCACCGGTGTGCACTTCATCGACAGAGAGCTCCACCCTGTCCCCATTGACACTGACGGCGTTCACCTGCCGATTGCTCTGCACGAAGACCCGCTGATCACCATCCAGCCGCTGCTCATATATCACCCGGTACAACTCATGGAGTACGTCATCATCAACCGATGAGTAGTTCGTGGGCCTCAAATAACGGTCCAAATGGTGCTTGCTCTCACGGCTCGACCGGTAATAGTAGGCGGTGAAATCAGGGAAAAAACCCTCCTCGCTGAACGGGCTCGTATCCTTAAGACGCAAGCCGAAAGAACGCACATAGTTGGTGATGCGAGCCTGTGGAAATCGCTTGGCCAGATCGAGGACCAGTTCAACAGCGCTCTGACTTCCGCCGATAACCGCTACACTGTTCACCTCTCCCTCAAGCTCCAGCGCCCGCACCCGGGGGAGGTAGTCCATGAGGTGGGCGATCCGGGGATGTGTCACCGAGTCGAAAGGCGGTGGAACATAGGGCGTTCTCCCTGGCCCAATGACCAGCGATCGGGCCAGATAGCACCCGTCGCCTGTGGTGCGGACTTCGTACACGGGAAGCTTCCGATGCACTGCGAGCCGAATAGTCCGCACACGGACGCCGAAATCCACCATGTGCCTCAGATTCTTAACCGCCCACGCAATGTATTGTGCATATTCCTTGCGGAGCGGGAATTCGTCAGGAAGGTTGAGGTGAGCTAGTAGGCGCCCCTCCTCGAACAGATAGTTGATGAAGGTGTAGCGGCTGCGAGGATTACGCAGACTCACCAGATCACGGCATGGATGATTCTGAATGTTCGAACCGTCGAGAAGCATCCCGCCCTGCCAGACGGGATCCCTTTGCGCTTCCAGGAAGCGCATCGTCATCACCGGAACCCTGTGTTCTTCTTCTCCAGCGATAGCAAGGGCTATATTGGCTGGCCCGAAGCCGACGCCAAGTATATCGTAGACTGTCACAGCGACCTCCGGTGCGACAAGGTTCCGATGAATTCCGATCCTGCCAGTCGATGCACTACTTGGCCCCTCGGTCAGGAAAACTGCGGAAAGGAAGCGAAAACGCCATCCGGATCATACTGTGTTGCCACTTCACGAAGCTTTTCCCAATTACTTTCGGCGAACGCTCCTGATGCGCGATGTGCACCACGGAACAGGTCCGTTTCATTAACGTAATAGCCCGTCGCGAACGGCTCGAAATCTTTCACGACGTCGTCCACCCAGCGCAGATTCACTGCATCGTGACGGGCGTCCTCCCAAATGGCGTACGGCGAGAAGAAGATCCGGTCGGTCTTCGAGAACGCCATGTCCGGCAAGGGATCTCCCCCGGCCGGCAGCAGCAGGAACAGCAGATTGGAGTCCTCACTCGGCACAGTGCGCAGGTGCTTGGCCGCCAGAACCAGCAGTTCTTCCAGGTTGCTGTCACCGAGCCACATGTGGTCGACGGCATAGCGGCGCGGCTCGGGATACAGCTCACCAAGATCGGCCTGCAGCTTCGCAAACGTCGTGGGCTGGCACCGGGCCACCTCCCTGCCCCGATGGCTTACCGGCGCCCGGTCGAAGACCGAGAGAAGCTCGCGGGCCTCAGTCTCGGTGTCCACATACGCGACGCCTTGCACCAGAATCATGTACTCGCCGCCGTGAACGTCGACCATCGATGATGGTGCCACCCGCAAATACGACAGGATCTGACCCTGAGGTGCGACTTCCTCGGCAGCCGCACCAGCCCACCGCACCACCTCACCCAGCATGTCCATCGGGTACAACCACTGGCTGAACCGCATGGCTCGGGGCAGCGGATAAAGCTGCAACTCGTAACGCGTGATCACGCCGGGAAAACCCGCCCCGCCCCCGCGAGCCGCCCATAGTAGATCAGCATGCTGATCCGCATCAGCCCTCACCAATTCCCCACTCGCCAACACCACGTCGACCGCCCGCACACTCTTACAGGCGGGGCCCCAGGCCGGCGCGTTCCACGGGATACCACCGCCCAGGAGATAGCCGCTCAGCCCAATACCGGGGCAATGCCCGACCGGGAAGGCAAGACCGCACGCGGCCAAAGCGGTCGCCAGCTGGTCCCCGGTCACACCGGGCTCCACCGTCGCGCACATGGCCTGCGGATCAATCGTGATCCCGGTCAGCTGCGACAGATCGAGCAAGAGCCCTTCCTCACGCAACGCCGAAGAGACCCAGCTGTGCCCGCTGCCTCGTGGCGACACCCGCAGGCCATGCTCGCGCGCGAAGCGAACCGTGCCCCGCACCTCGTCGACACTCGCCACACGGGCAATAGCGTCGGGGAAACGTTCCGGCACGCGACTGTTCCAGCACATCTCGTGCCGTGCCGCCCTGTACCGAACGTCCTCACGGCGGACAAACTGCGCTTGTGCCTCGTTACCGTCAGACATGATCCAAGACCTCCCGTGATCCGGGCCCAGGCTTCGCTGGGCATCGCCGAAACGGCATCCACTGTTGCGCGTACATGGCCTGCTCTCACACCGGACTACCGCGCGCAGCCGCTGTACAGGGGCCGAGCCACGGCACTATCGGGCACATCGGGCAACCTTGCCCGATTGTGAAGATCCGGCATTCCCCTAATAGCTAAAGTAAACGGACAGGTAAAGCTTGGGCAGGACTCAGAGGGCGTTTTGTCTACATTTAAAATATCCCTTTTGTGTATACATGTGCACTTGATTCGGCAATGTTACACGTCTTAATCATCTCGAATGT
>NZ_JBVKCZ010000114.1:0-8025 GCF_055634335.1 Streptomyces sp. NPDC111802 | reverse complement strand
CCGGCCCACAACCTGACATCAGCAAGGCCCCCACCCATAACCACACCAACAACCAACCTGGCCAGCAGTCACGACAAGCACCGTTGCAGTACTAGGGCCTGTCCCGGGTGCCGGGGAAGGCCGAAATGGAGCGTGACGCCATCGCTGCGCGGTTCGCGGCGTTGGGGGAGGAGGTGCCGATGAAGCGGTACCCGGACCGGCTGCGGGTAGAGCACGCGAGGAGTTCGAGGCGCGTCTGAAACGGGAGACCGCGAAGGCGGCGAAGGAGCTGCACAGGCGTCCCGTTGCCGCATAATTCCCCCGCAGAAAACACGAGAGCCCCCGTCCTCCTGGTCGCGGAGGCGGGGGCGCTGCGGTGTGCGAGGTCTGGCAGAGTCAGGTCTGGCACTGCGAGGTCGCCGCGCTGGACCAGTTCGACCAGGCGCCCCCCGCCGGCCTCACGTGGACGCGGATCGTGATTTTAACCGGGCCACAGATGCGGGTGGAGGTGGCGATGGCGATCGGGCCGACCGTGGAACGCCGCTGCACGATGGTCCGGCCGCTGCCCATTTTCATCCAGTCGTCGCCGTCCCCCTGCACGTGGAGGTACGCCTCGTACTCGACCCATGAGGCGTGGGAGCGGGAATTGGTGATGAGGGCGTGGGCGGTGATGTCGCGCCAGAAGATCTTCCCGTCCTTCCAGCGTTCGGCGGAAATACAGCCCCGGGCGCCGATGTTCTGCGTCGAGACCCCGCCGCCGCAGGCGACGGCAGCGGCGTGGGCCTGGGCGGGGAAGGCGAGCGCGGCCGCGGCGGCTGCCGCCACGAGGGCTCCCGTACGTTTCAGGGTCCGGGCAGTTTTCGTCATGGGGGGAACCGTATCCGCTCGTTCAGTCGCCCGCCCCGGTATCCGGCACGGTCACGGTCTGGTCCTGGACGTCTTCGACCACGGTGGCACCGACCAGGCCGAGACCGAGCAGGTTAGCGGCGACGAGCAGTAACGCGCCGGCCGCTTCTGTGCACCCCGACAAGGTGGGGCTGGAGCCGGACCGGATCGCCCCCGCGCCGCGAGAGATCGAGCCGGAACCTACGCCGCGTAGGAAACGGCGCTGGTCATTACTCGGTCGCTGATCCCGATACCCGCGTATTTCTCGTCTGTTCGTGCTGCACGCCGGGATCGCCTGGGAATACCTGCCGCAGGAACTCGGCTTCGGATCCGACAGCGAGTGACTGACCGCACCAGAAGAAGTGGACCAGAGCCATAAGTCGCGTACACAGCCAATGCGGTGCTCGGGCTTGAGCTCCCGGGCGCCGAGCATGTCCCCGCCGGTGCGGAACACCGCGGGGGTTACAAAGCCCGCAGTAACGAAGGTCAAGGCCATGACAAGGCCGACAGGCCAGCGCCGTAAGCCGCTCCGCTTGGACCGGCGTAAACACGCAGGTGCTCTCACGCACCAATACGTATCCCAAGCTGCTCCACAGGCCGCGCAACGCACCGACTGACGCGGACGGGCGCGGTGTCTCGTCTGCCGACACCCCGATCTGCGCCACTGCCGCGCCGGGCGGCCCGGCGCATCGCCGCAGTGGGGTTGCCCGCCCATGGCACCGGCTCGTCTGCCGCCTCTGACTTGGGAGAATGACGACCTGGAAAAAAAGATCTTGCTCCAAGCTGCATGGACGCCGCCGTCGCCCAGCTCCGCGCCGACGGCTTCGAGGTCCGCGACGAGGATGCTGCCCGCCTGTCCCTGTTCGTCCGCCGCCACATCAACGTGCTGGGCCGGTACTCCTTCCAGCTCCCCGACCTGCCCGGCGAGTTGCGGCCCCTGCGTGCCCCTGACGCTGAGCACCCGGCGTGATCCCAGGACGCGGCTGCGGTTGGGCAGGATGGCTGGTACGCAGCGCGTGAGTGCGGCAGAGAGGGGAAACCTGCGGCTGAGGCATCTTCCAGCAGAGCCCAGGACCAGGAGCGGAGACGGGCGATGGCCACCACAATGGGCGAGGCCCGGGCCGGCATGGCACGGCCGGCGAGTATCCAGTTGCCGGGCATCGTGCTCGGGGTGGGGATGGGCGGCTTCCTCGACGGCATCCTGCTCCACCAGCTCCTGCAGTGGCACCACATGCTCTCCAGCACCAACGAGGACCACATCGGGGTGAAGTACTACAACCCCCACTCCGTCTCCGGCCTGGAGATGAACACCCTGTGGGACGGCATCTTCCACACCGTGTGCTGGCTCGCGGTCCTCCTCGGGCTCGCCCTCCTGTACTCGCGGGTCACCCCCAACCGGCTGCGGGTGTGGACCTCCCGGGTGCTGTGGGGATGGATGCTCGTCGGCTGGGGCCTGTTCAACCTGGTCGAGGGCGTCCTGGACCACCACATCCTCGGCATCCACCACGTCTACGCCGGAGACGGCCAGGTCTGGTGGGACATCGGCTTCCTCGTCCTGGGCGCCCTGCTGGTCGTCGGCGGCTACCTGCTCCAGCGCAGCGGCCAGCCCTTCGACCCCAATGCCCCCACCGGACGGCATGAGGGCCGGCATGCCTGATGCACCACCACATGCACGATCGCGGGCACGACGCGGGCAGCAGCCTCAGCAACACGCTGGGGTGGCTACTGCCCGCGCTGGTGCTGCTGGCCGCTGCCGGCACCTACCTGCTGCTCGTCCGCCGGGCACGCCACCGCAATGCGGCCCTGGGCTGGAGCCGGTGGCGGACTGGATGGTTCCTGGTCGGCACCTTCCTGCTCGGCGCCGCGCTGCTGCCGCCCGTGGCGCCCTTCGCGCACGAGGACTTCCGCGGCCACATGATCCAGCACATGCTCATCGGCATGTACGCGCCCCTCGCGCTCGTCCTCGCCGCCCCTGTCACCCTCCTGCTGCGCACCCTGCCCGCAGCCCGAGGACGGCAGCTGACCGCCGTAGTTCACAGCCCGCCCGTCCGCGTGATCACCCACCCTGCGGTCGCACTGGCGCTGTCCACGGGCAGCCTCGCGGTCCTCTACTTCACCCCCCTCTACAACGCGACCATGAGCACTGCGGCGGCCCACTGGCTGCTGCACGCGCACTTCCTGCTGTCCGGGTGCCTGTTCGCCTACGTCATCGCCGGCCCCGACCCCGCACCGTCTCGCCCCGGTGTACGCGCCCGCCTGGTCTACCTCGGCGTCGCCATCGCGGTCCACGCGGTCATCTCCCAGATGATGTACGGCGGATTCTGGGTCAACATCCACGCCCCCATTCCCCAGGTCCAGGCAGGCGCCGAGATCATGTACTACGGCGGCGACATCGCCGAACTGCTCCTGGCCGCCGCCCTGGTTGCCACCTGGCGCCCAGAGCCCCGGCGCTCGGCCACCCGCGAGCCCGCCACCACCCGGAAAGTAACGGCACCCGCCTGAGCACGCCCACCCGTGCCGCCGACCGAGGAAACTGCCGTACCTGGACCCGCTGGTATGCCCGCCGAGGACACGCTGGGCGGCCGTCGCACCCGTGTAGGTGTCCGGCATCGTTCTCGACCCGGCGGCCAAACCAGCCACGAGCTCGACGCCGCCGTCTTCGGGCGCGACCACGAGGGCCGCGAGGTGCTCCTGGCAATCGGAGAGGCCAAGTGGAACGACACCATGGGCTTGGGGCACCTGCGGCACCTGCTGCACCTGCTGCACATCCGGTCCCTGTTGCAGGCCCGCGACGGCGTGCAAGCCCAGCACACGCGCCTGCTCTGCTTCAGCGGAACCGGCTTCACCGATGAGCTCCGCACCCTCGCCGAACGGGACAACAGCATCCAGCTGGTCGGACTGCGCGAGCTCTGCAGTGGTGTGTGAGGGCGGTGCGCCGCCGTCTCCGCTGTGCACACCCTTTGACCCGCGGCACCGGTCTGGCCGGAGACCTACGCCGCCGCCCGGGCCTTACACGAAACCTCGCCACCACCGTCCGGATCGAGCTCCCCCGTACCTGGAACTCGCCGTGATCAACTACTTGGGAATAGCCTTCCGGAGGTCATTTTCCGGCAGCTCCCTGCGTGAGATCAGCAGAGAAGATGATGTTGCAGTAACCAATTCCTTTCGCCTCATTTCCGGCCTTCTTGTCGCCTTTGTTCGTATCGTGATGGGCGATCTCTTTAGTCAATTCACATCCTGGAGTGATGAGGAGCAATTCAGGTCGCTTCGATTCCAGATCCAGCGAGGTTGCGGCGATCGACTTTACATTTCGCTGCTCGACTACCGTGATAATGAAGGTGGCCGATCCGCCGTCCGATCGCTTGATGTGAATTTTGTCGCCGACCTTCAGTAGGGATCCTTTCGGAAGAAGCCCACGGCCACGGGGTGTACTAAAGCGGGCAACGAGCACGGAAACTCCATTTTCACCTGGAGTTACGCTGTGTGAGTACCAGCCCGGCCTTTCAGCCTGATCAATGGGTGGGACCTGGAGATTTCCGTCGTCGTCAACTCCTAGTTTGAGCATAGGGCTTGCAGTGACCTTCACAGCCGGGATCTTCATCCCCACCGGGATCGATCTATCCATAGGTGCCCCGGCCTTGTGGTCCAAGCTGTTGTGATTCTCGGATAGATCATCAGAGTCGGACGCGCTGCATGCTGCAAGCCCTGAGCTAAGAGGAGCCAGTAGCGCGATAGCCAGCATGAGGCTGCGAATAGTGTGACGAGATGAAGAATGTGTGTGCATTGAGGCTCTCCCGAGCGGACTGAATACGTCAGAACGTCGGCACAAGATACTCGAGTCACTTCGGACTGTGTTGAATTAGCGCATCTGAGAGGGTCGGTGCTCTTGGGTTCCTCTGTGTTTTTCATCCCGGAAATAGCGGCTGTTGTCAGGAGCGGTGTTCGTGCTGGCTGTTGACGTTTCCGGGCAGGGACGACCGGCTCGCTGTCGGGTCGTGGTGACAGTCACGGCAGCTGTAGTTCTTGGTCACGGTTGGTCGTGATGATGGTGTCGTCGCTGGTGGCAGGCGGTCGCGACGGCTTGGTGATGGCGCCGCCAGGCGGTCCAGTGCAGGACGTGCTTGCGGTCGCGGACGGGTGGCGGCAGCACGAGGGCTCGCAGGAGCCGGATGAGCTCGGGGCAGCTCAGCGGGACGAGGGCGGGCTCGTCCTCGGTAGCGTTGTGGACGGCGGTGGCCGTGAGGGCAAGGACGGCGGCGGCGATCAGGGAGAACAGCGACCAGCGCATCCAGGAGTTCCAGCAGGTCACCTGACCCTGGTCGAGTCCCGTGAAGCCCTTGGCGAGTTGGAAGGTCTCCTCGATCCGCCACCTGCGACAGATCACTTCCACCAGCGTGCCGAGCGAGACGTCGCCGGGTGACCGGCAGCGGAAGTAGGAAACCTGGCCGGTGTACCGGTGCCGCCGCGCGACCAGCACACTCGTCCCGGCCTCCTTCTCGTTGCGGTTCTCGTCGGGAGCGTCGTCGGGGCGGACATTGAGCCAGGCCCAGTCGTACTCGCGGGTGCCCTTGGTGCCGTGTCCGGTCTGCCGGCGCATCCACTGCCCGGGCCGCACCTTGTTGATCATTTTGCGGGCCTCCCACCGGCGTCCGGTCCCGTCGACGACTTGGTAGGTGGCGGCGATGCCAACGGTGTAGTCGAGCTCCAGCGCCCGTATGCCCCGGCGCAGTTCGCGCCCGCAGTACACCTCGTCGCACGCGAACCAGCGGGCCTTCAGCCCAGCGGCGAACGCTTCGGTGACCATGGCCAGCGCCTGCTGCGGCTTCGTTGCGAAGGCGATCTCCTCCGGCACTCCGGCGACCTCGCGGCATTCCTCGTCCGCAGTCCACTCCGCCGGGAGATACAGGGCCCGATTGATGATCACGGCAGGGCGACGTGGGAGGTGGCCATGGCCGCGGTCGAAATCGCCACGGCTGCCGCAGCGGACGTCATCAGCCGGCCGGTGCGGGCGACGCCCTCGATGATCGAGGTGCGGTTGTCTCCGCAGCGGTCGTACTCCTCCCGGATGCGGCCGAGCAGGAAGACCTCGTAGTCCACCGACAGGGCGAGCGCGATGAACAGGACGAATAGCAGCGTCGAGGCGTCCAGCGTTCCCGTCGCCGTGAAGTGGCCGAGCACTGCGCTGCCGTGGCCGTCCTGGAAGAGGACGACGAGCGCGCCGAGGCTCGCCCCGAGGCTGGCGGCGGCCACGATCAGAGCTTTCAGGGGGGGCAACCAGGGTACGGGTGAAGGTGCTGAGGAGGGCCAAGAGCCCCACAGCCAGCAGAAACAGGCACCACGGGAGGGCGCTGAGGACGGCGTCCGCCGTGTCGACGACCTCCGCGGCTCGCCCGCCCACCGCCACGCTTCCCGGGGCGGGGGTTTGCCGTACCTTGCGCACCGCGGTGTCCGCCTCCGGCGTGCCGGGGGCGGCGGACGCGGCCGCCAGCAGCACGACCGCCTCACCGGACGGAGCCACACACACCACGCGGACACCAGTGATGCCCGGGACACGGGCGAGTCGGTTGCCGTACGCCGGTGCACCGTCCGTCGCCCGCGGTCCGGTGACGACCACGGTGAGGAGCCGCTCCGGCGGCGCGGTGAACTCGGCGCGTACACGCTCGGCCGCTTGGGCGGCCGGAGCCGACGAAGGCAGCGTGCGTTCGTCCACAATGCCGAGCTGTGCGTGGGTGAAGGGCAGGGCCAGCAGGGCCAGCAGCAGCACCGCCAGGCCGCCCGCCAGGAGGGGCCGTGCGGTGACCGTGGACGTCGTGCGATGCCAGAAGCGACTTACGTCCCCGGTATGGGCACGCCGCCACCGCGCCAGCGGGTCCCATGCCTGGGCCCGGGGGCCGAGCAGCCGCAGACAGGCGGGCAGCACCGTCAGGGCGACCAGCGCCGCCAGCACGGCGACGATCATGCCCGCCAGGGACAGTGCGCGCAGCATCGGCACCGGCACCACCAAGGCGGTGGCGAGGCATACGGTGACGGCGGCGGCGGAGAATGCGACCGAACGGCCGCTGGAGCGGCGGGCGGCCGCCAGCGCCGTGTGAAGGTCCGCGCCCCGCGAGGTCTCCTCCCGTACGCGGGCCAGCAGGAAGAGGCTGTAGTCGACGGCCAGGCCGAAACCGATCGCCGAGGCGGCGTTCACCGCGACCCGTGAAACGTCGGCCACCTGCGCCAGCAGGCCCAGGACCGGGATGGTGCAGCCGATGGCCAGCGCGGCCACGACCACGGGCAGCAGCGCGGACACCACGGACCCGTAGGCGAAGACCAGGACGACGAAGAGGACCGGCGCGGCCAGCAGTTCGGCCCGGCTCAGATCGCGCTCGATGGTCTCGTCGATCTCCCGGTTGGCCCACACCTCGCCGCTGGGCTCCACCCGCATCCCCGGGACGGCCGAGCGGGCCGCCGCCACCACACCGGGCGCCACCTGTTTACGTTCCTTGTCCGTCCCCTTCAGCCGTACGGCGACCAGCAGGGTCCGTCCGTCCGTGGAGCGCAGCCACGTGTCACCGGTGGTCTGTGCCGACCACACGGTCTTGACGTCGCGCTGCCCGGCCAGCGTCTCCATCACTGCTGTGGTGCCGTCCCGGACGGCGGCCTCGCGTTCACCGCCGGTGCGCTGTGAAACGGCCAGGAGCAGATCGGGCGAGGGCACGCCGAGCCGCTCTGCCTGCCGTCTGGCGCGCGTCGCCTCCGTATCCGTCGCAACCGCGCCGCCCGTGCTCAGCGCCGAGAAGGCAACCGGGGCCAGCACCCCCGCGCACACCGCCGCCAGCAGGGCGCTCACCACCACCAGCCAGGCCCGGCGCCGCACCGTATCCATCCGTGTGCCTCCGTCTTGCATCCGATCCGGACGCTTCGTCTGGCTCCCGCTAGGAAGCCGTGAACAGCAGAACGGCGTTCTGGCCGCCGAAGCCGAAGGAGCAACTGATACCCGCGTCGCCGCGCGTGGGGCGGGGACGTCCGGCGACGATGTCCAGCACAGATCCTCCTCGCCGCCCGGGACGGGCTTACCGGCGAGCGAACAGAGGAAAACCTCAGCGGTGGCGGGTCGGCGTGGGATGTTCGCGCTGATGTGACTCCATCCGTCAGATTTCGGATTGAGGTTCATGGGGG
>NZ_JBVKCZ010000113.1:0-8043 GCF_055634335.1 Streptomyces sp. NPDC111802 | reverse complement strand
CCGACACGCGAACCTGCCGGACCAACGCCCCCGACAGGAACGAACACGACATCACGGGCGCACGATCAACCGCTCGGCGTCGTGAAACAACGAGGTTGGGTGCGATTCCCCTCGGCTACCCGACCCCCGCCCCCTCAACTTGATAACGCCTTACAGTTCCAAAGCGTGAGAAGGGCAGCAAGTTGTTCTGCGGCGAGCAGAGTTGGATAGCGGTCCTTGATCCAGTCGGGGCGGTGCAGGACACGGGCGACTGCAGCTTGGATGTCGAGTTCGATCTGCTTTGCGAGGCCCTCTGTGGAGGGAGTCGGAAATGCCTGGAAGCTGTATGCCCAGGCAGCACAGGAGTATGCGAGGGCGCTGCGGCACGGCCCAGGGGCCGTGCCGAACAGACTGCGCAGCAGGGTGAAGGCGGTGCCTCCGATAGGGGCCTCGTGGAGCATTGCAGCGATGTCCTGTTCGGCGCCTTGAGCCTGCCGTCTGATGCGCTCGGACAACTCTTTTAGCGCGCGGTCGAGGAGTGTCTGATCCGGGCTGGAGCTTGCCAGGGTGACGGGATCGAACAGGATCCGGGCGGTTGCAGGGCTAGCGATTTTGAGCTCGACCACTGCCTTTTCGATCGTGTTGTCGGTGGTTGTTGCGAGGTGCGCGGCTCGGGCTCCGGCCTCGTGTCCGTAGAAGGCGGCGACGATCCCGGACAGCCCAAGGGAACGTCTGGGATCTAACGGGTGGCCGGGGCGCATACCGTGTACGCAGCGGTCGGTGAGCAATCGGGCCGCCGAGGCGAGCAGGCCGCAAGAGTCCAGCAGATTGGCTGCGATAACCGTCTCCCAGACATTGAGGTCCGGATCGGCTGCGGCCATCGCGGCCGTCACCGCCTGGTCATTGCCGCGGATCTGGAAGCCCATCTGGATCACAGTCTCGGGGATGATCGGGTTGACCTTGCCGGGCATGATCGAGGACCCGTCCTGAACGGCGGGGAGGACCAGTTCGCCGAAGCCGCCGCGTGGCCCCGAGGCCAGCAGCCTGAAATCCTGAGCGATCTTCGCGAGCTGGACAGCAGCGTTCTTGATCGCCGCGGCGACCCGCAAGTGGTCGCCGTGCTGCAGCTGAGACAGGGGTGCGAGGTGGGGACGAACTGGCAGCCCCGTCACCTTGCGGAGGTGCCGGTGGACAGCGTCGACGAATCCCGGGGCAGCGCCCGTTCCGGTTCCCACGGCCGTTGCGCCGAGCGGTACTGAGAGGCATTCGGCCGCGATTGTGTACAGGTCGGTACCGCAGCGGGTAATGGTCTGTGCGTATCCGGCAAAGGTCTGGCCGAAGGTGACAGGCAGTGCCTCACGCAGGCAGGTACGGGCCGTTCGTGTTGTCTGGCCGTGGGCTGTGGCCCAGGAGCGAAGGCTTTCGGCGAAGGAATCCAGGGCTTGTGCAGCGGTAGTCAGCTTGGTGTGCAGGGCTAGGTTGAGCGCGGTTGGCAGGGTGTCGTTGGTCGATTGGCAGGCGTTGACATCGTCAAGCGGGTCGACTGGTCTCCCCAGTAGTTCGGCTGCCCGCTGGGCCAGCAGCTCGTTGAGATTCATATTGAGGCCAATGCCGCCCCCGCCCGTGAGCAGGCCGGCCGTGAGCAGGGTGTTATACCGTCCCTCAGCCACTTCGTCAGCAGCCGTCACGATTGCGTCGGCGAGATCCCGTCCGAGCACGCCGGCGTCGGCGTTCGCGAGCGCGGCCGCCTTCTTGACCTGCGCGTAGGCGGCGGTCAACGCGGGTTCGCCTCCCCATGGGCGTCCCACCGTGGGCAGCCATGGGGGCGATGCCGCACTCTGTGCTTGGGTCACGGGGCGAAGGTCGCGACGGCGACCAGCTCGGGTCCTGTGAGATCTGACGGGCGCAGTGCGAGGTTGTCGTAGATGCCGGTTACGCTGAAGCCAGCGTTAGTGAGAAAGGTTCTCAACTCTGCGGGAAAGAACTGGCGCAACACCACATAGTCGTCTTCCTCAGTGCCGTCGGCGAACGTCCAGTGCCGTCGGCGAGTGAGGAGCTGGGAGTCACGGTCGAGGCTGTACTGAGCGTGGCCGGTTGCCTTCACCGTTGCAGTTTCAATTCTGAAGTGATGTCGGAGGGTGTCCCAGGCATAGCCATTCACTGTCTCCAGTAGGAGGCGAGTCCCCGGGACGGAATGCGCGGCAAGGCGCATGAGCGCCTTAGCGATGTCTGCGGAATCGTGCAGATTGGACAAAGGGAAGCCGAAGCTGATGATCAGGTCGAAGGCAGTGGCAAGGTCGAAGGTCCGCATGTCTGCCACTACAAAAGTGGGTCCGGTATGCGCCTTGGACGCGTAATCGACCATCTCGGGCTGAAAATCGATGCCAGTACAGTGGTGTCCGTCAGCGGAAAGACTCGCGAGGTCTAGTCCGGTACCACAGCCGACGTCGAGAATCCGAACCGGCGGAGATCCGGAGCCGATCACCCTGCGGGTACAGCTCAGATAAGAGCGTTCAGGACCATGGAAGACCGCTTCGTAGAGCTGCGGATTGCGGTACAGGTAGTTCCGGGTAGCGGTGCCGAATCGCTGGACGGCCTCCGGAACTCGCCGCCCCCGATGATCCGTCTCGGCTTTCACGATGTTGTTCACCATACTACTCTCCAACTTTTCTGGTAGCGCCTTACATCCCTGGGACGCGAGGTTCGATGCACTGACGACTTATCTATCTGAGAAATCAGTCAGCGGTCTTTATTGGGTGGTGTGCCTGGTGTGAGCATGCCTCTTCTGTTGCGGCGATTATTTCCCGCGCCACCAGTCGGCTCCGGGGCGCGCCCAGAGGAAACCTGTCATTGCGGCAGCGACTAGGAATATTCCGCCAATGAAGAGGGAGCTCTTTTCAGTGGCGGTAGCGAGACTCAGCACGACACCAGCAGCTGCCCAGGTGCCGAGGAGTCGCCATAGCCGTGGCTTATTTTCGGCCTGCCGGTCGAGTTCTGCCTTCACTCGGCTGGCATAGGCATCGCCAGGGAGAATGCCTGAGGGCTCGGCGTTTTGTCGATCGACTGCGGAAGGTTTGGCTCTTGCTTTAGAGGCGGGGCCAAAATCCCTGGTCTGGGTGGCGGCGGGCGGCAGCGCCACGTGCCGGTCTGTTGCTCGCCGGTAGAGGTAGACAGGGATGGACAGGCCGACGATGCCCCAGCCGAGTGCCATCTCAGCCCAGCCCCAGCTCGGTCCCCCGACGAACAGCAGGATCATGTTCAGGCCGGCGAAGAACAGCGCCAGGAAAATCAGTGGCCTGGGTGCCCTGAAAGGCGGCCGCAGCCGGACGCTGTCTTTGCGTAGAAGCCAGCCAGCTGTCAGGTCAAAGACGGTGGTGAGCATGTACCCAACCGTTGAGGCTGCAAGGATGGCGATCGGGTTGCCCAGTGTCATGAGCAGCAGGTTTACACCAACATCGAACCCCATGGACCGGGTGGGCACTTGGTGCTTGTTCAGTTTCTGAAGGCCTTTGAAGGTGTACCCCTCGATGGAGGCTTGATACAAGGTGCGGGCGGAGCCCAGGATCGCCGTGTTAATGATGAGGATCAGCGATAGGACCAGCAGGGCGATGACCACGCTGGCACCAACACCAAATACGTTCTTGGCTAACGGCGCAAAGGCGACGGCTGGATCCTCCACGATGGTCTTCGAACCGACGACACCCAAAAGGACAATTGGGCCCAGGCCGTAGAAGAGGAGATTGAGGACTCCCGCAGCCAGGATGGCGCGGGGGGCATCCTTGCCCGGATTCCTGTATTCCGAGGTGTAGCAGATGGTTGTTTCGAATGCGTATGCACTCCACGCTGCCACAAACAAGCCCGCACAGAACATTTCGAATGTGTCCCAGCTGAGCCAGCTACTATTCGGCGGCTGAATCGGGGTGAGGTTGCCGATGTCAACCTTTCCCTGGACAAGCGGAACAATCAGTAGCAGTGCCAGAGGGACAAGGCTGATCACCCCGAGGATCTGCTGGATACGGGCGCTGTTTCTGATGCTAAAGTGGTTGACCCAGAATACGAGTACCAGTGCTGCGGCGCCGACGAGTGTGGCAACGGTCAGGCGGAAGGGGCCAAAGCTGGCTTTCCAGTCGGCGTTGGGGATCCACTGGGATGTGACGTAGTTGCCGATAAGGAGGGCACTAACCGCGAGCACGGGTGACCACGCAAACCAGTTGCCCCAGATGTTGAGAGGGGGAACGAACCGGTTACGCCGCCGCCAGGCCTCGGAACCGTACAGAGAGTGGCCGCCCGACTTGTGAGGGAATAGCCCGGCCATCTCCGCGAACACGAAGGCTTGCAGCAGTCCAATCGTCACAGACACGATCCATAAAAGTGGCGATACGGTCCCCGACAGTACGACGACGTAGCCAACTGAGAATACCAACAGGACCGGAACACCGAATGCGATCGAGAAGCCGTCGAACCAGGTTAGAGAACGGGATAGTCCCGCTGCCTCAGACAAAGTTCGGGGTGAGTCCATTCCGCTCTCGTGTACGGGACCAGACGGGACTCCGCTGGGTTCCCAGCTAGGCTCATTCAACGCATTCCTCCTTTGCGCGTGACACGGCAAGCGGATGATCCGAGTATTCTGGCGGTTGCCACGTGTAGCAAGGCATCGACTAGATTCAGCCCAATCAAATCCTGATGGGCTTACCCGAATCGAATAGCCACTTAGGCTTATGGGGCATTGTGTAGCCTCGGCTGAAATGTCTATAGGGGACCTGACGCAACCTGTGGCTATTCAGGCGCGGGTCGAAAGGCCACGACAGCGTTGTGTCCGCCGAAGCCGAAGGAGTTGTTCAATGCGAGTTCTACGCGCTGGTGGATGGCTTGCTTACGGACGGGCTGGATCGCGATGTCTGGCCCTTTCTGTTGAAGGTTGGCCGTCGGAGGTACGAGGCTGCGGGCGACAGTCAATGCGGTGAACGCGGCCTCCACTGCTCCGGCAGCTCCCAGCAGATGCCCAGTGACACCTTTGGTCGATGTCACCGAGGGACCCTGGGGCAGTACCCGGCTGATCACCATGCTTTCGATGGAATCGTTTAGCGGAGTGGAGGTCCCATGGGCGTTGACATGGTCTACCTCGGCTGGGTCGGCGCCAGCGTCGGCAAGGGCTGCGCGGATGGCAGCTTCTGCGCCACGGCCCTCCGGATGCGGCGCAACCGCGTGGTGGGCATCGCACGATGCCCCATAGCCCACGAGCAGCGCATACCCTGGCCGGCCGCGAGCGCGTGCATCCTCAGCGCGCTCCAAGACAAGGATCCCTGCTCCCTCTCCCATGACGAAGCCGTCGTGGTCCGTATCGAAGGGCCGGCACGCTCCCAACGGGTCGCCATTTCTACGTGACAGCGCGCCGATGCGCGCGAACGCAGCAACCAACAGGGGAGTGACAGCGGCATCGGCCGCACCGGCGAGAGCGATGTCGCAGAGACCAGAACGCAGCCAGCTCATCGCCGTGCCGATGGCCGTTATGCCTGATGCGCAGGCGGTGCTCACCTGCTGGCTGGGCCCGCGCGCGCTTACCGACAGGGCGATGTGCCCCGCCAGCATGTTGGGCAGGTACTTAGGCAGCATCATCGGCGACAGGCCCTCAGCACCGGCCTTCAAAAACCTACAGTGCTGTTCGTCGTAGGTACCGACGCCTCCGAATGCGCTCCCTACGGCGACGGCGACTCGCTCATGCCGCCATGCTTCGGGCGCGAGCTGGGCATCAGCCACCGCTTCGTGTGCCGCAACGAGCCCCATCTGTGTGCAGCGGTCGTAGCGCCAGGCCCGACTGGCACCCAACAGGGCGGCGGCGTTGAAGCCAGGGACACGGCAAGAGAAGGAGACGGGCAGGCCGTCCAGCTCGGGATCCGCAGCAGCAGTGGGCAACCCATCACACACACGCCGCCAGGATTCCTCGCGTCCTACGCCCGCCGGAGACACCAGCCCGATTCCGGTGACAGCGATAGCGGTCATCTCACCCGGCCGACTGCTTGCTGGTGATCACGGCGATTACCTGCCTCACCGTGGCGTCCACCGGGAGATCGTCATCGCGAATAGGGACTCCGCAGTGTTCCTGGAGCATGGCCAGAAATTCCGCGATGGCCAGCGAGTCCAGGTCTAGCGACTTCAGGGTGGCCTCAGGATGCAGGCTGACTTCGGGAACCTCGAATTTCTCCGTCAGGATCTGTACGGACGTGTCGTACAGGCTGTTCATGGCGATTCCTCCACCAGTATGGGAAGTGGGCATGAGAGTGAGTCAGTGATCACGCTCGCTCGGAGAACGGGAAACGGCTCAAGGCCAAGCGAAGCCAAGGCAGATACGGGCCGCATGGTATGACTGACTCGTGTTGGGTCATGGATGCGTCTTTCGGGGGCGATTAAATGAATCTCACTCGTCGCCCGGTTCCCGCCAGGCGGGAACCAGTGAAACTCCCGGGCTCACTTCGTATGGCCGGCGCAGAGCGAACCCCTTGAGCTCGTAGAGTCTGGCACTCCGCGGCGTTGACGCCTCGCCGTAGGTGGGAATTTTCGGATACGTGCTAAATTCATGGTTGAGCAAAGTTAATCCGACGCCCTCGCGACGGTATTCTGGCCGGACAGCCAGGAGCTCGCCGTACCAGTGATCTTTGTCGCGTGGGTGAACTCTGCGCGCGGCATTGAAGTACGCGAGCACATTCGCGGCAGCGTCCCCGCAGGCATCGTGCAGCTCTGTCATCGATGCCCACTCACCATCCGGGACGGCACAGGAGAGGCGTCCAAGCAGTACCCCCTTATCGTCAGCAAGGAATGCGTCCCCATCCTCCACCGTTTGCTCGGCCATCCACCGGAAAAGACCAGGGGAGAGCTGCGAATACCGCTCTGCAGTATCGAAAATCCATCGAAACAATGGGTCTTCGGAAAAGCCATCCACGAGGATTTCAGCCATCATCCCAACGTCCTCGCTCTTACCTTTGCGCACTGCCACCATCCCTTAGTCACTCCTTCCAAGAGAGCGCCTAATTATACGAATTTGACAGACCCTGGATTCCCGGAAGGGAACTCGGGCTCATCGGTCGGCCGGCGGGCGCCTTTCCATCACAGTCAACCCCAGCCACATGCCCCGCTTCTCATCCGTTCCGTAAGACGACACGCTTATTGCATCTAGCAGTTTCGGACAAGCTTCCTTACTGAATCAGTCCAGTCCGGCAAGAGGGGAGAGGAGCGCACGAGCTAAAAGGCGCGAACGCGTTGAAAGCAGTTGCGGCGGGTGGCGGTACGGCCGTCGGTGAACAGGCGGCAGCACGCCGTGACGCCCCTGCCTGCTCGGCGCGCGGTGACGCCGACGCCGGTGATGACGACCCGCCGATCGGACGCGCCAGCCATCAGGCCTTCCACTCGCGGAAACGGCAGACCATAGCGTCCGCGGGCGAGCGCCAGGCCGCCGGGCCACAAGTCTCAATGCACCGCTTGAGTCCTCGCTGATCGCGACGAACCAGGGACCGCTCATGGCGGCCTCGATGTCTGCCACGGCTTGGGCAGCGTGCGCGTCATGAGGCGCCCCTCCATGAGGAAGGTAGCTCGAATGCCCGCCAGCCCTGAGACCATCCAGCCCGCTGGATGAGAGGCCTCGGCCGGGCCTGGAAACCGCCACTCATCATCAGGACAGTTACAAGGGCTGCGATCTCCTCCTCTCTGGGATGACCGCGGACCACCTGCACGTCCCAGTCATGGCGGCGACAGCGAGGGGACCACCGCACAGCCATTCCCGTCACGATGAAGACTCCCATCGCCCAAAGCTCCGACAGACTCGCTTCCCACGCATGGAATTCCCGTCTAAGACTTGGCGGATTCACGCGCTGGGAGGCCATGCCAGGACATCGCATCAGTTCCCGCCCCGTATAGAGGGCTACAGCGGTAGATGCGAAGCACACGGTGCAAGCTTGCGCGTATGTGACCAACCTTCTGAGGGTCCCCTCGTACCGTGGAGTCCGTGATACCAGGGGAAGTAGAGGTTCATGGGGTCCAAGCAACAGAAGTACGACGCCGAGTTCCGTGAAG
>NZ_JBVKCZ010000112.1:0-8200 GCF_055634335.1 Streptomyces sp. NPDC111802 | reverse complement strand
ACGAACCCGACCCCAACTCCAGCAACAACGACGCCTGCGACCCCACCGAAATCGACGTCCCCCTCATCGACCCCACCACCGGCACCACCACCGCACTCCTGACCCTCGCCGGCACCCTCTACCACCACCGCCGACGCAACACCACAGGAGCCGCCATTTAGCAAAAACCCACACCAACTCGCTCCCATAACCGAGGGGCCCTCCCCAGCCCGACATCCGCAGGGGAGGGCCCCTCGTTGTAGCCCCCGAACTGCCTCACCATTCCGAAACGGGCATTGCCTGGGGCCATATGTCCCGCCAGAAGAGCGGCATGTATCCGGTCAACGCAACGGCCTGACTGACCCACCCGCCGGTCAGCCAGGCCGTTGGGCTGGAGTGAACCACTCGGGGATCGGTGGAGGCTTGAAGGGCTGACTGCAGCCGTGTGTTGGGGCTGGTGTTGAGCGTAGTAGTTGATCTCGTGCTCGCGGGGCGGGATGTCTCCGATTGCGGTGGGCAGGAGTTGGTTGGTGAACCAGTCAGCCGTTTCCGCAGTCCCGAGTGCGACGTCCGTGAGGCCGTACCAGGGCCTTCGGGGCTTGATCAGCTCCGCTTTGAAAGAGGCCGGCCGGGACCGAGTGAGCGGGTTGTCCAGGGCGTCGCCGCCGGTGCCGATCGGGCGTCGATGCCGGCTTCGAGGAGGTGCGCGGTGCAACACGGACGACCGGGTGCTGACTGACCGCATCACAATGATGAACCAGCCCCGGCCCAGCGCGAGTTGCGGCCCGGCACCGCCACCTCTGCCGGGGCGTCGAGGACGAGATTGGACTGCCGGGCGATCGTCGGCCGGTCGCCGCCATCAGCAAACGGGCGTAGACAATCCCGGACCAGGTGGCGGCGAAGGTGAAGTCGGCCAGCAACCGCTCGTTCACACGAGATACGGTGAAGTCGCGCCTGGGCAGGTTCGCGGCCCGCTCCTGGGCCGTCTTCGCGCAAGGTGGTGCGGAACTTCCTCCCGCGCAGGGCGCCCTCAAGGCCAAGGCCGCGCACCAGCCGGGCGAGGGGGCAGCGGACCGCTTGCCGGTTTGCCTTCACTGTGCAGCTGCCGCCAGGTCCTCCGGACTGCCGGACTGCGCAGATCAGGCCTCCTCCGTGTGAACACAGCTGATCTGCGTCTTCAGCGGCGCGTCCCGCACTCACCAGGGCTGGGCCTACGGTTCCCGGCGTAGCAGGTGCTCATCGCGATCTTCAGTCCGTGGCCGGCGAGAACCCGGCAGATCGGCCCGGCTCCGAACACCTCACGGCGCGCATCGATGAACGCTGCGAGCGTCTCGACGACCGGTCGGGCTCGGCCGCGATCAAAGCCGACGCCACCTTCAAGATCTCGTTCATCTGCCGCAGCCCAGCGTCCCGGCCCGCCCCCGCTCGACCTCCGCGCTCTCCTCGGAACCACTCCAGGCGCCGACTCGTCCTCTCAGGGAACAGAGCCCCCGAACACACCCGGACGGTTCCGATCCGCCCAAAGGCCTTTCCATGCCCGGCTCACGGATCATGGACATCCCTCAAGTCGATCTCGCACGCGAGATCAGGGAACCCCTCGTCGAGCCGCTTCCTCACCGCGTCACGGACATCTCCAGCTAGCGACACGTGTAACTCGGTGGTGGCGTCAGGGTCGTCCGAACGACTAACGGAAACCTGGAAGAGGTACGGATCCACATTCCTCAGCGCTTCGAGAAGCTCGGCGTGGATGTCGTTCGGCACCGTTGCCGAAACTTGTGTACGGGCAGTCATAGCCATCTCCCTTGCGGTAGCCCTTTCCAGCATCACCCTGCGCTGCAGCTCACGCATGCGGGCTACGCCTCCGGGCTTGGATGCCCGACGGCCTTGGTCAGGGCCGTCTCAACCTCGTTCTGTGTCTTCCCCGCGGCCTTCGCGTACTGCGTCACCGCTGCCTGCACATCGCGGGCGAGGTCCCGCCAGGCCCACAACGCAGTCTCATAGGCGCGGGTCTGGACCGAAGTCCACTTGGTATGGGCGGTCGGCCCGTACCGGCCCCGCAGCTCCTGGACCCTGTTGTATGCCTGGTCCGCCGCGCGCTGCATCGCAACGAGTTCGTCAAAGGTGTCTGCCACGTGCCCGCATCCTGGAGCAGAAGGCTGCTCCGGCCGATGCGCCACGCCGCCCCCGTGGCTGCCAGGCCGACGCGAGGGCTTCCTTTCACCCGCGGAAGGTCACAATCTGAGCACATGCCCTACATGCTGTCGTCACGGCGCCCGTGACACAGTCCACACGTGTAGATGGCCACGGCCATCGCAGCGAATCGGTACGAGCAGCAGGTCGTCGCAGACGGAGCCGACCTTTACTGGCGGTTCGCGGAGAAGGCCGGGACTTTCGCAACCGACTCATCGGGCAAGAACAACGGCGGCCTGCATAAGGGCGGCCCTCGCCGCGGTGCGGCCCTCGGCGCCGTGCCCGGTTCCAACTCCGCGGTCGGCGACCTCGGTAACAACGAGTACACCTACAGCGACCGCCCCACCGCCACTCCCGCGGCGTACTCCATGGAGACGTGGCCGAAGACCACCTCGACAACTGGGGGCAAGCTCATCGGTCTGGACCGCCGCAACGCTTGGCCAGCTAGCCGCAACGATGACAAACACATATATATGGGCGCTGACGGTCGTGTGAACTTCGGAGTGTTCAACGGAGCACCCCAAGTCGTCAGCAGTGGCGCGGCCCTCAATGACGGCAGATGGCATCACGTCGTCGCCAATCAAGACCCTGGCGGGATGAAGCTCTAGTGGATGGGGCACTCCAGGCGAGCAACCCACAGGTGACCACCAGCGCTGATTGCAGCGGATACTGAGCCGTCGGCGGAAGTGAATCTCAAGGACTGACGCCCTGGCCAAACCGCTCGTCGACTCTGTTCTTCAGCGGCCAGATCGATGAGACCGCCGTCTATCCGAGCGTTTGTCCCCCGCTCAGGTGGTGCAGCATCACGCGCTCGGCATCCAGGCATCTTGATGAGGGGCGTACAAAGGACGTCCCACCTTGATGGCGGCTGAGTGTGACGGCATTGCGTCTCGGTCAGCAACTGATTCCGCACCTGGAAGACCGTCACCGGGATGGCAATGGCCGACCGAGCGGGAACCCCCGGGGGCTAGTCACGCCCTCGGCGCTCCCAACGCGTCAGACACACCAGCAACTTGACGACGCCCGCCGTCGCCCGCCCAACCAGTGGCGGCAGTGACCGTAGTGCAGTACCGGGATCGGCGTGGGCGGGCGATGCGACCCACCGCCGTCCTTACGAACCTGACGCCCCTGGACCAGGCCGCACAAGCCGCCCCAATCAGCACCGCCCACAAAGCCGCTACCCGCACCCCGCTGACAGACCTGGCCCGCGTGACCAACACACCCGACACCCGCGCTACTCGGCACCCAGCTTCACCTCACCATCGACGGCGCGTCGACCCTGTCGGCCAGCAGCACCGACCGCGCCTACGCCATCAAGCGCACGGAGTCAGTGCGCTGCGGGCAATTCGGCCGACCGCCGCGCCGGACTGGCTCAGCGGCTCAACACAAAAATTGGGCGCAGTGAAAACCACGGATCACGGATCCGGTTACATGGCGGCCAGGGCGAGCGCACGGTGGATGCGCAACGAGGCGAGCGCTTCCCGACGCTGCTTTCGGCGGGCAGCCACCAACCGCAGGTTCTGGTGTCGTTGTCCTTCCTTCACCGCCGAGTCGCCGGGATGCGCAATGCCCGCTTGTGGTAACCCTGCGGCTTCCAATCCTGCCGCGCGGATGTCGTCCGGCAGGGTTCGCCTGATCGGCATGTATGTCGCAGCGCACAGCGCCACGTCGGTGGAAGCGGAGACGACCGCGAGATCGGGACTCGGTACCGGTCCCGGCCTTGTAGTCGACTCATCGCCCTTCTTCGCGTGACGTTCCGACACTTGCCCCTCCTTGCGTGGGTGGAATAGGGATTTTGGCCAGTTGGCGTGCAGGGTCCTCCCGCACGACCCAGCGCTCATGGAGCGCGCCGCCTACAAGACAGCGGTGATGTGTGGGCCGCTGACCAGCCGTCGACGGCAGCCATACGTCGGCAGCGAACAGCGCGCTGCCGACACTCCTCCCGCGCAACAACGCCGCCACCCACCTCACACCGGCCTTACCCGCCCCAACTTCCGCGCCAGTGCCAAGGACTTACCGTCCACCGCCCCAACAAGCTGCACTTCTGCGCAAAGGCCCCCACGGCACCTTCAAAGTGATTGGACACAGCTCGGCGCCAACCGTTATGCCAAAGGCCAACCCCGCCTAAAACCCCCGCAATCAGGAGCAAAGTACTCGGAAAGCGGCTACCGCCGACGGTGCGAGGAGGCGGTAGCTGGGCAGAGGATGGGGAGTCGGCGACGTCGCCGACTCTCCCTCGGGCCTCGCGCCCCGCGGCTGGACAGTCACATCCACGGAACGGACAGCGCGCCTCATGGTGGGTCAGGTCGGGGTTCCCGCTGGCGTAGGACCACTTCAGTGGCCTTCGGGACAACTGAGCGCGACCCCAGCACGTTGTCCATGTCGATCAGGGGACACGCCGTCCGTCGTTGAGGTGTCGCATCGGGTTGACGTCCGGGATGGCCAGGGGTGGGGCGCCCGCCGGGCTCGTCGGCCGCTTTCAGGAGGCGACGCTACTCTTCCGGGTGACGTTCCCGAGGCTGTCGTCCGGGCGCAGGCGCGGGTTGTGAGCTACTGGAATTTCGCACAGCCAGCGCCCCATGGGCAAGACGGAGACGTCGATACCGGCTGCCGTACCCGAAAGGCGCTGGCCGTATGGAATAGGCGCCATTTCAGTTGGCGTGTTCTTGCGGCAGTCTGGGGCGATGACTGCTGCGCTTGTCGAGCGGATGGGCGCCGGAGGACCTGTGGGACCTGTTTCAGCGCGTGGTTCCGCCAGCGCCGGAACGGCCGCAAGGCGGGGGACGGCGCCGGCGAGGTATCGGCCGCGATCTTCTTCGTGGGCCACCTCGGGATGCACCTGGAACCAACTGCCTCCGGGCTTCGGACTGTCGGGAGTGACCGCCTTTCGTCGGTTCACGGAGTGGTCCGAGGCCAGGGTGTGGGCCAAGCTCCACCGCCTGGACCTGGACGAGCTCGGGTCCCGAGGAAAAGCTGGACTGGTCACGATGCGCAATCGACTCGGTCAGCGTCCGTGCCCTCAAAGGGGCCGCTGACGGGACCGAATCCGACCGACCGCGGCGAGAACGGATCGAAAATCCACCTCATGGTCGACCGTCGTGGTCTGCCCGCCCCTCTCGATCGGCATCTCCGCCGCCAACCTCCACGACTGTCAGGCCCTTGTCCCGCTGGTCCGCGGTATCCCGCCCATCCGCTCGCGTCGCGGCCGCCGACGTCGGCGGCCCGGCAAACTTCATGGCGACAAGGGCTACGACTACCAGCACATGCGGCGTTGGCTATCCTCCCGCGGCATCCAGCACCGCATCTCCCGCAGGGGCATCGAGACCTCCCAACGACTGGGTCGGTATCGCTGGGTCGTGGAAGGAACCGTGTCCTGGCTATCGGGTTGCCGACGACTCCACCGTCGCTACGAGCGCAAGCCGGAACACTTCCTGGCCTTCGCAGCCATCGCCGCCACCCTCATATGCCACCGCAGACTCCCCAACTTCAAATGGCCACTAAGGCCGATGCCGCCGGGATCGATCTCGACGAGGGTTGGAGACTTCACGCCTAGGCGCCAACTTCCAGCAAAGGCAGCCCAGTTACCCCCGGCCGAACGCAGTGGGAGCGTAGAGCGCGGGGACGGAGAGCAGATCGCCTCCGCTCGTTCGTCGGCACGAGCCCCCGCGGGACCAGCCCCACAGCTGCGCGCCCACAGCCACACCCCGACCTGTCGGCGATCGGCGCCGCCGGCACGGGGGTGGCCGAAGGCCGGCAGTGTGGGGCTGGTGAGATCGGTGGGAAGGGTGGCGTCGTGTGCGATGCCCCGCCTCAGTGGCCCGTGGCCAGTGCGGCGCCCAGTACCCGTCACCGAGCGATGCAGAGCAGAACTCCAGGGAGACCGGCCGGCTTGCCCCTTGTCCGAGTTGCGAGCTGGACGCGGCGCAGTGACATCTGCGGCACAGCTGCCACTCACGTGGCCGCCGCACTCCTGCCGCGGGCGGGGGCCGTACCGGTGAAGCGGAGAGCTGGACAGGTCAGGATGCGGGCTTCATGGTCCGGCGGGTCAGGTCAACAGGGCGGCGCGGTGGAAGCGGGTTACCTATGAGGAATGGGGAACGGCTAGGGCTGCAAACAACGCGGCAAAGAACCTTCACTGCGCGAACACGATCACGCAAGTTATCAACGCAATCTGGCCATCGGTGCTGTTTCCAGGCTTCCCGGCCCGTCCTGCAGCGCATTCATGGGTAGGCAGCTGTACGACGGAGCGCGACCAGCGCAAAAAGTGAAAGGCGGTAGCTCGCCATGCCATTAGAATTCTGGCGATATTACGAGGTTGACGTTCCGATCCACCACACCGCCGACCCGATGCTCAAAGGCCTGCATGTCCTCACCGGTCGGGCCAGGTCACGCCGCGAGGCTATGATCCGTGCCCACCAGGCCTACGAAGCGGCCCTCTCCGCCCGCCAGGCCGGCCTGAACACACCTGACCGTCAGATTGACGGCTGGGCAGCGCGCGGCGTGCGTGACGGCTGGGAGCCGGACTGGATGGCAGCGAAGGCTCGTCCGTGGATCGCCCCGCTCGGTTGGAGCAACGAGAGCGGCTACGAGCTGTAGATATCTCAGAGGGATGATGTATCTGGGTGTCTGGGCAGCCACCGGGAGATACGCCGCCGAGTGCAGCTAGATGGCATGGTGCGTAATGCGGCTGCCTGAACCGAGGGCCGACGACGTCACGTGCGTAGACGCCGCCGACAGCCCGCACCATCACCGCCCTCAGGCTTTCAGCCCTAAAGAATCCGCCACCATGTGCACCGGTCAGACAACAGCGGACCAGGACCACCTCAGCGACGTTCGATGACCAGCAGCCCGTACCGCCGCAAGCTGTCCGCCGCACCGAGGAGGAAGAATGATCACCGTCGCGGGTGGAAGCCCAAGCACCCCGCAGCTTCAACGAGCCTCGAGCAGGAGCCCCACTGTGTCCATCACCTTCCACAAAAGCTTCCGGGTCTTACCCGGCGTCCGTCTCAGCATCGACGGCAAACGCTGGTCCGTTACCGTCGGTCCGAAGAACGGGCCCAAGCGCACCTGGTCCAGCACTGGGCAGCGCACCACCTCCATTGACCTCCCGGGCCCGTTCGACTACCGCCGTACGGCCAGGCGCCGACGGGACCAGTGACGAACAACCAGCCTGCGGTGCTGGACTTCAGCCGCCACCGCCCGGCTCGTAGACCTGCAGGGCCTGCGAATCCGCCCGCAGCGGCAGCGCGTCGGCATGAGCAGGAACCCAGGGCGGGCGGCCTTGGGAACCTGGCGGAGCGGGTTGCGGGCGAATGGGCGCGGTATCTCTGCCTCCAAGCGCCGGACAGTACGGTGCCGATGGCGTTCAGCAGGCGGGGACTCGGCGAGTTTCTCGACGCGGCGGGTTAAGACACCGAGCAGGTAGGCGGTGGCGACCGCCGACTCGCCCATGTCCATCGCGAACTGCTGGGTACCCACCCCGCTGGCCGCTCCCCCCGCCCCGACGCTCTACGCACGGACGACCGGCTCCGACTGAAGGCCGCCCTTGCCCGGTCGGCTGCAGGCTTCCGGGGTTGGTATCTCGGGGGGAAAACCAGGAACGGCAAACGGTGATCCAAGCTCGTCCTGCCCGACGCGGGGCCCATTGAATCAATGGACGACGGGGCGGTCAGAACCTCAACAACCTTGCGTTCGACGTTCGATTGACAGGAAAGAGGCGACTGGTCCCTCCCCTGCGGTGTCCGCAAGGGAGGGACCAGTCTGTGCCTGTCAGCGAGAGGTGTTGGTGTGGGTTTTTGCTAAATGGCGGCTCCCGTGGTGTTGCGTCGGCGGTGGTGGTAGAGGGTGCCGGCGAGGGTCAGGAGTGCGGTGGTGGTGGTGCCGATGGTGGGGTCGATGAGGGGGACTTCGATTTCGGTCCAGTCACAGGCTTCGTCGTTGCTGGAGTTGGGGTCGGGTTCGTTGCCCATGACGTGGGCGCAGTTTTTGATGGTGGTGTCGATGGGGGGGTTGGGGGCGAGTCCGCGGATGG
>NZ_JBVKCZ010000111.1:0-8382 GCF_055634335.1 Streptomyces sp. NPDC111802 | reverse complement strand
CGGTGGGACAACGAGGGCCTCCTGGCTGCCGGTTGTAGATGTCGCAATCCACACCGAACCCAGGGGCCCTCACCTCGTTCAAGGACCACTCAAGGGCGTGTCGCCCGTCACCAACGTCCCCGGACAACACACCTAGTGCCCGACCACCCCCAGAACATCGAGGTGTCGGGTGGCTGCGACCTCCAGATCCAGGCCGCCTCCCCGGTGGTCAGGCCCCGCCGCTCAAAAGCTCTTCGGCCGCCGCCAGAATCTCGGTGACCCGCAGCCCGTACCTTGCGTCGCACGCGTGCGCGTTCCCGGTCCGGGCGGCGGCCAGCAAGCCGTCCGTGGCCCGGAGCAGGGCGGTCACCGCGCTCTCGGTGCTCTCCGGGAGGAGCGTCACCCCGGCCGTGCCCCGCAGCTCCACCGCGGCGCCCGCAGCGGCGGGCGGTGCCGTGAGGCTCAGGGCCAGTGTGCTCGACGCGCCACCGGCGTGATCGAGGACCAGGTGGACGGTGTCACCGGGGCCGTGCGCGGCCGCCGTCACGCGCCGCACGTCACCCAGGACCGGCAGCAGCACGGACAGGGCGTGCGGGCCCACGTCCCACAGCGCGCCCTTCTCCCGGCGCCACGGCGAGTCCGCGAAAGGGTTGCCGTCACCGCTGAACACCGCGCCGAGCCACTCCGCCCGTCCCGTGAACCAGCCCTCCACCGCCGCCTGTTCGATGATCCACGCCTCGGTCTCCGGCTGGAACCGGGTGGTGAAGAAGACGACCGAGGCCACCCCGGCCGCCTCGACGGCCTCGACGACTGCCCGCGCCTGCTCCACCGTCGGCGCGAGCGGTTTGTCCAGCAGCAGATGACAGCCCGCCCGCGCGGCCCGCACCGCGAGGTCCGCCTGGATGGCCGGCGGCAGGGCGACGGCCACCGCGTCCACGTCGGCGAGCAGCGCGTCGACGTCGTCGTAGGCACGTATGCCGTAGGCGTCGGCCAGTTCCTTCGTGGGGGCCGTACGGCGGCCCCACACTCCGACGAAGTCCAGTTCCGCGTGCCGGTCCAGGGCGGGGGCATGGGCCATCTGGGCCCACGGGCCGGTGCCGAGCAGTCCGATGCGCATGCCGCCGCCTCTCGCAATACCGTCGATCGAGCGAGGAGAGCGTGTCACATCAACCCGCGGGCGGCGCAAGCAGTTACCTGGCCGATCCCGGCAGCGGGGATTCAGCGGCTCCGTCGCTGAATGCATTCGCTTTCTTCTATTGGACCTCCCGCGACCGGAAAGCCACGCTGGAGTCGGTCCGGTGCCGCGTGCGAACCCCCGCCCGCTCGCCGGGCGACAACGTTTGCCGAGCGACAGCCGAAAGAGGTCACGAGCCCATGCACACCCGCCGCATCGGGGATGTCGACGTCAGCGCGATCGGTCTGGGCGCGATGCCCATGTCCATCGAGGGCCGCCCGGACGAGGCACGTTCCCTCGCCACGATCCACGCCGCGCTCGACGCCGGCGTGACCCTGATCGACACCGCCGACGCCTACCACCGGGACGCCCACGAGGTCGGTCACAACGAGACCCTCATCGCCAAGGCCCTCGCCTCCCACGACCTCGGCAAGGACGTCCTGGTCGCCACCAAGGGCGGCCATCTGCGCCCCGGCGACGGCAGTTGGACGCTGGACGGCAGCCCCCGGTACCTCAAGGAGGCCTGCGAGGCGTCCCTGCGCCGGCTGGGTGTGGAGGCCATCGGGCTCTACCAGTTCCACCGCCCCGACCCGAGGGTGCCGTACGCCGAGTCCGTGGGTGCCGTACGCGAACTGCTCGACGAGGGCAAGATCCGTATGGCCGGGGTATCCAACGCGAACCCCGACCAGATCCGGCAGGCGAACGACATCCTCGGCGGCAGGCTGGTCTCGGTGCAGAACCAGTTCTCCCCGGCGTTCCGCTCCAGCGAGCCGGAGTTGCGCCTGTGCGACGAACTCGGCATCGCCTTCCTGCCCTGGAGCCCGCTCGGCGGCATCTCCCGGGCCGGTGAACTGGGCTCCTCCTACGCCCCGTTCGCGCGCGTCGCCGAGGCCCACGGGGTGAGCCCGCAGCGGGTCTGCCTCGCCTGGATGCTCGCCAAGTCGCCGGTCGTCGTTCCCATCCCGGGATCGAGCCGCCCGGAGACCATCCGGGACTCGCTCGCCGCGACCGAGCTCGCGCTCACCGCCGAGGAGCTCGCGCAGCTGGACGCCGTCTGAACCTTCCCGGAGCCCGGATGGCGGCCGGCCGGGCTACGGCCGGTCGACGACTCGGCCCAGCTCGATCCGGTCGATGTGCGGCGCCCACGCCGTGGCGTTGCCGAACGTCACCTTGTTGACGCCCTGCTCCAGCTCGACGGGGACGCTCACCGTCCAGTAGTCGTCCGGGCTCCAGGTGTTCTTGAAGGTGACCTTCACCGGTGTGCCGTCGCCGACCGTGATGTCCGCGGTACGGGACATGATGTCCGTGTTGTAGGCATGGCCGTTGTCGCGCCGGTCGTCGTGCGCGTAGTGGACGACCAGCAGATAGCGGCCGGAGCTGGGCGCCCGCACCGTGAACTCGGCGACGCTGAACGGGCCGTTGCCGAGCCGTCCGATGTACGAGCCGGTGGAGGCGTACGCCGAGTCGACCAGCTCGGCCTCTCCTGTGAGCGTGGCCGAGGCGGCGGCGTAGGTGAGGGCGCCGGACGTCGAGCCGTCGCCCGAGACGTCGAGGGAACGGACCGAGGCGTCGGCCGCCGTCATCGCGACGCGGTTGTTGCCCGCCACCAGGTACAGGCGCAGGGGGAGTTCGGGTGCTGCCGTCACCGTCTCTTCGTGCAGGGCGAGTTCCACCGCCGCCGAAGCCCGCGGCACCACCGTGTAGTAGCCGTCACGCGGGGCGTGGACATCGAACACGGCTCTGTCTCCCCGACGCAGCACGAGGGCACCCGTGCCCACGTCGGCGGACGAGGAGTAGTCGTACGAGGGCCTGCCGCCGATGTCCGCCAGGGTGGCCTCGTAGGAGGTGGAGGGCTCGCCGCTGTGGGCGGTGAGGTCGATGCGGTCGAGTGTGACCTCGGCCGAGCCCTTGGCCAGCGTCAGCACGTGGGTGCCCGACGCCAGCTGGACCGGCAGCTCCTTCCTGGCGCGGTAGGTCCAGTTCTGGGTGGAGGGGTAGGTGACGGTGACCGGGGCTCCGCCATCGACCGAGAGCCGCTGGGTGGCGGGGGCGCCGGACTGGTTGCCGTAGAGGATCGCCAGGTCGTACGTCCCGTCGTGCGGGACCGTGACCGTGAAGTCGACCTTGCTGGTGGGCCGGTCGAGGGAGCCGACGTCCTTGGTGCCGGAGGCGGCGTAGCCGTTGGCGTTCTCGACCGTGCCCTGGGTGAAGACCTTGCCGTCGGTGATGTCCGCGTCCTCCGCCTCGTACGACGCCGACCAGGGGACGGAGGGCGCGGTCGGGGTGCCGGAGCCGCCGGGGGTGAGGACGATCCGGTAGGCGGACATCCTGTGCATGCCGCGCAGCGGCACGGTCACCGAACCGTCCTCGGCCACCGGCAGCTTCGTCCGGGCGAGCACGCGGGGCGCCGCATGCCGCCCTTCGTAGCCGGACCAGGTGGCCTCGGCCACGACCGCGACGACCGCGGGGCCGAAGACGGACCGGGGGACGTCGCGGACCACGACGTCGCAGTCGCCGGCGGAACCACCGAGCAGGACCTGGGCCTGACGGCGCGCGGTGTCGAGGGAGGCGAGGCCCTGGAGGGTGTCGACGGCGCTCGGCCGCGGCGGGGCCACCCGCACGGTGTCACCGGTCAGTCCGGCGTACCAGCGGAAGAACCACCAGCCGCCGTTGGGAATGTTGGCGCGGACCACATGGCCGCTGAGGTTGCCCGCCGCGTCCCAGTAGGCCGCGTTGGCGTACACCTTGTTCCGCTCGAACATCGAGACCCACTGCACGAGTTGTCCCGGCACGGACAGGTCGCGGCGGTTGGCGTACTCGTCGATGTTGACCTTCAGCGGGGCGATGCCCGCCTCCCGCTCCAGGGCGCGGTAGTCGTCGTAGTGGGCCTGGAAGTCCCGCAGTGAGCCGGAGTCCAGCTCGTGCCAGGTCATCACCTGAGGCAGGACGTCCTCGCGCTTGGCGAAGGCGAGGAAGTCGCGCAACAGGCGGGTGTGGTAGGCGGCTTCGTTGGGGCCGGCGATCCTCGCGTCGGGGTCGATCGCGCGGATCCGCCGGTACACCGCTTTCCAGTCCTGGAAGAACCGGTCGCGGCCGGCCTCGTACTCGGCCTGGTCGGAGACGTCCAGCCGGTACCAGATCTGGTCGGGCTCGTTGAACGGGATGTAGACGAAACGGTCGCGGTTCGGGTCCGCCGTCACCTCCTCGACGATCTTGTCGACCCTGGGCAGGTAGTCGTCGATGCCGAGGTCCTCGTACGGCCACTCGGCGTAGATGTCCTGCATCATCACCAGGATCTCGCCGCCTCCGTTGCGGAAGAACGACCTGGAGACGGTGAGCGCGTCGCCGTTGGGATGCTGGGCGCCGCCCTCCGGCTTCTGGGAGATGCTCGTGATCTTCAGGGGCTCCAGTGCGGCATCGCTCGGGACCCCGTCGTCGCCGAGTCCGTACAGCGCGCCGTTGGCGCCGAGCATCACCGGGCCCTCCGAGACGCCGAGGTCGACGGTGAGGCGCTGCGGCTCGGGGCCTGCCGAGGGGAGGGTGCCTGCCATGGCGGTTTCTCCAAGTGCTGCTGTGACCGGGATCGTTGCGATGGGGGCGTTCAGACGGTGACGGGCGGTGGCCCCGAGCTCTCCCGGACCACCAGCTCCGGTGCGCGGACGGGATGCGGGGCAATGTGCGCGGCCCCCTCCAGCACCCCGTGCAGCAGGGCGAACGCGGCCCGGCCCAGACCGGTGAAGTCCAGGCGTACGGTCGTCAGGGACGGGGTCAGATAGGCGGAGTGCGGGGCGTCGTCGAACCCGGCCACGCTGACCTCGCCGGGGACGGAACGGCCGCACTCGTGCAGGGCGCGCAGCACACCCAGCGCGAGGTCGTCGTTGCCGCACAGGATCGCGGTGACGGCAGGGTTCCGCGCCAGGCTCAGACCGGCAGCGTGGCCGCCCTCGGGCCCCCAACTGCCCTGCACCGGAGGGTGTTCGGGCGCTCCGGCCGCGCGCAGCGCCTTCCGCCAGCCGCTGGTGCGGGCGCTGGTGCGTCGGGTGCCGGACGGAATGGCGACGTAGTGCACCGTCTGGTGGCCCAGGGACAGCAGGTGACGTGTCGCCTCGTAGGCGGCCTCGCGGTCGTCGGTCCACACCCGGGGGGAGTCGCCGCCGGGAGGGGCCTGCGGGGTCTCGACCACGCCGACGACCGGGAGTTCGGCGGGGACGGCGCCGAACGCCCGCACTCCGGCCGGATCGTAGGCGATCACGATCAGTCCGCCGCCGACGTCCGCCGCCCGTTGTACCTCCGCGGAGACCGCGGCCTCCTCGTCCGATTCCAGTACGCCGATCCCGACCGCATAGGAAGCAGCGCGGGCCGCCTCCTCGACGCCCTGGAGGAGGGAGGCGTAGCCGTGGCGGGTGGTGTTCGCGGTGAGCACGGTCACTGCCCTGCTGCGTCCGCTGGCCAGCGCGAGCGCGGTCGCACTGCGCCGGAAGCCCAGCTCGTCGATGGCGGCGAGCACGCGGTCCCGGGTGGCGGGCCTGACGCTGGGATGGCCGTTGATCACCCGGGAGACGGTCTGGTACGAGACGCCGGCGGCGGTCGCGACATCCCTGATGCTCGCCGGGCGCCGCGTGTGACCGGTCACATGCATGCCAGGAGTGTGACCGGTCACATAGAGGCCGTCAAGCCCGCACCGGCCCCGCGTCCGGTTGCGCCACGATGGCGCCGGCCCTGGTGACCAGAAAGACAACAGGGCGATAACACAAGGCAACTGAAAGGGGCTCAGCGTGGTCTAGTCCGCCATGAAGATCTCTTTCCTGCTCCACAACGCCTACGGGATCGGAGGCACGATCACCACCACGTTCAACCTGGCCCAGGCACTCGCCGAACGGCACGAGGTGGAGATCATCTCCGCCCTGCGGCACCGGGAACACCCGAACTTCACCCTGGACCCGAGAGTGTCCTTGAGACCGCTGGTGGATCTGCGGCACGAGAAGGAACATCCACTGCATCTCAGACCGGCACGGGTCTTCCCGGCAGCCGAGTACCGCTACCGGCAGTACAGCGAGCTGACCGACGAACGGATCGGCGAGTACCTGGCGACGACCGACGCCGACGTGGTCATCGGCACCCGGCCGGGACTCAACGTCCATCTCGCACTCCAGGCACCGGAGCGCGTCGTCCGCGTCGGGCAGGAGCACCTCACCCTCGACAACCACTCGCCCAGGCTGCGCACCGCGCTGCGCCGGGCCTACCGCAGGCTCGACGTGCTCACCACGGTCACGGAGGCGGACGCCGCCGCCTACCGGCGCAAGATGCGGCTGCCCGGGGTCCGGGTTGAGGCACTTCCGAACAGCGTCCCCGATCCCGCGCTGCCCCCGTCGGACGGCCACGCGAAGGTGGTGGTCGCGGCCGGCCGGCTGGTCCCGGTGAAGCGCTACGACCTCCTCATCGAGGCCTTCGCCCCGGTCGCCGCCGCACACCCGGACTGGCAGCTGCGCATCTACGGCAAGGGAGAGGAACGGGACCGGCTACGGCAGCTCATCCAGGACCTCGGCCTGTGCAACAACGCCTTTCTGATGGGTGCGGCGGCCCCCATGGAGGCGGAGTGGGTCAAGGGCTCGATCGGCGCGACCGCGGCCAACTTCGAGCCGTTCGGCATGACCATCGTCGAGGCGATGCGCTGCGGACTGCCGGTGGTGAGCACCGACTGCCCCTACGGGCCCGGCGAGATCATCGAGGACGGCGTCGACGGCCGGCTGGTCCCGGTCGGGGACCGCGAGGCCATGAGCGCCGCGTTGCTGGAACTGGTCCGCGACGACGAGCGACGTCGGCGGATGGGACGTACCGCGATGGAGAACGCGCGACGGTTCGCCCCGGTCCCCGTGGTGGAGCAGGCCGAGCGCATGATCGACGCGGTGACCGCCGCGCCGGGAAGCAAACGACCGGTCACGCCGGAACCGAGGCGAATACAACGCGCCCTGGTCAGCCAGGGCTTCGCCGCGCGTGACGCCGCGTACGCCGCGGCCTCGGGTGCGCTGCGCACGGTACGGAGGGGACGGCGATGAACACGGACTCCCGCACGACCGAGGGCACGACCCCTCGCACCGACTGCACCGCCGACGCGGACGGCCGGATCACCTTCGCCCTCCAGGCACCGTCCACCGATGCCCGCCTGCTCCTGAGGCTTCGCCCGAAGAAGGGGCAGCCCGAGAAGACCCTCCACACCCTCGACCTCGAACCCTCGGAGGACGGGCGGCTGAGGGCCGTACTGGAGCCGCGACTCGCCCTCACCGAGGGCCGCTGGGACGTGTACCTCGTCCCCGAACCCGGCGCGCCCCGGCAACGTCTGCGCCCCGGCCTGCGTGACCTGCGGACCCTCGTCGACGGACACCTCCGTGACCGGCCGTCGCCGGTCGCCGTGCGAGTCCCGTACGTCACCAAGGACGGCTATCTCGCGGTACGGGCCTGGCTGCGCACCGCCCACGCGGAGGTCGAGGGCATCGACATCACGGACCGGGCGATGACGGTCAGGGCCCGGCTGCACGGCACCTCGTTCGCCGAGGGAGCCGCCGTACGACTGCGGCTGAGGGGCGGCAGCGGGACCGCGCTGACCCTCGTGCCGCAGGTCGACGACGACGGCCGCGGATTCGCCTTCACCGTGGAGTACGGGGAACTGGCAGGCGGGGACGACACCGGGAACCGGGTCTGGGACCTGTCCGTCCAGGTCGGATCCGCCGACGGGAAGGCTCCGATCCGCATCGGCCGGCTCCTCGACGACGTCGCGGACCGCAAGGAGATCCACGTCTTCCCGGCGACCGAGGTCGGCGATGCCGTCGTGCGGCCCTACTACACGGTCGACAACGACCTCTCGGTACTTGCGGGCAGGACCTGACCGCAAGTCTCCGTACGGGATCGTGGCCGTCGCCCCTGTGGCGCTCACCGAGGAGGGGCACGGGGGACAGGAGTACGTGATCACCGGACCCGAACTCCTCACCGTCGCCGACAAGGTGGCGACGATCGTTGCTGCCCGCGGCCGGGAGTGCGCCTCCTCGCTTCGAGGGAACCGGATGCGCACCACCGGCCGTCGTTCAGGCCCGGGTGTAGCCGCCGTCGGCGAAGAGTTCGGCGCCGGTGACGAACGACGAGGCGTCCGAAGCCAGGAAGAGGGCGGCCTCGGCGATTTCCTCGGCGTCAGCCAGCCGCCCCAGGGGCACGCTGGCCTCGGCGAACCGGTCGAC
>NZ_JBVKCZ010000110.1:0-8384 GCF_055634335.1 Streptomyces sp. NPDC111802 | reverse complement strand
CAAACCCGTCGCCGCAAGCGACGCCGCTAACGCACTCGATAACGCCAAAGACATCCCACCGGCCCAACGCCGGCGCTGCCGTAACTCCATCACCAGTCCCATCTATACATGGATATATGCATGTCGACATGTCGTGCAGGCCGAGGAATACCCGTAAAGATCATGATTTTTATCTCGCATGACGCGCCGTGAGGTAATCGGGTGGATACTCACATAATCGGCCCATCGGAAAAAACGTCTCCTGCCGTAACACCATGCCGCTGGATCACGCCGACGGATTGTGGAAGGACGTCAGGTCATTTCCTGTTGCCGGCTTGGATGCGGCCACAGTGCGGCGGGTTGCGAACATCAATGTCGAAGCGGCCGAGAATTCCGGGCCTTCGAAGCTGAGATGGAGGTATCCGGTGCGGTCGTCAGATGCCTTGGCCGCCACGCCCCAGGCCAGGTCGGCGATACAGGTCCCGGGGCGGGTCGGGTATGAGGTGCTGGGCCTGGCGCCGAAGACCGACTCCTTGATCTGGTCGGTCCAGGTGCCGACCTGTGACAGTGGCGACAGGACGCCCGGTATCCCGGCCTCCGTCGGCGTAGGGGCACGTGCCCGTGGTTTCTGGTGATGAAGCTGGTAGAGAACGGCCATGATCACCTACGGCCACGGGCGCTCGGCGTCCATGTCCGACCACCCAAATACTCACCCTCCGAAGACTCCGGCCGGCTTCACTACCCGCGATGAGGCAGCAGCCGCCGCATTCGACTAACTCGCTGCCCAAACCCTGGAGGGGGTTCAGACAAAGGAACCCGAAGCGCTGGTGTATGTCTCTCATGTACCCGTCGATGAGCCCACCGTGCGCGTGTTCTACGAGCTCTACGCGGACCGGGAGGCCTTTGCCCAGCACGAGGAGCAGCCGCACGTGATGCGGTTCCTGGTCGAGCGTGAGCAATATCTGGTCGGCACGCAGGTAACGTTCCTCGATGAAGTGGCGGGCGAGGGACCCGCACAGCCTGGCACTTAGCGCTGCTGTAACTCGCGAAATGCGAGTGCTCGTTGCAAGCGGGGTACAGCTCCCATCTCTCGCGCGGCGAGACGAGCTCCTGCAAGCGGCCGCGCGCCCGGGGCGGCAGGTTAGCCAGTGAACCCGGCTGTAATAGAGGTGAATTTCCAGGCGTCATGATCGGTGCCGGAACAATGCCCGATTGTGCCACCGTTCGGGCAGGGGCGATCGCGGTTGACCGACCAGAAGGCGAGGCGGCCGATGTGGTGGGAGTTGGCCCAGTCCCGGATCCGGGTCCAGGTCTCGGGGGTCGTGATCTCTCCGCCGTCGCTGCGGCCGTTCATGCCGGAGATGCCTATGTGGGCGTAGGCGGTGGCGTCGTTCCAGCCGAAGGTGCTCTTCAGCTTGTTCTTCAAGACTTCGGTCGCGTTAACGGTGGCGCCGTAGATGTCCGAGCCGCCGCCGATGTCGAAGGGCATGATGGTGAAGACATCGATGTTCGACTTGAGCTCGGCGGCCCGCTCGATGAGACGGTTGCCCCAGGGGTTCTTGGTGAGACTGCCGAAGGTGATGATCGTCTTCAGGCCGGGATTTTTCTGCTTGACGATCTTCAAGGCACCCAGAATGCGGTCCTGGACGGTCGGGTTCTCGAATTCGTCGGTGTTCTCGATGTCGACGTCGATTGCCTTGAATCCGTAGGTGTCGATCACCTTCTGATATGCGTCGGCCAGGGCTTCCTGGGAGTGGCAGTTGGGGCCGAGCTTGTTGCCGCTCCAGCCGCTGATGGAGGGGATGACGTCGCCGCCGGCCGCGCGAATCGCGTTGATGGTGCTCCGATGGGCCGCATGCATGAGCGGTCCATTGTTCCAGGCGGGCTTGCAGCCACCGGAAGCATGGATGAAAGCCATGGAGAAGGTCTTGACGCCGGTCTCGTTCATCACCTTGGTGACATTGGGCATCTTTTGATTGAGGTTGAGGTAAGGGGCCGCCGGCCTCAAGGGACCCGCCTGGGCGGGCATGCCGGGTCGTCCTTCGTGCGCTGTCTCGGGCTTGGCGACCACGTTCGTGGTCTCGGCGATCGTCGGTCCCTGGGCTCCGGCGACCACCGCGGGAGGAACCTGACCCGCCGTGGCATTCGCCGGGCTCTGCACGGAACTCCCGGAGACAACGCCGTGGTGGCTCCCCTGCTGGGCCTGCCGGGCGAGCTGTGCGAGCTCCCGCCGCTGCTGCGGGGTGAGCCGGGCAAGCTCCTGCTGCTCCTGAGGGGTGAGCCTTGCCAATTCCTGCCGCTCCTGCGGCGTTAGCCCCGCCAAGGCCTCACATTCCTGCGGTGTGAGCCGGGCAAGTTCGTTCCGCTCCCGCGGAGTGAGCTGCGCCAGTGCTTGCCGTTCCTGTGGGGCCAGTTCCTGCGCATGAGCAGGGCAGGCTCGCGACGCGTACTCCTTTGCCTGTAGTGACGAAATCTGCGCGGCAGGTCCGGCTGCATACGAACTCGTCGCGGCCGTCAGAATCAATCCTGCCGAAACAGGCACGGTCACGGCACCCAGCTTCAAGGCTTGCTGCTGCCTCAGGCCCCGCCCTTTACGCACCTTCTTGTGACGTGCCGGCACACCATCCTCCAAACAGGCCCAACCGAGACAGGCAAACGCCACCATGGCTTCCTGGCAACCGGGCAGTTCCGATGTGCGAGCTCAGCCTCTCACGGGATTGCCGGCTCATTCCGATAATGGCTATCACAGGCGCGCTTTATCGCAGGGCCGCACACGCGATCAACTCCGAAAGGAATTTCCGCCTTCTGCGACCGCCAACTCGAGCGCCCTTCATCCAAAAATGATTTCGCCTACCCCTCGACTGTGCACTCTAGCTCCATCATGCAAGAAAGCGCGTCGCCTGGCATGACAAGGACGAAACAAAAGAGAGCGCACACGCGTGAGAATCTTGTAAGCCGCATAACAAGCCACGGTCCCGGTCGGTGGGCCCCCCGGGCCGAGGGAACCCAGCGTGCGGGCGGCCGGGCGGTGTAACACGTGAAAATCCATAGAGAAACCGAAATGTGTCCCCTGTCATACGGAGAGGCAACCGGACGCACTGTCCAGCATCCGCGCTAAGTCAAAAGCTCCATCATTGTCATGCCGTCCACAAACCTTTGGGTGATCATCAAGCGCCCCTTTATTACCCAACTTACATGATCAAAATCACGTCTGCCGTTGCGTAACGGAGTGCTTAGTCACCGGAGATGACGCCACCAGCTTGGTGTGTTCTTCTGGGCTCGCACCCGATGCGAGCGCGGCCTCGGACCGCTGGGCGTGTTGAGCGATCCGAGAGAATCCTCCCGGGACCACCGGGACGGATATGCAGCACGATTGGTCAAATTAAGACGAATTCCCGGGGCAGATGGTGCTGAAGGTGAGATTTGGTCTTTGCTGCACATCACTGTCTCGTGCAGTCGATTGACCTACGGTATGGGAAAGGAAGGCAAGCTCCGGGTATGCGTGAAACACCCGACGCAGATCGCAAGCGGCTCGATCTGAGTGTCCCCCAGGTCGCCGGCAGTGCCGTGGCGGCAGTTGCAGCGGCCAAATTGGCGTCGTACTTCGGGGTGTACGGCACGATCCTGGGCGCCGGTGTCGTCAGCATCGTAGCCACGTGCGGGGACAAACTGTTCCAGCACTTCTTCAAGAACACAGCAAAGCAGCTAAAGGAGGCAAAAACCCCAGCTCGTCCCCGCAAACAAGCACCACAGGCTCTGGGAGAGTTCACCGAAGCGTCGGTACACCGCGCGCGCGTGAAGAGCTGGCGAAGGCCGGTAGCCGCGGCCGCCGTCATCTTCGGCGTGACCATGGCCGGCATCACGACCTACGAACTCATGTCGGGCAGCAGCTTCAGCGGCGGGACGGGTACGACCGTCGGTGACGCCGTCACCCGACGGGGCTCGGCCTCAACGCCCGATTCCCCTGCCAAGCCCAATGAGATAACGACTCCTTCCGGTACTCCGTCCCACGAGCCCACGTCCGATGCCGACGGTCGGGCAACCCCCACTACAGCTCCGACGCCCAGTGCCACTCCGAGCGGAGATCCGAACGCCACCACGGATGAGGTGCCGAGCGACAGCGCAAGCTCGTCCCCGAACTTCACTCCCGAACCCGGCGGGAGCGCATTGACACCTTCGACGACCCCAGATCCATCCACAAGCAGCCAGGCTGGAACGAGGGTCCCGGTCACGGAGATACCTGAATGATGGGCCCGACCTCGACTTGGCCGACCTCGAGGCCGACAGTGACGCGGCCGGGTAGGACAGTTCGTTCGGCACGGACATCGCCGACCTGCTAGGCGAGGGCGGCGTTCTTGCCCGCAGTTGGCATGAGAAGTCGGTGAACCTGCGGACCGGCTTGGCACCCAGCAACACGCACCGGCAGCGATGGGTCGGCGCGCTCCAGCCACCGCTATCGCGATCCGCAGGGTCTCGTATTTCACCGGGCAGGGTGGGTACGAGACCCTGCGGAGGGAAGGGAGGGTTCCAGGCTCCATCCAGAAGAACAGAGTGGCCCGAGGCTCATACATGACGCCGCGTCACTCATTTGGCTCAGACCGGCGAAACGGCCAGACTCGCGGCTTCAGCCAGTAGGCCGCGGACAATTGGCTTCCCGCGGCTGACTCCTTCGCAGCATGCACACGCTCTCGCCCTCGCCCTCGCCCTCGCACAGCGAGTTGATCACATGGCTTGAAGGCCAATTCCCTACAAGTGCCCGCTGCTGGGCGCCGGTCAGTCCCCGTGGATCCGACAACCTCGCATCAAAGCGCTCAAGGTGGTCTGAAGGTGGGCCGCTGTTCGCCGTGGCGTCATAATTTGCCTGGCACAGGATCTACATGGGCGGGATGGAGTGTTGCGCATGCGCTCCGCCCTTTCGGTGAGGTGATGAATCCGTCAGCCGGACGTGCTGGGTCCGGCTGACGGATTCGGGACTGCGGCCCCACCTCAGCGACGCATGACGGCGCGTACCCCGCGTGAAGTACTGCTTGGCCCGCCGTGGCGCCATGGATCGCCGTGCTGTCTTTCGCGCGGTCCAACCGGACGTAGCGTGTTTGCGGCTATTCCTACGATGGGACCCTCACGGGAAGCTTCCGTGAGGGTCCCATCGAACCCGCCCTCGACCACCGCATCGTCAGTTCTGCGGTGGCCAGGACCCGGGTGTCATATCAGCGGCGCTTGCCGCCAATCAGCGTCGCAGCGGGCCGAGCGTCCCCTCCTCGCCCGGCCCTGCTTGCGAACGCCCGCGCGAGCGCGCGGAACCCCTGGTGCCGATGTGGGGATCATCCATCGGCACCAGGGAGCATCAATGTCCGTTGTCCGCCCTGCGTCGGATCAGGTGAACGACCGTCCTGCCCAGCACTTTCAGGGCAGCGGTCCCGCGGGCAGCGGCCGACCGCCAGAAGCCGTCGGCGGACTGCTTGGGCCGATCCACACCTCTGGCGTCCACATGGTCGCAACGACCGTTCCATGCGTACGAGCCACCCTCCGAAGCCCCCGCGCAAGCCGCCGACCAGGACCCATTGAGGTCCAACAGCTCCGCGGACCCCGCTGGGCCCCCGGGCAGCAACTCCTTGTGGCACCCGGCGCAGAAGTGTCGAGTGCCGGGGGAGCTGGGGGGCATGAGTCCTTCCTTCCTCTACATCCCGGGCGTTTCCGTGCGCTCCGCTGCTTGTATGACACTTCGACGAGCTGACTATTACGCCGGCTTGAGCCAGTTCGGGCGTGATCTCAGACACAATGAGCCGCTCAGCCTGCGTTGACCAGCGAGAATGCGCCCGCGCCCCTCCTGCGGTGGGCATGCGGTGCCTTGCGACGCGGACTGGTGCGACCGGTGCCACGGGGGGTGACCGGCGGATGGCCCATCGGGCGGGTGGCTCCAACATGTAGCGATAGCTCGTTCAGCCGAGGTTCGCGGCTTTAACAGGTAATTCAACCCTTTGCATGAGAAGGTACCTTTGATGCTGTTTGACCATTTCTGGCTTCGGGCCTGCGCGGTCAGAATCCCGGCGCAGGAAGGGAGGCACCACGTGACGAAGCACCGCGTCACAGGGTTATTAGGGAGCGCTGAGGACGGCCTCCGCGGCGGCTGAGAGCCGCCGCGGAGGCCCCTCCGGTGCGTGGGCTCTGGCCACCGATTCGTAGGCGGCACTGCCATTGCTCTGCCGCTGCTCGGCAGGCGGTTCAGGTCGAGTCCGGACGCGCAGGGGCTTGGACTTCGGGCGATTGTCCTTGTCCTCCGAAGGGACGACACGGCGGCCCGGACCACCACATTGACCGCCTCCGTCACCGCGCGTCCGCGACTTTCCGGACGGGACCTTGGCCTGTGCTCAGGTCCGTAGCCACAGACGATGTCGCCCGAACGGCGGAGGGCTGCGATGTCGAGGAAATCGCCCCTCAGATCAAGGATTCCGCAGCTGCCCATGGCTGCTTCGCCGATGCTCCTGTGCCCTGGCTCGCACTGGACGACCTCATTGAAGGCATCGCGCTGCCGACTACCGAGCCAATGAAGCGCACCCGGCAAGGTCGAGGCGTGCGACGCAGTGTGGTCGGCAGCGGGCCCCTCCCGTACCTGCTGACCGAGCAGACCCTGCACCGGCCACCCCTCAGTACGGCCAGCAAGCACTCACGCCGCCGCCCCGGCCTCTGGCTCTGTCCGCTAACCCGGCAGCAACAGGGGCAATCCGCACCCCCAGGCCGACCCTACGGTGAGACGGACGGCATGGGACCAGGGAAGACCTGGGGATGACCGCCTCCATGTTACGCCAGAATTCCCATATAAGCCGGTAAACCCGTGGGCCTCCGTGCTGTTGTAGTAATCCCGCAGTTCACGAGTGGTGTCTGATCGTGAAGCCCGTAATACCGCGGATCTCCTCCGCGCCCGCTCAGGAAGTTCACGCGATGACCGGGACCGCTGATCCCGTCCGGGGCTGACGCAGATACGGTCAAAGACCGTTCCGCAGGCTGTAACCGCGAGTGCGAAACTGGGGTACCACGACCTGCTGCCGATCTGTCGCTCACCGTGCAACCGGTCGCAGACTGCTCCCTGTCCGCTGGTACTGCAGTGTCGCGACACTGCCATCGGAGGCTGGATGATGGACCCGACTGGCAAGTCAGGCCCGAAGAGACGGATCCACGACCCGCGGGACGCCTCGATGGCTCTGCTCGGCTGGGCCCAGCCGCCCTGGCGTACGTGGTGCGCCGACAGTCGGGAGGACGCGGTGACCGGCCTGGTCGCCTTTCCCGACTTCCACAAGCGGATACCTGCTCATGTCGCGGCCACTCTGCGAGGAGAAGGGCTGGTGGGACTCGCGATCGGAGATGTGGACGGTCTCAAGAGCTACGTCGAGCAGGTCAACGCGACCGACCCCGACTGCTACGGACATCTCGCCGGCAACAAAGTGATGACCCGTCTCGGCACTGTCACGCGTAAGTGGTTCCACGAGCAATCCTGGCGTTCCGGTTGTGTCGCCACCTTCGGTGGTGACGAGGTCATCGTGTCCGCAGCGCTGGACGATGCCGTTGACTTCTACCGGTCCATCCTCCTTCTGAGCGACCGGCTCGCCGACGCACTGCCGGTCCCTGTCTCTTTCGCGCTGGCCTTGGCCTCCGCCGACAACCTCCCGGCTGAACGCAGTAGCGGCTGGCAGTCCCTCTTCATGGACCGCTTACTGACCACGGTGGACCGCTCCCTGTTTCTCCACAAGGCTGCCCGTCTCGCCTGCGGCGGCGAAGGCGGAACCAGCGTCGTCGCCGAGCTCCCCCCACCCGGCCAGAGGGCCACATCACGGGATCACCGCACACTGCTGCCGTTACCGACCGCCGCAGAGGCATTGCACGTGCTGGCCCGTGCAGCCTGTCCCGAAGTCCTTGGCACGCTGGTCTTGCCCTGTTCCGCACCGGCCACGCCGAGTGGCAGCCCGCTTCGGATCACATTCCCGGATGGAACAGTGCGTACCACTCATCCGATCTCCCTGTATGGCCAGGCCGCCATTCGCCATGAGACGGCCCTATCCGCAGGACCAAGCCTCCCGCTCACGCTCCGGCCCATGCACGAGGAATCCAGCCACTAGGGCCTGTCGTTTGGATCTGGTCGGCTGAGAGAGACTGCGCCTCTCAACCGACCCGAGCGGTGTCTGGTGCGTGCAGCTGCAAGGCGGAGGAGGGAGTCGACGCGGAGCGTCGGCGACTGACGACAACGCGGCTGGGGGTCCCCCCTTTGAGGGAGTGCGTGCCAGGCCCCGCGACGCCGGCATGATCCAAACGATAGGCCCTAGTAGTACTTTGTTACGTTGAGTGATCTCGGCTGATCGTGGGCAGCTTCCCGGAGTGAGGTTGGGGGAAGTGGACCGGCTCCGGGGCGAGTT
>NZ_JBVKCZ010000109.1:0-8463 GCF_055634335.1 Streptomyces sp. NPDC111802 | reverse complement strand
GGATCTTGTAGACCATCCCGTTGATGACCTGCCGGTCTTCCACACGCGGCCGGCCTGTCGCGGCCCGCGGTATCAGTGGAGCGAGTAACTGCCACACCTGGTCAGTGAGTTCATGACGCCGTATCACCCCGCCATGATCCACCACTCGGTGATCTTTGAAGACGGACCCTAGGTCACTCTGCCGACTGAGCACCTGAACGCCCCAACCAACCTGCCCGAAATGGGAGTTATCTGGGTGCTGGTCGCCCACCACGCCCAACCATGCGAGCGGCTTTGACGGCCCGGCTCGCCCCTGTCAGGGCCCAGCTCGACGTGACAACGCCCCCTGTGGGGCTATTGGATGAACTGGATCCGCCTCGGTGCCGTTGCGTCGCACTCTCGTTCACAAAGACGCAGGCATTCAACGCGTTCACGGATTTGGAGGTGGGTTGCCCTTTTCCCGGGGCTTCACATCAGATTGTCTCAGGTAGTACGCGTCTGCCGGTGGGCGCCGCGTGTGGGGAGAGGGGTGCGGGGATGGTGCCGGCGCCTTCAGTTGTCCTTACCGTCTCGGTCGTAGTCAGCGGCCACGATCCTGGGAGACTATCTTGATCACTTTAGCGTCCCGACGGGAGGCTGCCTCGACCCTCGCAGCCACGCTACTCGCAGCCACGTCACTTGTCGGTGCTTCCGCAGGTACGGCCCATGCCGGTACGGCAGATGTGACGTGTGCAGCCGGCTCCCAGACCGTCACCTACAGTCCCGGGCTGACCCTTGAGGCCAGGCCAACACAGCTGCACATCACGCGCTCTTTGGGTCCGTGCGAGTCTTCCGATCCGACGGTCACGACAGGTACGAACACGGCGTCACCGATCCTGACGCTCTCCTGCCTCACCTTGACTTCGGCGTCCAGCACCACGCTCACCATCACGTGGTCCAACGGGATGGAGAGCGCGATCTTCGTAAACTTCCAGGTGAACAACGTGGGCGGGCAGACTGTCGCCACGGGGACAGGCAGTGTGACCTCCGGCCTGTTCGCGGGCGATTCCGCAGTGGTCGTGAATACGACGGAGACGGTGAACACGCTGGACTGCGTCGGTGACGGGATCACCAACGTCATGGGCACCTTCACCCTTGAGCTGACGTCGCTGTAGTTCCTCTCAGCACTCCCGGAATCTGTCGTGGACGGCTGCCATCAGCGCGTAGATCCCTGAAGAACCTCGCATGCGCCGGTCAAGCGCGGACGGCCCTGTCTGGACGCGGACATCTCATAGAGGCTGTCCGCGTCGTGCGACTCTGCGGAAGACACTCGGAGGTGTCGGGTGACCGTTGTGTGCAGGCCTGTCGTCGCACTGCCGGAGTTCGTTGTGACACAGGAGGAGACGCAGGAGCTCGGGCGTCGTCTCTATGCGGACCACCCTCGACTCGAACAGATCCTGCGGATGGTGCGGAACACAGGGGTGCGGAAGCGGCATTTGATCCGTCCCGTCGAAGAGTGCCTGCAGCACACCGGCTTCACCCATCGCAGCCAGGTCTTCGAAGAACAGGCGAAGAAGCGTGTGCCGGCCGTGGTGTACCAGGCCCTGCAGCACGCGGGACTGCAAGCCGAGGATATCGGGCTCGTCGTACTGGTGTCTTGCACCGGATTCATGATGCCGTCACTGGCTGCATGGCTGATCAACAGCATGGGGATGCGTCCGGAAACCACACAGCTGCCGATCGCTCAGCTCGGCTGCGCAGCAGGAGCCGCGGCTCTCAACCACGCCGCCGACTTCTGTGAGGCCCGGCCGCATCGCAACGCGCTGGTCGTGGCTGTCGAATTCTGCTCCCTGTGCTATCAGCCTTCCGACACCGGTGTGGGCAGCCTGATCTCCAATGGGCTGTTCGGAGACGCCTTGGCGGCCGCAGTGCTGCGCGGGGACGACACGGGTGAGGGGCTGCTGCTGCACGACCGCACCTCGCACCTCATCCCGCGTACCGAGTCATGGATCTCCTACGAGGTCCGCGACACGGGTTTCCACTTCCGGCTGAACAAGGAGGTAGCGACAGTCATCAGAAGCGCCATGCCGGCGATCACCGGCTTCATCGCCAGGCAAGGCCAGGACCTGGCGCGCCTCGATCACTACGCCGTACATACCGGTGGTCCGCGCATCCTGGACAGCCTGCACACCCACGGTGGGGTGGCCCCGGCCGCTCTCCGTGTGAGCCGAGAGAGCCTGGAGGACCACGGAAACATCGCCGCCGCCTCGGTGTTCGCGGTCCTGGCCCGGATCGCGGACTCCTCCCCCGCGCCCGGCGACCGGACCCTGGTGGCCGGGTTCGGCCCCGGGATCACCATGGAACTCGCCTACGGAACCTGGACCTCCAACGCCGGCGCCACTACGGCAGTTACCCCAGAGGCAAAGGAGGGACGGCTCCATGACGTTCGGTAAGACCTTCGACGAGCTGACAGTCGGGGAGGTGCTCAAACACTGGCCCGGCAAAACCGTCACCGAGTATGACCATCACGCGTTCTGCCTGCTGACCATGGTGCGCCACCCGATCCATCTCGACGCACACTGGGCCCGCACCGCCACCCGCCATCAGCAGCCTCTCGTCATCGGCTCGTACGTCATGTCGCTGCTCGTTGGCCTGTCGGAGCAGGACGTCTCCGGCAAAGCCCTCGCCCACCGCGGCTTCGAGCACGTCCGCCACATGGCGCCCCTCATGCACGGCGACACCCTGTACGCCGAAAGCCAGGTGCTGTCCAAGGAAGACCTGCCGGACCGCCCTGATCGGGGCCTCGTCACCTTCCAGACCCGCGGGCACAGCCAGCACGGCACACTGATCATGAGCATGGAACGGACCTTCGTCCTGCCCAGAGCGATGGCGGAAGACGGCCACAGCTCCGGGTGAAGGCCACTGCCACACCGGCTGGCCGTACCCCACCGCTCCGTGTGGCGAAGCCAACGACCGCCACACGTCTACTCAGCCGATCCGCCGCAGCTCCCGGCGATAGCGTTCGGCGTTGCGGACATAGAGAGCCACTCCATCCGCAAACGCGTTCACCGGCACACAGTCCGGCTCCACCCGCGCCGGAACCCCTAGCGCTCTGGCCCGTTCCGGCACCACCATTCCCGGCGTCAGCAACGCACCCGCCCCAACGAGTGCTCCGGCGCCGACACTGACGCCCTTCAGAACCACCGCCGCGGCACCGACCAGTACCCCATCCCCAACAGCGCATCCCTCCAGGTGTGCGAGGTGCCCAACCACGCAGCCTGCCCCGATCACCGTCGGAGCGTCCAGATCCGCGTGCAGAACGGCCCCGTCCTGCACCGAGGTTCGTTCCCCAACCACGATGGAGCCGTAGTCACCACGCAGCACCGCACAAGGCCAGACGCTCGCCTGCGCCCCCACCTGCACACGCCCGATGATCACGGCATCCGGGTGCACGAAAGCATCCGGATGAATACGCGGAATTTCTGAACCCAGGGCGTATACCGTCATGAGGCACCTTTAATCCAGCTGTGAGCCGATCGGAATGCTGCCTCGAGGTTGTCGCACCTCCCGCACGAACACAACCGCCCGTGAGCAACACCTTCGGTGACGCCAGGCCAGGAAATAGCAGGTCGGCTGGCCGTGCGACGAGTGGCCCGCGATGGCCGGCTTCAGCTCAATCAGTCAACCTCATTCATCCTGAATAGTCGCAGGTCAGTAGTGTGTGGATGGCTTGGACCGTGCGGCTGATGCGGCGGGTGGAGCACCGTGCTCGCCGTAGCAGCCGCCAGGACTTCAGCTGGGCGAAGGAGCGTTCGCCGGAGACACGGAGCCGGGCATGGTCGCGGTTGAACTGCTGGTAGTGGGCGGGTTGTTCGCGGTGGTGGTAGTACGGGGTGCGCACCGTGGCGTCGGCACCCTGGTAGGCGCGGTCCGCCAGGACCAGGATCTGCCGGGTGAGGCAGGCCTGGACGATGCCGTGGGCGCGGGCCGCGGTCAGGTCATGGGTTCGGCCGGGCGTGGCTCGTGAGAACCCAAGCGTCGCTGCTGGTCCACTTTTCAGCCGTCGCCGACAAGAGAGTCCGGCCGCGAGGGAATCCAGGTCTGTTTTCACACACCGACATTGGGCTCCCTCGCCTCATGCGCACAGCCGAACCCTTGGAATAGATCATCTAGTACTACTGACCCTGCATCTGCTGCTGGCCGTAAGCCTGCGGCTGACCCCCGCCTCCCATACTGGCATTCGGAGCGGACACCTGAGGCGCGGGAGGGGCCGGAACCTGACCCAGCTGCGGCTGGCTCTGCTGAGTCACGAAGGTGTCCTGCTGGATGGTGGGATTGGGCTGCTGGCCCCCCTGCGAGTTGGACACTACAGCCGGCTGGCCTTGCTGGAACATCGCGTTGGACTGCTCAAAAGCTGGCGGCACCTGCTGCAGCGGCGCCTGTGACTCAACGGCGGCACCCTCCCCGAACCCAGACGCCCTCTTCATACGCAAACCACCACTGCCACCGGTACCCTCTGCGTCCCCCGGGCCGGCTACCCCCTGCAGTGGGGACTGCATCCGGTCCTGAGAAGGCAATGGAGCCTGGCCCCTCCCAGCCACACTGCCCAGCAAAGTCGGCACAGACGCAGGAGCCGGCGCAGACGCAGCCCCGTTCAACAGCCCCGACTGCGACTGATTTCCACCACCAACGACGTCAAAGCCACCATTACCGCCGTTGTTCTGACCACGGCCATTGTTTCCGACAATCGCACTAATGGCTTCGAGTCCCCTGTCCAGCGTGGCGTCCCACTTAGAACTGTGCGCCGGCTGCAGCGGCTGCGGCTGCGGCTGCTGAGACTCCCGCACGGTACGCGCCTGCTGCGGCTTCATGTCTGTGCCCCCCGCAGCAGCGCTGGCTGGAATGCCGCCCGCACTGTCCGCGGCCGGAGCGGCGGTACCCGCACCATCCACGGATGAACCAGACACCGGCACACCAGTGGCGCCACCGTCAGGGACCACACGAGATCCATCAGCCGCGTGACCCGTCGGCGGCAACTGCCCCAGCAGCGTGGACGACGACATACCAGACTCCTGACCCAACGCCAGCGAATGCTGCCGCTCCTGCGCCACCCCCCTACCGCGCTCTTGCCCGCCGGCACCTGCCTGACCAGCAACGACGTCCCACCGTCGGCGGACGGCTTCCCGCCGCCCGAGTCTCCCGGGACCGTGGACGTATCCGGCTTCCCACCCGTGGCAAGCAAGAGGGCAGCAGCGCTCCCGCCACCCGTCGCAAGACCGGCACCCGATGCATCCACCGGCACCTGCCCGCCCTCACGCGCCGCCAGCCGCTGGGCTGCCGACTTCTCCTGCGGATTGAACGGCTGCTCAGGAACGGCCTCGGCGCTGCCGCCCTGGGAACCACCGCTACCGGACTGGTTGCCGTCACTCCCGGAGGGAACCGACCTCGGCTTCCTCACATGGCCGGAAGAGCCGCTCTGCAGCGGCTGCAGTTGCTGGTCCTCTGACGTCACGAGTTCCTGCGTCTTCGGATCAAACCGAATGTGCTGGGGCGGAGCCCCGTACCTCTCCTCGAGGTTCTTGTTCTCCTCTTCCTTGAGCGCTTCCTTCGCGGGCCCGATGATATTTTCGAGATCCCGGGGGCCTAGCCCAAAGTTATATTTGCCTGCTGCCTTGTTCGTCTGGTCTGTAATTTTTTTGATGATCATCTCTCGGATACGTTGCGCATTATCTCCGGTCTTCTCCTTCTCCGGCAGTGCGGACCAGGCGTTTCGCCACGTGGTTCTGGCCTGCTCCGGCCAGCCGTAGTACAGGTCATGGAAGAAGTAGGACGCCAACTGCGTCTCGCTCAGACCCTGGTGGTTATCGGCATAAATCCTGTCGATCCATGGCTGAACCAGCTGCGCCACGAGCTCCTCGCCGTCGGAGAACCTCTCCAGGAAGCCCGGCCGCAGCGCCGAAATCCGAGGCGATAGCCCCGGGATCGTCGGAGGGGTCACCGGCACGGGCGGCGTCATCGGCATTCCCCTCTGGCTCAACCGCGTGCCCTGCCCCGAAGACGAAGGAGCCGGCGGCGCAACCGCAGGAGGAATCACCGGCCCCCCGGACCCACTCAGGCCACGTCCACCACCCGAGGACTGCCGACCCGACGACTGCTCCTTCGGCGGCAACTCAGACTGCCAACCCGACCCCGGACGCTGCTCAACCCCACCCTGCGGAACCTTCGCCGACTGGCCTTCCTGGGGCAGCGGAGCTCGCTCACTCACCCCGCCCTGCTTCTCAACACTCCCAGAACCGCCACCCCCGCGATTCTGCACCCTCTTGCCACCACCCTGCTCCCCCGCAACACCAACACCCCCCACACAAGCCGCCAACGGCAACGACCGCTGACCGCAAGGTGGCGCCGGCGTCTCCTGGTAATGCCCGGTAGAACCATCTGAGCTCACATTTGAGTGGCCCGAAGACACGGGCAGGATATTGCCCATCTTGTCAAGCACGCCTTGCTTCACCAGGAAATTCTTCATTTTCGAGGAGTCGAAATCTCCCTGATATGGTTCCCTCCCATCCCCGAACTCCAATTTGTTCTTCTTCATGAAGGCTCGCACAGCTTCGGGGTCAGCCCTGTCCACGCCGTTCTTTTCGAGGGCGTTAAGCCAGGCCTGCTGTTGCCGCGTCGGCCAAGAATACTTGAGTGCACTTTCCGTCCGACCCGCTTTAAATACCCCCTCGAGCTCGGGCGGCAGCTTTTTAATGTCATCTTCAATGTAACCTTGACTCTTGAGCTTTTTCAGAGCTGGTGCGCAAGACTTGCAGGGCTCAACATAGTCAGCAAGTTTCACATCACTGTTTGCGCCATCTTTCCCCGCAGCAATACCTACAAGTCGTAGCTTAGGCACAGGCTCTCCATTTTTCAGCCTTTGTTGAATGTCTTCAAAAAAATCCTTCAAACATCCCGCCTCTGCACACTTTCCGTTCGTTACGGCCTTCCCTGGCTGCCCCTCCCCGTAAGCGTCCGTCTTCACCAGGTGTCCGCCGCTATTATCCTCGCCGGACTTGGCGATATAGTAATTACCGCGACCATCCACAAAAACAGCCCACATGCCAGGAAGCTGTTTTTTTGTCTTTCCATCGGCATAAGATCTTGCCATAGATTCTGCCAAGTACTGACCCATCACCCTCTCGAGAACCTTAGAATCCGTTATATTATGACTCTCTATTATCCCCTTTAAATCTGAGGGGAAATTTGGGTTATCCATAAGGGTCTTAAGATCTATGTGCCGGGTTGGTTCAAACCTTGGCGTCGGCAGCCCCTGGTTTGACGAAGCCGGCGTGTCCCCGCCGTCCGCCAGGGCCTGCCCCGCACCCAGAGCGCCTCCCACAGCCACGGCCAGACCAACCGCGGTTGCTGTCACTGCCAGCCGGCCAGAACTTCCCTGAAGCCCCCATGCCAGAACCTTCCTCCGGTGGCGGCCATCGCTCCGACCCATCGAATGACTTCCCATGCTCTTCCTCTCCCCTCCCCGGCGAACCCGTGGCTCGCTTGTTACGTATGTGCCGCTGGGATCCGACTGCTCAGAACATGCGCACTTCCCGATGCACACACTCCTTTCCCTTATGGCAATCACCGTTCTTCACATGGATGACCTGTTTTAATTCGGTTCGTAAGGACGGCCTGCCTGTGGGCCGGATTCCCCTACAAGACAATCCGTCAACAAGAAACCACATCAGATCCGAGCATGCCACCCCATTCGGCTGCGCACTCCGTTACGCGCGAGCAATGTGACGCCGCTCACGTCAAGGGCAGAACAAAAACAGATTGAAATTTGTTCGATTTTCGTCACGCGTGTGACAACAACGCAGCCAGGGAACGACACGGAAGTAAAAGGCGGACTTATCTCAATCACTCGACTGCATGATGGAAGTCACACCACAGCGAGTACTGATCTTTAAGGCCGCTCTTGACGATCTGTCAGGGCGGGCATAGGGGCGGTATGGGGACTTCGAATGCGGCGCGTTGGGGGCCGGCTGAGCGGGAGGCGCGGCGGATGCAGGCTGCCGGCCTGTTCGAACAGGGGGTGCGGCAGGTGCAGGTGGCCCGGTTGCTGGGGGTGTCCCGGCAGGCGGTCGGGCAGTGGCATGCGGCGTGGCGGGAGGGCGGTCGTGAGGCGCTGGTGGCGCGTCCGAACGGTTCCCGCTCGTATCTGACGCCGCAGCAGGAGCAGGAGTTGCTGGGCGAGCTGCGGCTCGGGGCGTCGGTGCATGGCTGGGAGGGCCAGGGCTGGACGCTCGCGCGCATCGCGCGCGTGATCGAGGAGAAGTTCGGGGTGCGGTTCACGGTGCCGGGCGTGTGGTACCTGATGGACCGTTTGGGCTGGTCGTGGCAGGTCCCGAAGACGCAGGCCCTCCAGCGCGACGAGGAGGCGATCGCCGCATGGCGCACACAGACGTGGCCGGCGGTGTCCCATCCGGGCAGGCCGTGAGTGAGGGGCGCTGGATCGTTTTCGAG
>NZ_JBVKCZ010000108.1:0-8594 GCF_055634335.1 Streptomyces sp. NPDC111802 | reverse complement strand
TCGGCGGGCACTCCGGAGGCGACGGCCACGCCGACGCACAGCGGCAGCGCGACCAGGAAGACGACCAACGAGGCGGCGAAGTCCTGCCGCAGGTGAGGTAATCGAGGAAATTTGGCGACCCTGTAGCTTACAGAGCCTCGAACGCACCAGTCACGGCACATCGGATAACGCCCACGCCGCCTTTGCGCACCACGTAGTACCGGGCGGACAGGATCAGTTGACACAGAGTCGGCTTCCTCACTGTCGAGGAAGGTCCGTTTTCGATGTCTTCGGATCACTGTGTTACGACCGAAGCTACCGACGGCCGGAGTTCCGTCGACCTCGACAAAATTAGCCTGCGCCATACCGTCTTCACCCCCGCTAGGGCTGATTAACGATGCCAACTCGCGCTCAATGCGATTCATCAGACCCGATCGATCATCCAAGGATAAATAGGCAAGGCAGCAGACGCAAATCTAATAGACGTAGTCGTAATACGCGGACAAGCAAAGCGCAACCATGATCACGTGAAGGTTATTGCCCATGACTGGTTGCCGCGGCGATATTTTCTGCAGATACGACCGCGCCTTCTGAGGCTTGAGACGCCGCTAGACTACCCGGATGCCTACCGTTGCCGCGCCCTCCGGCCAAACAATGATTCCCTTCAAACAGCGCGACCCATTCTTCGACAACGCGAAGTATCTAGCGATCACACTCGTGGCCATCGGCCACGCCTGGGAACCGCTCAAGATGGATAATCGAGTCCTCCAGGGCGCGTACGATGTCATCTACACCTTCCACATGCCGGCATTCGTCGTTATCGCTGGATACTTCTCCCGCGGCTTCGACTTGAGCCGACGCCGGCTCAGGAACCTGATCACTGGCGTCGCCGTGCCGTATGTCGTCTTCGAGACCGCCTATGCACTCTTTGCGCGTTACCTCGACAACGACCCGGACCAAGCGATCAGCGTATTGGATCCCATCTACCTGACCTGGTTCTTGTGCGCGCTGTTCGTCTGGCGGCTGACCACACCGATCTGGCAGGTCGTGCGATGGCCCGTCCCGCTCGCGCTCGTCATCGCGATGCTGGCCACTGTCTCCCCGGGCATCAGCGACGATCTGGACATGCAGCGCCTCTTACAGTTCCTGCCCTGCTTCGTACTGGGTCTTTCTCTCAAACCCGAGCACTTCCGACTCGTCCGTCGACCCTCTGTGCGGATCTCGTCGGTTCCGGTATTCGGCGCCACGCTGACCCTTGGATGGTGGGTGGCGCCTCGGGTGAACACCGGGTGGTTCTACCGCCGCGACTCGGCGCCAGAGCTGGGCGCGCCCTGGTGGGCCGGTCCAGTGATGACTCTGGCGATGTTCGGCTGTGCGATGCTTCTGACCGCATGCTTCCTGTCGTGGGTGCCCAGCCGGAAGACCTGGTTCACGAGACTTGGTTCCGGCACGCTGTACGGTTACTTACTGCACGGTTTCCCGAGGAAAGCCGGCGAGTACTGGGGCTGGTTCGAGCCAAGGTGGCTCCATGGCCCGCTCGGCGTGGTCTTCGTGACATTGCTAGCTGCCACGATCGTCACCCTGCTGTGCACTCGGCCCGTGCAACGCACCTTTCGGTTCGCCATGGCACCGCGTTTGGAGTGGCTGCTCAAGAAGGACGGAGACAAGCACCTTCACAGGCAGGAGCCCATTCACCGCGGTAATGCGACCCAAGCGCCGCGTTAACAATCACGGATCCCTGAGCGGCCGGGAGCCAATGCCTTTCGTGGGCGACTTCTTCGCCGACTCGGGGATCGTCTGATCCGTGCGCAGCGCTTGCCACAACCGGCTGGCTTGGGGCTGGGCGGGCACCACGCGGTTCGGGTCCTGAATGTCGTACCGCACAGGCAACATGATCGTCTCCATGGTGGATGGATCGACACCGTTCATGCTGTGGCCGAACTCCGCCAGCTTGCTCAAGGAAGCGAGTCCGGAGTCCGTGGTGAGCGACGCAGTCAACTGGTCGGCGATCCGGTAGGCCTTAAAGGGGCTGCCCAGCAGGTCCTGCTTCTTGATCTCACCCAGCAAGGCGATCAGGAACTGCTGCTGCAGTCCAATGCGTCCGAGGTCACTGCCGTCCCCGATGCCGTGCCGCGTCCGGACGAACTGCAGGGACTGAGTGCCGTTGAGCTTGTGGGTACCCGCCTTCAGGTCCAGGCCGCTGGACTTGTCATGGATGCTCCGTTCCAAGGTGATAGTCACCCCGCCAATCGCATCTACCAACTCCTTGAAGCCTACGAAGTCGATCTCCACGAAGTGATCCATCCGCACGCCCGATATCTGCTCGACGGTCTTGACGACACAGGGCGAGCCGGCCATCGCGTAGACCGAGTTGAACATCACGCGCTTCGCGGAGGGAAGGAGGGAGCCTTCCTTCGCAGTGCATACGGGCCGGGTCACCAGGGTGTCGCGCGGGATACTGACGGCGACGGCCTTTCGACCTCCCTCGGCTATATGGATCACCAACGCCGTGTCGGAGCGTGCCCCAGCGATCCTGCCGGTACCGAGCGAGGCATTGGCCCCGGATCGCGAATCAGAACCGAGCAGTAAGATGTTCTGCCCCGTGGTAGGCCGCTTTACTGGCCGATCGTCCCCAAGCGCCTCCGCGAGGTCAACCCCCGTGATCTTGCCGCTGAGGTTGCTGTAGAGCCAGTAGCCGACACCGCTCACGGTCAGCAGGAGCAGGACGAAACTCAGCGCCATCCAGCGCCACACCTGCCGGCTTGACCGTCCACCCTGCGTCATGGCCTCGATACCTCTCGTGCAGACTCATAGCCGTCATCCCGAAGGCTTCGGGCATGCTTCGTCTCGGTTAAACACGACACAACGCAGACTGTTATGGACATAGACGGATGTTGCCGAGTCAAAGACATCAGCCGTGCGACCGTCGCGATGCATGGGAGCGCCAAAGCCGCGCATGTGCCAAGATCAAACATCGTCAACCTGCGCGCGGCTTGCCATCCTCATCGCCAGTTGTCCCGAAGAGACGAAAGCCCATGTCAACGTGCGGAGCCCACCCTGCATGGACAGGCTGCTCGCACATGGTCTCCTGATTTCAGCGGTTCGGCCCGAGCCCTCTGATATAGCGGAACGCATTCATGGTCCCTTCGAGCCGGTGCCGCCGTCACCTGCTCGGTACCCCTGCTTTCCAGGCACAGGAGAGGCCAGTGCGCCGGTGAGCGGAACATTCTCCCGCGTATCCGAGGCATCCCCCGCTAGGTCCTCCGGTGTGAGGCTGGTGGTCAGGTCGGCTGGCTCACGATGCGGGACAGGTCCTCGCGCGACAGCCATTTCAACTGCCTCACGCAGTCTCAGCGCGGCGGCAGGACCGCCGCGATACCAGTCGCTCCCCCAGACCCGATGCAACTGCCACCCCAGCCCAGCGAGCACCTCCTCTTGTAGCCGGTCACGGTCCCGTGCCGTTTTGGACGAGTGGTACGTCACACCGTCGCACTGGATGCCGAGTGCATAGGTGCCGGCGAACTGAGGATGCCGCACGCCCATGTCGACGCGGTATCCGGCCGCGCCGACCCGCGATTCCACCTGGTAGCCCCAGTCGCGAAGCACTTGCAGGACCGACGCCTCGAACGGGGCATCCGGTCCGGTACCGGCCTGCGCGGCATACGGCACCAGGACAGAGGGGCCGTTCTCGGCGTAGTCCAGATACCGCTTGAGGTGCTGAATATTATCATTTGTACTGTCCGCTAGGCTCCTTCCGCGGAAAGAAGCGACGACCTCCATGCGGAAACGTGCTCGAGTGATGGCAACGTTGAGCCGTCGCCAGCCGCCTTCTTTGCATATGGGGCCGAAGTTTGTGCTGATGTTTCCATTCTCGTCAGGCCCATACCCGATCGACATGATCATGACGTCGCGTTCATCACCCTGGACGGATTCGAGATTCTTGATGAAGAACCCGTGGAGCCGGTCTTCGGTGAAACAATGGTCCAGATCTGGACGAAGGAGTCGGGCCTGCTGGACGGCTTGGTCGATTGCGGCGGCTTGCGACTGGGAGAGCGCGACGACGCCCAGGCTGCGATCGGGACGGGTGTCGAAGTGATGGATGACCCGGCGGGCAACGAAATCCGCTTCCATGCGGTTGTCTCGCCGACCGCCGCGGTCGTACACGCCCTCTGTATGGAAAAAAGCGACACCGACAGCATTACCCTGATCCAGGGCTCCTGGAAATGTGAGCATGGAATTGCTGTAGAAGGACCTGTTACTGAACGTGATCAGATCCTCGTGACGGCTGCGGTAATGCCAGCCGAGGGAAAACTCTCGCAAGGAGCCCGCTTTGCAGGCATGCAGCAGAGATTCGAACGTTTCGGCGCTCTCATTATCGGCGTCATACTCGACTGCCGAATCGAAGAACGCGGTGGGCGGCAACTGCTTCTCGTCGCCGGTCACTATCAAGGAGTCTGCTCGATAGACGCAGTTGACGGCGTCGGCAGGGCGTACCTGTGATGCCTCATCGAAAATGACCACGTCGAAGTGGTAATCAGCAGGCAGCAGCTGACTTACGGTTAGCGGACTCATCATGAAGCAAGGTTTGATGAGCCGGACAACCTCTCGGGTTTGGTCGAGCAGTTCCCGCACCGGCATTTGACTTTGCTTCTGTTCCGCCTGACGCTTGATCACGGAAGCCGGTCCACTGGTGAAACGGTACGGCCTGCGCTTAAGACATGCCTGGATCACGGTTTTACTCGCCGCCTCGACCAACCTGCGGTCGGCCTCCTGGAAGTCCGCCACGCGGGCATCCAGGTCAGCGGAGCGGGTAACGGCGAGCCGGGTGTCCGTGGCCAAGATGTCGTCGGCCCAGCTCTTTAGCACCGCCTGCTCCACGAGCGTCGGCAACTGCTCGGGAGAGACATCTCTTTCTGCGGCGCGCCGAATGAGTGCATCAATGCCTTGACGTGCCAGAACACTCAGGCCGGAGCGATAGGCCTGCCATTCCTCCGGACCGTGGGGGTCACTACGGAGTTCATCGACCGCCTGCTGGGCCTGATCGAGCGTGCCGAACAAGGTGCAGTACAGCTGCGCCTTCCGGAGCTCCTCAAACAAGTCCGCCAAGGCAGCCGAGGATTGCGACCAGCGATCGGCGTGCCGCGTCGCCGTGTCACACCAGTCAGTCAGGGCTGCGCGGATGCCACGAGCCAGCAGCCCCGGTAGCGGGTCCGGCTCGGCACCATCAGCCAAGCGGGCAATTAGAAGGTCGCGATGAGTGACGTCGCGACTGAGTTCAGTGATGCGATCCGCCATGACAAGCACGCTCTCCAAGGCAGGCAGGTCGGCCTCGTCGTGACAGAGGTATCCGCCCAGCGCCTCCTCGTGGCGCGCAGCCAGCCGGGTGACGTCTCGTGCAGTGATCTGCCAGGCCAGCGCGTCGCTAAGGCGTTGAGGCAGCGTCTTGTCCCAGGTCCCGATGCGTGTGAGCGCTGCCACCGCTGTACGGTCCTCCCAGAACTGGACGGACAGGCGCGCGAACATGCCCCGGTGTTGTTCGGCGAATCTTTCGACCAGGGCCGGCAGGTCTTCCGCGTCTAATACCTGATCACTGAAGACATCCTGGGCGGCCGCGCGGGCGGCCGCGCGAGCGGCGAGTGCCTTTCCCAACGCCTCAGCGGCTCGGTGCGCTTCGCGAAGCCCTTCTTCTGCGAGCCAACGCGCAGGTGGTCGCTTGTCCGCGCAGGCGAGATCGGCGAGTTCCAGCAGGCGGAACGCGGCTTGAGCAGTGTCCGGCTTGGGCAGTCCAAATAGCTCGGCGAGGTGAGCGAGGCTTCCGGACAGGTCGTCCGGCGTTCCACCGCCAACAAGGCCACCCCTTGTCAAGTCGGGTTGAGATAAGCCGGCTTCCAGTGTCTGAATCATCTGCCGTACAGCGTGCATCGTGCGTGGTTCGGGAATCGTGGCAGCAAAGGGGCGATGCTCGACGGCCATGCGCAGATCCTCAAGCGCTTCAGCGGCCTCATTGAGCACCGAGGCAGGAGTAGAAGTGCCCTTGAGACCGCGCCAAACGAATGTCTCTCCCTCTACTGCCGGGCGCCAGGCGCGGCTGACCGTGCGGGCCGCTTGCATGAGCCCCTGGAACTCTCCAGCGCTGAGCTTGCGAATGGCGCCGGTGCATTTGGCCCCGAGATACAGTTGTGGCGTCTCGGCTCGTTCCAATAGAACCAGGCGGCCCAGGACATCATGCAGGGTGCGCTCGAGCGGTGCACGTGTCTCGTTCATGGCCTCCGCGTAGCCGGAAAGTTCCTCGCGCAGTCTGCGCGCACGGTCCCGTTCGTGCTCTGCTATGCCGACGCCCCGCACCTCGGTGGTCAATGCCCGTGCGAGCTCCGTTGCGACGGCCTTCCTACTGGTGTCGCCGCTGTGCAGGGCCAATACGAAGTCGCCAAGGCCGACAGCTCGTAGCCTGTTGCGGACCACATCGAGCGCCGCCGCCTTCTCGCTGACGAACAAGACCGAACGACCGACATACATGAGTGCGGCAATCATGTTGGTGATCGTCTGGCTCTTGCCCGTACCAGGCGGGCCGCTCATCACGAAGGAATGGCCGCCCAGCGCGGCGGCAATACACTGCCGCTGGGAAGAATCAGCGTCCAGTACGAGCGGAGTGCGCTCAGGCAACTGGATCTCGTCAATACGGTCAATCTCCGGGGGCTCGACGTCGATCAGCTCCTGGCACGGCCCTGCGTGAGGCCCAAGGCCGATTGCCCGGACCAGCGGATGAGCGAGGATGCGCTCCTCGTTCTGCTGGAGGTCCCGGCACATCGCCTCCTTGTGCGAGGCAAAGAGGCCAACCACCACACGTGCGTCGACTGACCAGCCCTCCTGCGCCCGGGCGACTTCCCGGGCGGCCGCGAGCACCGCCCCTGGATCGGACACGTCACTGTCGATGACCGAGCTCCAGTCGACGCCCAACCGTTCCAGCTTCACCGCCAGAGCGGGGTTGTGGATGCGATCCTGATCCCCGGCCAGATGCAGGCGTGTCTGCCGTCGTCCGTCCCGGCGCAGTTTCACGGGCACCAACAGCAGCGGGGCGGATCGCGGCTCCCCGGCGCCGTCGTCACACCAGGCCAGCATGCCGACGCCGAGCCAGAGGACCCACAGCCCGTAGTCGTTGTACATCTGGCCGGACTTCTGCCGCAATCGGTTGAGCGTGTCGTCCAGCCCTGCCTGTGTTTTCTTCTGTGTCACCAGGCCGGAGGCACTTCCGAAGCCGCCGGTTGAGACGGGAGATTCGTGCTCCAGAGGCTTCCGCCTGGCTCCGGCCGACCCATCTCCCACCTCCTCGTTGGGGCTCTCCTCGACGAGAGCAAAGGACCAGCCATGGGTGAGCCCTGCCAGCACGGTGGAGGAATCAGGCGCTGTGATCTCCAAGGTGGTGTTTCTGGTATGACGGAAATTGAGCAGACGATTGCGTAGACCGAGATCGACCAGCGAATCGCGCCAGGAGACTAGGACAGCCTGTAAGGGGTCGCCCGGCTCGCTACGACCTACGGAGCCACCGTTGCCAGACGGGGCCGCTTCAGAACCTGATAAATGGGACATACGGCAAGTATTTACGCTGCCGGTGTGGTGCGCCAGTCTGTGCACCATTCGATCCGCACCCGACGCCAGACCGACCGACGAGATGGCCGATCCGTACCGATGCCGGTTTCGTTCACGAGTGGTGGTACGGGCCAGGATCTCTGGCCAGCGGAAATGCACACGACTGCCGCAGCGCACCTGGGAGTAACGGGGCCCCGCTCCTCAGGGCTGTTCGGAACTCCACGAGATCTTCGTCAGATTGCCGGCCAGGCAGGGCACATTGCTCGTCTTCGACCAGGTCAACCCCCAACGGCGGCCCCTGCCCATCGCCTGCGACCGCGGCTGCCACGTCGCCTCCCGGCCGGGACTGACCATGCAGCAGATAGTCAACCGATATCCCCGTGAGGCCAATACCAGGGCGAACGACGCATCTATCAGCGCCGGCGCCGCCCGGGAGACGCCTCACACCCACGGTTGGTTCGTCCGCAGGGCTGAAGCAACTCGCCCGTCCAACCGGCCCCGAGGCCTGTTCGTGCAGATGCACCCGCATCTCGACCCGTCCCGGGAGCGCCCGTGCAACGCCCTGCCGTACTCAGACCGCTGGACCAGGTGCGCTCACCGGCCCAGATCCGCAAGGCCTGGCGTCGATGCCTCATCGCCGTGAGCCGTACGAAGGCACCGTCCATGGCCGGGCGGCTGATCGACAACGCCTTCACTGCGCTGGACGAACAGAGCGTCGTCCTCCCCGGCACCCCTTGGGACGCGCTGATCGTCCCTAGCCGCGCCTCCTCACTCCAGGCACCGCTCGACCAACGCACACCACTCACTCACCGGATCGAGGAACGCCTGGAGTCCACGGTGATGAGCAGCGAAGCGAAGCACCGCCAGGCCCACCCAGGTCCTCGAGGCCTTGAAAGAGACTGAGTGCCTCGCTTCACCTCGGAAGCAGGCTGTTAGTACTGCAACGGTGCTTGTCGTGACTGCTGGCCAGGTTGGTCGTTGGTGTGGTTATGGGTGGGGGCCTTGCTGATGTCAGGTTGTGGGCCGGT
>NZ_JBVKCZ010000107.1:0-8703 GCF_055634335.1 Streptomyces sp. NPDC111802 | reverse complement strand
CGATTCCACCCCCGCGGCCACTCGACGGGCTACCAGCCGCGGAAGCGATCATGCCGTCAACACAGCGTCCTCGCAGAGAATTGAGCAACAGAGTCCTCATCACGCTGGCAGCCCAGGGCCAGCCGCAGGTGCTCCGCCGGAGCCGCACGCCGGTCGCGGTGCTTCTGCCCGTCGACACCGACTCTCGTACCCACTCGTCCGATCCGGCCGCGGCCGGGATCGAGGCATCCGCCGGAGGTGCGGTGAACAGCCAAGGCAATCGGGAACGCGGCAGCGCGCCGCGCAGGCTCGCCACGCTGGGCGACGCCATCGGTTCCATGCTCGCCTCCGGCCCGGCCGGCGGCCTCACGTTCGGGCTGCCTGGGCTGGACGCGGCGACAGGTGGTCTGCAGCCCGGCCGGTTGACGCTGGTCGCCGCCGCCCCGAACGTGGGCGGAAGTCTGCTGGGACTGGCCGCAGCACGGCAGAGCGCGCTCGTCGACAACGTCCGAGTTCTGTACGCGGCGTCGGGGCCGAGCCAGGCCGACATCATGCGCAGGATCGTCTCCGCGGAGACCGGGGGTGACTACCCGCGACTGAAGCAGGGCCGCCTCACGCCGCAAGAGCAGCAGGTGGCCCAGGAGTTGGTCCAGGCGCCGCTGCTGATCGACGACGGCAGTGATCTGACCGCCGACGCGATCGCGGAGACGGCCCCGTACGTCCAGGACCTGGCCCTGGTGGTCGTGGACCGGCTGCAGACCACCGACAACGCCCGGCTTCCCCTGTCGGGTGCCCGTCTCCCGGACGCCTCCCAGGTCCTGGCCTCCCTCGCGCGGACCCTGCACGTGCCCGTGCTCGCCATCGTGGACAGCGACGATCCCACGCTCCTGGGTCTCCTGGACGCCGACGTCCTGGTGACGCTCACGCCGACTGAGGACCCTGCCAAGGTCCAGGCGACGGTCGCGGAGCGCGACTTCGGCGCGATCGGCTCGGCGTACCTGAGCCCCGATCTATTGCACGCCCGCTTCCTCGACGCCGGTGGCGCTCCCGTCGGCCGTACGGGCGGAAACGAACCTGCGCAGAGTGTGGGCAGCGCCGTGGAGCGGGAGTTGGCCGAAGCGGCGCTGCCCTACACGTCCGGTGCCCGGCAGGGACTGCCGGCTTCCGTCACTCACGTGCTGGCCGCGCTGCGCACCGCGCTGGTCAAGGGTGACGAGGCAGCCCTTGCCGAACTCGGGCCAGCCCTGGCCGAGACGGCTGCGGCGCCGCAACTGCCCAACGACGCCGAGGGGCGCCGTCTCGCCGCCGCGCTGAACGCCTACAACACCGCTGTGTCCGTCGGCGCCCCCGGGCTGCCCGCCGCTACCGGGCCCGCCGCGGGCAGCGGACATGTCCCATACGACGAAAACGACGCGGAAGCAGACGTGGAACTTCAGCCGGGAGACGAGGAGGACGAGCCCGAAGGCGCGCCCTTCCCCGCGCTGAAGCTCCTCAAGGACGCGGTCGGCCGCTCGAAGATGCACCCGATCAGGGTCATCCGCATCGAGGACCGGGAGAGCGATCCGTGGCCGCTGATCAGTGAGCACATGGACGGCGAACCGCGCTGGGTCCACCCCGACGTCACCAGTACGCGGGTGCCCTTCATCCGGGAGAACGGGAAGCGGGTTCGGCGGGATCAGATCGATGTGCCCGACTCGTTCGGCGACGGGATGCTGTGCCTGATCGACCGCAACGGCAGCTACCCGTCCGCGTGTTCGGCCGTTCCCCTGGCCCCGAACAAGCTGCTGCACACCGGCCCCCTTGCCGCGTTCGACAAGGCCAGCGCCGGGATCTACCTCATCGACATCCCGCAGTGGACCCGCACCGACATGCCGCACCCGCTGGGACGCATCGTTGACCGGCCCGACGAGCAGGGCCGCGTGTGGGTCACCACCCCGCACATCAAGCAGCTGGAGAGGCTCGTCCGCGAAGGCCACCTCGCCGCGATGCCGACCATCCACGACTCCTGGACCGGCAAGGCCAACGAGTCCCTGTTCAAGCCCTTCTACGCCGCAGCCCGCCAGGCACGTATCGACCTCGTCCAGGCCGGCGGCGAGCCCTACAAGGCGTACAAGACCCGGCTGTCCATCGCGCTGCGTCTGCTGTGGCCCAAGCGCCAGGAATAGAGGTCCCCGTTCTGGCGGCCGGACTGGCGCATGAGCATGGTCGCTGAAGCCTCCGTCCGCCACTGGACCGTGGCCTTCAAAGCGGTCCAAGAAGGCCACACGCTCATCGCCCTGCGCAACGTCGACGCGGCCGTCTTCTGGACAGTGCCCGGCACGCCCCCGGACACGTACCGGATCGGCACTGGCTTCGGCGAGGTCAAGGCCAAGTTCATCCAGCCCGGCGAGATGATCCCCGAGGGTGACGACTGATGGCTGGGCCCACCGGCCACGGTGGCTCCCTGGGCGCCGCCCTCAACGACCTCCTGCGCACCCAGGTCACACCCCGCCACCGGCTGTCGTCGTACAACGCCAAGCACTGGCACGCCCAGCTCAGCCAGCTCACCGGAACCCACCGCGGCTACCGGGCCCTCGAAGAGGCCGGCCTCGACGTGACCGTCAAAACGCTGCTCAACTGGCTGTCCGACCCCGAGTACAACGTCCGCCGCAGCTACCGCGACCTCATCCACACCGCCTACGAGAACGTCGCCATCGTCCCCGCCGAACCGATCCCCGACCACGTCAAGAACGGCGACTTCGAGATCAGCGGCTGGGTCACCACCGGCCGCGACCGGCGCCAGCGCGGGACACGCGCCGCCGCCCCCCCTGCGCATCGACGGCCGATCGGGCGACTGGAGCGAGATCGAGGCACTCTGGATGGCCGGCGAGCTCACCGACGACGACTTCGAGGACCACTTCATCGACGACGTCATCGTGCAGGACATCGGCGAAGGCACCGACGGATGGACGTTCGACGGCAGCTCATACTCCGTTGAACTCAGATAACGAGCACGCACGAGCAGTCAAACTGCCCGCCGTCGCACCCCCTCACCGGCGCGCTGGTCACGCTCGGGCTTCTTGCCGCCCGCGCCCTCCCTCAGGAGTCAGCGGCCCGGGTGAGTGGTGGCGCGTAGTGCGCACCTGCGGGCTTGCCACGCGCCGTTCAAGGATGGTGAGCGCGGAGAACGCCACCCGGAAGGGGTGGCTGTCACACCTGCGGCTCCACGGTACCTCCACCTCGCACGGGACCACCCACGGCTCAAGGTCGTTTCGTCGGCACGTGAGGATGAGGCGCACGGACTTGCCCAGCCACTTGGCTCGCCATTGTTCCCCCGCGGCGCTGCCCCGCCGCCACCAGGGCGGCGGGGCCGTGCGCGTCAGAGTGAACGTCTGGCCCTTGCCCACAGCCAGGGCGAACGGGGCAGCCGTCTTCCCGGCATGATCCATCCCGTTCGCTGAGCGCGTGAACTTGTACGGCCCCCACAGCTGCGCGGCCAGCTGCTCGGGAGTCACTCTCCGATCGTTAGCCAATGGGGTGTGGTAGTCACGGTCATCGCTCTGCGCAATCTCGACGCGGATCTCATCAAGGCGGCCCAGGGGCAGCGGGCCGTCAAGCTGCACGACCAGGTGGCGCAGTTCGTCGGCGAAGGGTGGCTCAATGATGACCCGGAACTGCGGGGTCAGGTCGGCGTGCCAGCGTTCCCGCTCAATGCGCGCGACCGCGTCTGCGGTGGCGTTGGCCCTACGTGCGGCCAGCCACGCTCCGCAGGTTGCGATCGCGCTGAAGACAGCAGTCGTCCCGCCAATGATCGAGGCCCAGGGCGTTCCCATGACGCGGGAGCGTATCGGGCATGGGGATCGCGTGGGCCTAGAGGTTGGCCGCAACAAGTTCGGGCCTCAGCGCGGGCCCTGGCAGGACCATGACTGGCGCGGCTGGTGGGGCGAGGAGCCCCCATTCCGCACTCCGGTGTTCGTCATGACCCACCACCCGCGTCCGTCGTTCACGCTCTCCGACACCACGTTCCACTTCGTCGACGGCAGCCCGGCCAAGATCCTCGAACGCGCGCGGGAAGCGGCGCAGGGCAAGGACGTTCGCCTCGGCGGCGGGGGTCACCACCATCAGGCAGTTTCTTGATGACGGCCTCGTCGACACCATGCATGTGGCGGTCGCGCCGGTGAAGCTCGGGTCCGGACTGCGACTCTGGGGGTCCCCTGATGAGCTGCCCGACCGGTTTCACCTGGAGGTCGTGCCCAGCCCGAGTGGGGTGACCCACCACCTGTTCTGGCGTAGGTGACGCGGGGTCCAGTCGCGTTCAGGCTGCGACCGCGAGGGGGCGTCGTCCCGGGCGGATGCCCTTCTCGCCGCGCTCTGCGCGCGCCGCGGCTCGGCGACCGAGGCAGCCTCTCCAGGCCGCGTCGGCCCCGCCGGACGTACTCGTCGATGGCATTCGTCAGGTGGGGCAGGCGGAGCTTGCCAGGCTGAGGGTGCGGGGGCATGTCCGAGCTTGTGCTGCTCCAGGTGGTGCTGGATGAGTCGCTCGTGGTGGGGTTCCGGGCGTCTCCGCGCTGATGCTGAGGTCTGCCCGAGTGCCTCTCACGGATGCGCCGACAGCGGGGCCGTGGGGCAGCTCCTGATTGCGGCCGGGCACGGCGACACCGCCGGACTGCGGGTGACCGGACCCGTCCCCCGGAGTCCTCCTACATGGCTCCGGCAGTCGTATGGTCCCGGGTGATTTATGGTGACTCAAGGAGTATGTCCCTACCGGAGGTGCAATGACGCGCGCCGCGGCAGCGATCGTCTCTCTGGCTGTCAGCGTGACGCTCATCGTCGCGACAGTGGCTTGTGACCAGGGCGGGTCGGAGCCGTCGAAGGCACAGTACGGCGGCTGCCCTGTCACAGGAGACTACGGGGAGTTTCACCTCTCACCCGAGACGGCGGGCGCCCTTACGGTCAAAACGACGCTGCCCGCGCCGGGCTGGTGGAACGGCAGCACTCCGGAGTCCGTCAACAGCGGTTACGAGTACTGCATGGCCGCCAATATCGCCTACCGGTCCGGACTCGACCGGGTGAAGGTGGAGAACGCACCCTTCCCGGAGGTGGTGTCAGGACGGACCAAGGACTTCGACCTGGCCCTGGCGCAGATCACGATCACCCCGGAGCGGAGCGAGGTCGCCGAGTTCTCCCCGCCCTACCTCTCCTCAACCCTGGGAGTGCTGATCAGGGACGGTGAGAAGATCAACGAAGACAACATCCGTGACGTTCGGATCGGAGTGGCCGAGGGCACCACGGGCGAGGAGTTCGTCGAGAACCGCCTCAAGCCGACCAAGCCCGTCACCGCTTTCGCCAACGACCCGGATCTGGTCACGGCGCTGGAGGAGGGCCGGGTCGACGCGGTCGTCCACGACACGACCATTTTGCTGGCGTATCCCCAGAAGCAGGAGAGCAGGGTGCGCCTGGTGGGTCAGTACCGGACCGACCAGGGTTACGGCGCCCTGTACCCGACGGGGTCACCCGACAAGGACGAACTGGACCGGATCATCAGGCAGCTGATCGACGACGGAACGCTCACCAAACTGTCGGCCGTCTATCTAGGGGGGGCCTTCGGCCAGGACCCGGCCAAGATCCCGTACCTCACGGTCGACGACGGCTCCTGAACCTTCCGGGCGTGCGCACACCCCGAGCCGGCGACGGACCGGTTTCCGGCCCACTTCACAGATCCGCCGTCAGGGAACCGCTCAGATCCCGGCGGCTTCGGTATCGAGTGCCTGCTCAGCCCAGATGATCTTGCCTCGGTCGGTGTATCGAGTGCCCCAGCGGCGGGACAGCTGCGCGACGAGGAAGAGACCACGGCCGCCCTCGTCGGTGAAGGCTGCGCGGCGCAGGTGCGGGGAGGTGCTGGTGCCGTCGCCGACCTCGCAGATCAGGCTGTCGCGGTCGTGCAGCAGACGCAGGCCGATGGGGCTCTTTCCGTACCGGATGGCGTTCGTCACCAGTTCGCTGAGGATCAGCTCGGTCGTGAAGGCGGCCTCGCCCAGCCCCCAACCTTCCAGCCTGCGGGTGGCCTCAGCGCGGATCCGGGGTACGGCGGCTGGGTTCTCGGGCACCTCCCACTCCGCGACCTGCTCCGGGTCGAGGAGCCGGGTGCGTGCGACGAGCAGAGCGACATCGTCAGTCGACCTGGTGCGCAGCATCGCGTCGAGCACCGTCCGGCAGGTGTCGTCCGGGGTGGCGCCGTCCGTAGCGGCGAGCGCCTCCCTCAGCATGCCGAGCCCGATGTCGATGTCCCGGCCGCGGGCTTCGACCAGGCCGTCGGTGTAGAGGACCAGTCGGCTGTTGGCGGCCAGCTGGAGTTCGGCCGTCTCGACCGGCAGACCTCCTCCCACACCGAGGGGTGGGGCGACGGGGGTGTCGGGGAAGCTCACGGAGCCGTCGGGCGAGACCAGCGCCGGGCCGGGATGACCGGCCCGGGCGAGGACACACTGTCCGGAGACCGGATCGTAGACCGCATACAGGCACGTGGCGCCGGTCACGGCAACGGTCTCGCCCTGGGCCGCCGCGTCCTGGTCGATCCGGGTGATCAGCTCGTCCAGGCGCACGAGAAGCTCGTCCGGCGGGAGGTCCAGGGCGGCGAAGTTGTGCACCGCGGTCCTCAGGCGACCCATCGTCGCGGCGGCGTGCAGACCGTGTCCGACGACGTCACCCACCACCAAAGCCACCCGGGCCCCCGGCAGCGGGATGACGTCGTACCAGTCGCCTCCCACCCCCGCCTGCGCGGGCAGGTACCGGTGCCCGACCTCCAAGGCGGACAACTCGGGAAGTGTGCCGGGCAGCAGGCTGCGCTGGAGGGTGACGGCCGTGGTGTGCTCGCGGGTGTAGCGGCGCGCGTTGTCGATGCACACGGCTGCCCGGGCGGCGAGTTCCTCGGCGGGGGACAGGTCGTCCGACTCGAAGGGGTCCTGCTCCGAACGCCAGAACTCCACGACGCCGAGCAATTGGCCTCGGGCCTGGAGCGGCGCCGAAATCATGGAGTGGATTCCGTAGGTGATGACCTTCTGGGCCCGCTCCGGGTCCTGGGCCCGCCATCCGTCGGCCACGGCGAGGTGCGCCACCAGGATCGGCCGGCCTGTCGTCATACCGATGGCCACGGGGTTGTCGGGTACGTAGCGCATACGCGTCCCGACGGGGTGAAGGGGCGTCTCCTCCCGGATGCCCGCGGCCGCGATGCGGCGCAATTCCAACGGTGCCCCCGTCGGCTCATCACCGAGCAGCACGGCTTCCACCAACTCGACGGTGGCGACGTCGGCGAAGCGCGGGACCGCCACCTCGGTCAGCTCCTCGGCGGTGCGCTTGATGTCGAGGGTGGTCCCGATTCGGGTGCTGGCCTCGTAGAGCAGCTGCAGGCGCCCGCCGGCCACGTCCGCCCGGCCCGCGAGGGCGCGCAGTTCCGTGGTGTCCCGCAGCGTGGCCACGCTGCCCCCGTTCGGGCCCACCGGCCGCACGTTGACCGCGAGGAGGATGTCTCCGGCAAGGAAGACCCTGTCCGTGGCCATTTGGCCCGACCCCAGCAGTTCTGCCAGGGCCGGGCTCAGTCCGAGTCCGGTGACCCGGCGGCCCTCGGCTTCCGGCGGCAGTGTGAGCAGACGGCGTGCCTCGTCGTTGACCAGCAGCAGCTTTCCGTCACGGTCCAGGATGATCACGCCTTCGCGGACCGCGTGCAGCACCGCCTCGTGGTGCTCGTACATGCGGGTCATCTCCACCGGCCCCAGGCCCCGAGTCTGGCGCCGCAAACGCCCGCTGACCAGAGCCGAACCACCTGCGGCCAGCAGCAGCGCGACACCGCCGGCGGTGAAGATCACCGGCAGTTGGTGCTGCACCACACTGGTCACCGTGTTCACCGTGACCCCAACCGTGACGAGGCCGACCGCGGTCCCCTCCTTGTCGAAGACGGCCACCGTCGAGTCGACCGCCTTCCCCAGGCTGCTGTCGAATGTGGTCTGGTGAGGCTCGCCTTCCAGCGCCTCGTCGTAGGAGGTGGAGACGTGCTTGCCGATCTGGTCCGGGTCCGGGTGGGTCCATCGAAAGCCGTAAGGGCTGAGCGCTACGACGTAGTCGACGCCGGTGTTCTTGCGTACGGTCTCGGCATCTGGCTGGAGTGCCGCCGTCGGGTCATCGCTCTGCATCGCCTCCGCTGTGCCCGGGGCGTTCGCGAACGACTCGGCCGCCACTAGTGACCGATCGGCGGCCTCCTGGATCGCGCGGTTACGGTCCTGGATCACGAGTGCCACCACAGCCGTGGCGATGAGCAGCAGGACGACCACCAGCTGCAGCAGGAAGACCTGACCGGCGAAGCTGCGCGGCTTCAGCAACGACAGCCCGCGTCGGCCGGCCGAATCGTGACGGGCCTCCGGGCCGGATTCCGGCGGCCCGGCCTTCGGCGGCATTCGGTCGCCCCGTCGGCCCGCTGGGGCATATCGCCCTCTTTCGCCCATTTCATCAGTATCGGTGACCGTCCCGACGGGCGCGGCTCAGGATGGGCTCGCCGGGCTGGTGCCGCGGCAAGCGGAGAGTTGCCCGTACCTGGACATGCGGCGGACTCTGCGCGACACCCGGCCCCGCACCCGGCGGCTCACCCTGATTTCGAACCGAAACTTGTCGGCGCGGGTCTGTCCGGCCTGCGGGGTCTTCGCCACCCGGGTCAAGGGCCGGGCACTGACCCGGCCCCGGGATCTGCCCTATGGGGAA
>NZ_JBVKCZ010000106.1:0-8786 GCF_055634335.1 Streptomyces sp. NPDC111802 | reverse complement strand
GTGTGTGGTGGAGGTGTCGAATCTTCACCGCACGGAGGCCTTCGTGTCCCACCGTAATGCCCGGCTGACCGTTCACGGCAGGCGGCTGCTGATCGCCCGTGTCCGCTAGGGCCGTCCTGTCGCGCATGTCGCCGCGGAGATGGGCAACTCCCGCCCCACAGCCCACAAGTGGATCCGACGCTGGCGGGCCGAGGGCGAAAGCGGACTCCACGACCGCTCCAGCCGCCCACGCACGACACCACACCGAACCACTGCCGCAACCGAAACCCGTGTCTGCCGGCTACGGCAGAGCCGCAAGCTCGGGCCCGCCCGCCTCGGCCCCATCCTGGGCCGGCCCGCCTCGACCATGCACCGCATACTCACCCGCCACGGCCTGAACCGACTGGCCTTCCTGGACCGGCCCACCGGCCAGGTCATCCGCCGCTACGAACGCCACCGGCCCGGCGAACTCATCCACGTGGACGTCAAGAAACTCGGCCGGATCCCCGACGGCGGCGGCCACAAGACCTTGGGCCGCCAGGCCGGCCGCGCCACCCGCAACAGCATGGGCTTCAACTACATCCACTCCGCCGTCGACGACCACAGCCGGCTGGCCTACAGCGAGATCCACCCGGACGAGAAGGCCATCACCTGCGCAGACTTCCTGCACCGGGCCGCTGTCTTCTTCACCGCCTGCGGCATCGACCGCATCGAGCGGGTCCTGACCGACAACGCCTGGCCCTACCGCAAAGGCTTCGCCTGGCAGCAGGCACTCGCCGATCTCGGCGCCACCGGCAAACTCACCCGCGCCTACCGGCCGCAGACCAACGGCAAAGTCGAACGCTTCAACCGCACCCTGCTCGACGAATGGGCCTACCTACGGCCCTACACCAGCAACACCGAACGCACCAACGCCCTGGCAGACTTCCTGCACACCTACAACCACCACCGCTGCCACACCGCACTCGACGGCCACCCACCCATCAGCCGCGTAAACAACCCTGCGGGTCAAAACACCTAGTCGGCATACCAGCCGACCGGCGCCAGATGCAGCACCTCGTCCGCCCCCTTCTGATCGGTGGCAGCCGCGTTCGCCCGCGCCCGAGCATCCCTGCGTACTGCGCACACCTCGGCGACCTGTCCGATCCGCTGAGGCATCTGACGGTGGCGCTCCATAGCGATTCCAGCCAGGCCTTGGGGTGCTCGCGGTGCGGCGACCAGTACGCGCGGGTGCGGATGGCCTCCAGCGCCTGGTTGGCTGGTCGGGGACAGCGGTGACGACGGTGCGCAGGATCGAGGCCGAGCCTGCTGGTCGTACCCCTCGGGCTCCCCGAACGACACGAAGGGCCGCCCGGAACCCGGCGACACCGGGGCACCGTGTCGGTCGCCTCGACAGACTCCACCAACACGCTCTCCAGTGAGGAGAACAGCAACTCTTCGAGCTGCGGCCGTACTTCGTTCACGGGCCAGCACTGTCGGCCACGCAGCCCACCGGCCGGGCGATTTTCGGGCTATCTCAGCCACCTTCACGAGAAGATCGACAGTCACGCTGCGTACGCGACCACACGAAGTGGGCCAGAGCCCGACTTATGACGTCCTTTCGACGTGAGATTGGGAGTCGCTCACACAGTCGCGCACGAATAGGTGATGTTCGCGAGAACGGGAGTCAGCTGCCGCAGGCCTTTCCTCGGGCGTATCCGTCACTTCCCGGTCCGGTTGGTGAGGGGCTGTTGAGAGGCGGTCGGTGGTGTGAATAGCGCCTGGACGGTTTCGGTCAGGTCTCGCAGCCAAGTGTGGGCGCGGTCGTTGTCGTAGCGCTGGCGCCACAACAGGTACAGGGGTACGTCGGGCGGCGGGAGTGGCGGGGGCAGTGTGGCCAGGCCGAGTTGTGCCCGGCCGTGCGGGTGACCGCGTCGGGGAGGGTGACGACCAGGTCGGTGTCGAGGGCGAGGAAACGGCCACTGGAGGAGTCCGGCTACAGCTTCTGCACGGTGGCGCACGCCTCGTCACCGTCGATCCCGACGCAGATTTCCGCGCCCAGGGGAAGGACCCCGGGGACGAGCAGCCTGACGTGTGTCTCGATACCGGCGACGAGCAGGACGTTGGTCCGTGCCACAGCGATGTCGCCGACTTTGACGGTGACAGCCGTCAACGCGGTTGTGTGGCAGACAGCCTTCACGTCGACCGTGGTGATCAGGACGTCAGAGACGGCTGCCAAGCCTGTGATGCTGCACGACGCCACGTCCTCGGCAGCGCCTCGGACGGACTGGACGGAGGTCTCGGAGGCGTGAGGGCTGGCCTGTGCCGGAGCGGTAGATATGGCGATGAGTGGCGCAGCGCTCATGACTAGGGCAGCTGCGGAACGAATTAACCAATGCGACATGAAAACTCCTGTGGATTGGGGACGGGCTGCTCAGCGGCCTCGAGACGTGGCTGACCGCAGCATTGCCACAACGCGCCAAAGGCCACGCCGTGCGCACCGTTTGCATTGATACGAACACGGTTGGTGAGTGATCGCAATTGCCGTGTGGCCGGTACTACAGGCCGCGCCGGGCACCACGCTGCACGCCCTGGTGCACGTAGCCGGTGTGCCGCACGGTCAGGAGCAACCGGCCCCGACGTCGACGGCGTACGCGACCACGGATCCGTCATCGGTGGCCACAGTGCCGCCCGCCACCAAGCCGACCGCTGGCACGGCTGGCTCCGCGACGTCCGCCGCATCGGCCCCGTGGGCCGTCGAGTCCGCTCTGCCGCCGCACGGCGAGGGCGTGGTCGGCGACCCGGTGGTCCAGCGGGACCTGGAGGCCGCCTGGTCCGCCGACCTCCCCCATGAGTTCACTCCGACACTCAGTCGCGCCGGCACCCCCCGGTGCCGAGGGACTCCCCGAGCGGAGAGCCGGACGACGCCCTGAGTGAGGGACCGGGCGACAGCCCGAAGTCTGTCGCCGCCCTCAACCCGACACCCTTCTCAGCGGCTCTGGGTCAAGGCACTTCCTGAGCACACAATTCGCCGCTGTCATGATCCGAGGCGACCGTCTTCAGACTTCCGTATGCCCTATGTCGCGTGCCGTTGTTCATACGCCTGATGCGCCTCGTATGTTCTCTGTGACGCTGGATTTATCACGCGGCATAGAAGAGTGAACGTACACCAAGGTGCTTTTGCACCTTCCCTGACATATCTGCCGGCTTCCTCTCCGACCGCGCATGCCAAGAAATATGACCGACGGATGACATCGCCGACTGGACGTGTTTTTCTGTGAGTCCAAGGCGCGACAGAGATCTGGTGCCATGACCGGCACAGGCCCCGTTCCGGTTCACTTGACAGGCAAGGGAGCATGAGGTGGCGGCACGTCACAAGAGGAAGCGCGCAGAGCTGCCGGCTAGGCGGAAAGGCGTTTTGCGGGTCGGTGTGGTCGCGGCCCCTGTTTCCGCGGGTTTGCTGCTGGCCGCCGCGTCCGGTGCGTCCGCCGGCCAGCAGCTGCCATCGCAGCAGTCGAAGTCGAAGGTGGCTCCACACGAGTGCCCCGCGCATGAGAAGTCACTCACTCCGCAAGAGTGGCAGGCGCTCGCGCGGCTCTCGTCGCAGGAACGGCAAGAACTCGCACAGCTGTCCCCGGAGGAATGCCAGGCACTCGCACGGCTTTCCCCGCAGCAACGGCAGGAACTCGCACAGTTCACCGCGCAGATACCGTCCCAGGGCACCGGCATCCCGGCGGCCGGCGTCCAAGCCCGCGCCATGAGCACGGGCAAGGCCGGCGCCAAGGCACGGGCGTCCCGGCCCACGGGGGCCCCGCCCGCAGGCCAGGTCACCCGACCCGCACCGAAGCCCAACGCCCTTTCGGCGACCGACCAGCTCACCAGACCCGCACCAAAGCCGAGCGATCCTCCTGCCGCGGGCGACGCCGGCCAGTCCACGGTGAGTGCGACCGTTGCGCCGGGCCGGACGGTATACACATCAGGCGGATTCGGCTACCGGTACGGCCCCTCGATGTTCGAGGATTCCGCGGGCCTGCACATGTACACCTGCTCACCCGGCTCAGGCGGGCCGTGGGATTTCATCCGCTACCGGAATTCCACCGACGGCGGACGCACCTGGACACCGGACCAGGTCGTCCTGCAGCCGACTGCCGGATCAGCCGACGGCAACGCCGTCTGCGACCCCAGCGTGGTGTTCTCCGACGGCTACTACTATCTCGGCTACACCGCGACGGTCCAAGCCAAAGGCGGGAACAACGTGTTCGTCGCCCGCTCCAAATCCCCGACAGGGCCGTTCGAGAAATGGAATGGGCACGGCTGGGGAGGCAACCCGGCCCCGATCGTCACCTACAAGGGCCCGAGCGACGCCTACGGAGCCGGCGAACCCAGCCTAGTCGTGGCCGGATCGACCCTGTACGTCTACTACTCGTGGTTCACCCACGACGCCCACGGAAAGCCGGTCCAGGAGACCCGCGTGTCCACCGCGCCGGCCGACGCGGCGGACTGGCCCAGGCACCTCACCTACCGGGGCGCCGCCCTCGACAACAGCGGGAAGCCGGGGACGGACTCGGCCGACATCAAGTACGTCGACGCCTACGGCAAGTTCATCGCGATCCACACCGCCGAGCGCTTCACCCCCAAGTCCTACATTCAGATGTGGGAATCGGACGACGGCATCCACTTCAAGCGCTCCGCCGAACTCCGAGCCGACCTTCGCCCCGAGCTGCACAACGCTGGCATCAGCGGTGACCGGTACGGTCACATCGACATCAACAAGCCCCAGTACCTCGGCTACGCCTACGGCTCCAACGCCGGCTGGGGCAACTGGAATACCGAACTACACCGCATCACCTACACCGAAGACAATGCGGCGCCGAGCGGCGGACCCAAGCAGGCGGCTCGGCTCCCCCACCGCGATGACCGCACCTGACCGTCTGCCCCTGCACGCCCTCCCGGAAGACAAACAGCGGCTGCCGTAGCCGTACACGGCCTGCTTCAGGCAGACGTTGCCGGATTTGTAGGCACCCTGGCCCTCACCATTGAGCGTGATCTCGATGCCGACGCCCGCGCCCGGCGCCCGTGCCATCTCCCGGGTGCCCTCGACGGGGGTGGCGGGGTCACCGGTGGTGCCGACGACGAGAATCGGGGCGGGTGTCTGCAGCGAGTTCGCACTGATCGCGGGCCGGCTGTGCAACGGAAGGCTGCGTCCCGGTGGTTCTGGGGCAGACGGGTCAGCTGTGGACGCGTGCCGCAGCGGGGGACCTGATTGTGAAGGAAATGCCAGCCCACAGCCTGGTGGGGCCCGCCCTTGGGGCAGTTTTCCTGGTTCTTGGGGTCGCCGTTGTCGAGCCGTCGGCCGCAGCCGGATTACCCGCGGGCCCAGGCGGAGCCGGCACACCCGCAGCCGCGGTGGCCGCACCAGCAATGGCAGCCATGAGCGTGCTGTTCAGTTTGTTCCAGGACGGGAGCCTGCCCGAACCAAGGGCCCGGAACCTCGCTTGACGAACCCCAGGGCGACACTTCCCAGTGCGGCACCGGCGGCAACACCCGCACCAACCGCCGGGTTGATCATCGGGACATCAACGACAGAGGGAACGGCTGCGGCGTAGTTGTTCGCGGTGTTGCCGTCGGCCTCGTTCCCTGTGACACCGGCGCGGTTGACCGTGCCGCTCGCAGCGGTGATGTCAATAACCGTGCTTTCACCCACTGCAAGCTGGCCACCCTTGCATTGCAAGGCATTTTGCGGGATACCCCCGTGATAGTTGGTCGCGACGACTGCACACCTCGAGTCGGCGGACTGGATATCGACAGGGGCGTCAATAATGGTGTGCCCGTTCATGGGATCCAGGACAGTCCACCCGGACGACGCGTCAGGTCCGTTGTTGGTGACGGTCATCTGATAGCTGAACCTCCCGTCCGGCCTTGCAACGGGCCCAGTCTTCGTCAGAGACAAATCGGCAGTAGGATCCGCCGCCGACGCCTGCGACGCCCCCGCCGATCCGAGCGCGCCGCCAGCACTGACAACCACGAACACACCAGCCAGCAATCGCTGCGAGAGACACGTCCTCATATCCACATCACATCCAGTCGAACGGCATGAATGATCTACGAACATAGGTCGCAAACACCCTGCCCATATGACGCGATTTGTAAGATTTTCATCCGCTTGAGGCTCAAAAGCGCTCACATACCGATCGAGTGTGGAGTCGCGCCGGCCTACTCAACCCGCCCCGTCGGCTGCCGCGGCAGAGCGGGTAAGCGCCCACCCAGCGCCCTTGTCAGACGCCGAGCCCAACCAGCACGATCCGGGAAGCGAGTGCTGTAGAGCGCGGGCCTGCGAGTTAGTGATCAATGGCGATCTCTCGCTGCTATGACTTTCCTCCACCACCGAATGGGAGACAGAGCCGCTCGATTGACAGGCCACATCAGGGGCGGCTTGCACGAGGCTCCCGGACCCAAATTCGGGCCCGACAAGGGGCCAATGCTGAGGGGCGCGTTGCGCAGGCTGATCCCAATCGTCCGCGGTTGGGCGAACTACTACCGGGCGTTGGCGTCCTTGACGACGCTCGTCGCCGGATCACTCATGTGGCGGCTGACCCTCAATTGGGCCAGACGTCGCCACCCCAAGGAGCACCAGTGGGGTGTTTGGGGACCGCGACAGCAGCGCCTTCCCGGACGGGCATCGTCCGCAAAGGGCGGAGCGTCCCCGGACGACCCTGCCTTGGCCAAGTACTGGCGACACGGCCGCCGAAAGACGGCGCCGCCGCCGATGGACAAGATCAGACTGGTCCCAGCGGTTCGGCTAGCAGGGGTGCTCTGCCCCGGACCGTTTTTTGCTGGCCAGGCCCGTCTCCCGGGCCCACCGCCGTCAGACTGACCGCCCCGGACTCCACCGATGCACAAACCGTCGCAGTTCTAGTCTATTGCTCTGTCGGCCGGGAGAGCGGCTGGCAGCTGGCGGATTCTGTCGGCCACGAGAATGCCACCACGGCGGCTTGAACCGGTGGGTGGGCATACGGTGGATACTGCGGGGGCGGCACCAAGCTGGTCGGCGTCAGATAACGCTGGCTTGGCGTCATTTCTCGTGGGGTACTGCGGGATCGGCAGTGTCCGTGGTGCGTAGGGGGGTTGGGGGGTCCCGTGCGGAATAGTCTCAGCGGGGCCGTGCCGTACGCAGACGGCACGGCCCTGTCTACGCGGTGTGAACAGTTCAGGTACCGGTAGCCGAACCCGCTCGCACTCGGCCGGTTCTCCTGTCCACAGAGTCGTCACCGGAAGGCAAGCGCAATCACGCGTTCTACCGGAGCCTTGGCTTCTTGTCCTACGAGGAGAAGCAGATGGCGGGCTTCGGTCTGCCCAGGAACCGTCCTGACCTACGTGACACGGTGCCATGGGGACTCGCTTGTTCCGGCCATAGCGAGGGCCTGCTCACCCCTTCACCGGCCCACCTTCGCGCCGGATGAGGGTCAGGTCGTCACACCTCCTGGACACGATCGTGCCGTCATTTCTCATCGACAGCCGTCAGCCCGGCGATCACCAACTGCCTCCAGAACTGGCCGACAAACGCTGTTCCTAGAAATCAACGATGCCACCGCCGCAAAGACCCGCCCACCAACCCCCAGGAAAGCCCTGGCACCCACCTCCTGGGCACGAACGCCACGCCGCCCCCCGGCAGCCCGCGGCCGTCCAGCGGACACGCCCGTGAGCGCCTGCCAGACCACCGGAGATCCGCCGGACTTCACTCGACGGGACCGCGTGTGCCAGCTGGCGAGCTCGCTCGGGCCCGCTGCCGGCCATGGTTCAACCAGCCCGCCGGAGCCTGCGCCCTCGTCTGGCACCGCCGTGACGTCGAGCACCGACGTCGGCGCGTCCAGCAGCGGGAAGGCGGGCGCTGGGAGGAACAAGTGAGGTGGCGGCCGGCCGTACCAGCAGATGCCTGGCCCCGGCGCGCCGCCCGGTGGGTTCGGCTCGCTTCCTGCGATCGGCTACGCCATCAGGCGGTACGGCCATCGATCGTCGGTGGGGCAGGAGGCGGCTTGATGCGGGACAGCCGGGGGCTGGCTGGTGTCGTGATGCGGACCGGTCTTCGGTGGTGTCTCTGGTACTGCTCTGCCCACGGCACTGGGGCTTTCCCATTGCCAGCGCATGCCGAGAGCATCGAAGTCCGCGCGTTGTTGCTCGCTCAGCTTGGCGGCCTTCCGGTGGGTGTTGTCGAGCCAGGTTCCGAGCTTCTCGGCTTCCTGGCTGCCAGGTTCGACCGCTGCCGCCGCTTCTTCCGCTTGAAGACCAGGGGGTCACAAGGGTCTGGAGGTCCCGGTAGGCAGTACTCTGTACCCGCCGACCGGACGGGAGGGACAATCGAGATCGACAACGTCTGGACTTGACCGGCCGGCCTGCAGCGCCGTGGGCGCTTCCGGAAGACCGCGCAGGCCGAGGCGCCCGCGTCTAGTACTCCAGCCGGTAGTGGCTGGCCTGGGATCGGGCCTGGTGGCGGCGCCGCCAGTCGGACCAACCGAGCCGGTGGGCGGCAAGCGACTCTGACCAGCACGGTCAGCGGCACGGGTGCGCGCGAGTAGCAGCGGTAGTAGGCGAGTTCGCCGGTGCTGCGGTTACGGCGGATCAGCAGCTGACGGCTCCCGGGTCGGGGGTCGGCGAGGTCGATGACGGTCCAGTCGTAGAAACGGTGGCCGTTGGCCCCGGCCCCTGCGGAGAGCTTCTGCCAGGCCCGCTTGGGCACCTTCTTGGCCAGGGTGTCCGCACGGAACCTCCCCGCCCCGGTGGTGACTTCGTGCGAGCAGGCCACCGCGAGGACGTAGCCGGTGCCGCGTTCC
>NZ_JBVKCZ010000105.1:0-8810 GCF_055634335.1 Streptomyces sp. NPDC111802 | reverse complement strand
CGTTCGCTATCCGGCTCAACCGGACAACCAGGAGGCCCGCTCACGGACTTGACCGACGCCGGAAGTGCCTAACTTCCCGGCCCTGGGCCCAGGGCGCCGGCGTTCACCACCGCCTGGCAGCGGGCCACCCAACTCCCGTCCCTCACCTGACGGACAGCCACCATCCCAACGACACCGGAGAGGAGGGAACCCGCAGCACCCTCGGGCCCGTGGAACCCGACGCCCCGCAGCGTCACGCGACGGCCCATCCTCGCACGGCAGGGGATATTACGGGCAAACCACCGAGCCGACCGGCGTCACACCGCAAGTGAAGAATCGAGGTCAGGTCCTTGGCGTACAGACCCACAAATGTTCCTGTTCCTGATGGTGCCGGAAGTTGTTCGCTTCAGCACTCCCAGGCGCCGCGCCGGACCAGCCAACCGGCTACCCCCATTGGTCGTATTGAGGTTCCCCCGAGATGCGGAGTGTGTTGACAGAGGGTCAGATGGTTCTCATGAGAGGAACATCGACCATGGCCGCCCCCAGAAAGTATTCGCTGGAGTTGCGTGAGCGTGCGGTACGGATGTACCGCACCGCCGACCCGAAGCCGCAGATCAAGAAGCTCGCGGTCGATCTCGGAGTGCATCCGGAGGCCCTGCGCGGCTGGATCCGCCAGGCCGAGGCGGACGCCGGCGAGCGCGACGACCGGCTGACCACCGACGAGCGAGCGGAGCTCGCCGCGCTGCGCAAGGAGAACGTCCAGCTCAAGCGGGCCAACGAGGTGCTGCGGACGGCCTCGGCTTTTTTCGCGGCGCAGCTCGACCCGACCCGGCCCAGGTGACGGCGCTCGTTGACGAGCACCCGCACCTGGGGGTCGAGTGCGTACTCCGGGAACTTTCCATCGCCTCCTCGACGTACTACCGCTGGCGTCGTGCCGAGCGCGAGCCGTGCGAACGCCGACGCCGCGACGTGGAACTCACCGAGCAGATCAAGGAGATCCACGCCGACTCGGGCGGGATCTACGGCTCGCCGCGTGTGCACGCCGTGCTCAAGCGCGAGGGCGTCCACGTGGGCCGCAAACGGGTCGAGCGGTTGATGCGCGAGGCCGAGATCGCCGGGATCAGTCCCCGCCGGGGCAGCTTCACGCGCCGTGACCCCACGGCCACGCTCGCCCCGGACCTGGTCGAGCGGGATTTCACCGCACCGGCGCCGAACCGGCTGTGGGTCACCGACCTCACCATGATCGCCACCGGTGAGGGGCCCTTGTGGCTCTCGGCGATCCGGGACGCGTTCTCCCGCCGGGTGGTCGCCTGGGAGACCTCCGCCCGCGCGGACGCCGACCTGGTCCTGACCACCCTCGAGTACGCGCTCGCGAGCCGGGAAGTCGAACCGGGCAAGCTGATCCACCATGCGGATCACGGCTGTCAATACACGTCCGTGAAGCTCACAACTCGACTTCTGCGAGCGGGAGTTGAAGCATCCATGGGCTCGGTCGGAGACAGCTACGACAACGCTCTCGCGGAGAACCTGTGGATGATCATCAAGACGGAGTGCATCCGCGGCCGCGTCTTCGCCACCCGGGCCGAGGCGAATCTCGCGCTGTTCGAGTACATCGACGGCTTCTATAACTCCCGGCGCATCCAGAAGCGGCTCGGCTACCTCAGCCCGATCGAGTTCGAGGAGAAGCACTACGCCGACCAGGCAACGGCCGAACGAACGAACCTGAAACCCCGTCAACCCGCCCTGACCAGCTGATCAGCACCTCCCGCACGCCGGGGGAACCTCAGTCCAGGCGCCCGCCTACAACATCGCCACCGGGAAACCGGGCTGTCCCGAACGCAGCAGTCGGGACAGCCCGCTTCTGTGCGATCCTGTTTCCACGAGGTGGATGCGACACCACGCGGGGACCGCCTCCGCCGACGACATGGGCAGCACAGACCGCGCCCGCAGTGACCATCTGACGTATAGCAAGGGACGCCAGACCATCACCGCCGTCCCCGGGTCCTGTACCCCTCACCAGGAACAGGGAATGACGGGTACAGGACCTTGCGGAGGTGAAGACGAGAGCACCGCGTCTCATCCCTGAAGGAAAAGATGTCCCAATGGGGACACTATGACGCCGCGCGTGACCAATTTTCCCGCTTCTCCGGTTGGCCGAGAACCTCGCGCCGCTGCTTGGCCGGAGTGATCGGCCGCCGCTCCTGCCTGGGGCATCGGTGGCTGAGCCTCGCGTTGCCTGGCGTGCCGGTCGCCGACAGAGCAGCGCGCCGTCCCTGGCCCCCGCGCCCCTCAACCCCCACGTCACGCTGCCCCGCTCTGGACCTGTGACCTGCTACTCCACCGCGCAGGACCAAGAGCCTTCCGGATATCGAAACCCCAGTCGCTTCAGTCACTGCAGGTACCAGCTCGCGAAGACAGAGAGGAGAAACAGGCACGCCGAAGCTTCTGCTCCACGTCGTGGGTGCCTCCAGGCTTGCCCAGGCGGCCTGGCCGAGCCGGTCGGCATCGAGGCCTGTCCCCAACTGCCTGACCCAAACCACCACCTTCCTCCTCACCCAGAGCAGTGAAGTGTGCGGTGGGACGCGTGCGGATCAGGTCGGGCCACCGTACCGGCTCACCCATGGCAGAAGGTCCAAGGTGTCGGCGTGCTGAAGCTTCTCACCGCCACGCACACGCCGACACCCAAGGGGCGAAGACAACGAGAGAGTCCAGATTCAGACGCAGTCGCGGTGTCGGGCTTCGCGGAAGCGTGGGCCGACATCGCTTTTCCTGTCATTCGGCCTGTCTGCCGGGGAGGGGCGGGTACTCAGGGGCAGTTGATGGCCATGTCGCCGGTGTCGCGGTTGCAGCTGTCGTAGCCCAGGCCGCCGTCGAGGCTGTCATTGGCGAATACGCTGTCCATGGCGTTGAGGGTGTCGTTGCCTTCGCTGCCCTTGTGCGTATCGTTGCCCGACCCCCCAGTTATGGTGTCGTTGCCCTGCTCACCATTGAGGGTGTCGTTACCGTCGTCGCCGTTGAGGGTGTCGTTGCCGGCATTGCCATTGATGGTGTCGTTTCCGGCCAGCCCGGAAATGGTGTCGTTGCCCGGGCCACCGTTGATGGTGTCGTTGCCGGGAGTGGCCCGCAGGCCGGTGGTGGCCAGGTCGTCACCGACCAGCCGGTCGGCGTGCGGACCGCCGTTGAGGTGGTCGTCACCCGCACCACCGACCAATGTCCCTGCGGCCTCCAGATTCGGAGAGACGGTGATGGCGTCGTCGGCGTCCTTGGCGATGACCCGGATCGACGTAATGGGAAGCGCGCACTCTGCGGTGTGTGGAGATGTCAGCCGACAAGGATCCACGGCCTCGACAGTGTCCCCCGAGTCTGTTACTACGACGACGTTGCCCCGCCGCCGGATGGTGATGTCGTTCGCCACCCCGTCGTCGGCCGTGATGACCAGGCTGTCGCCCATCTTCTCAACGCGGGTGTCGCCGACGAGCATTCCGTCTCTGGGCTGTACTTCTCCCGCGGCAGATGCGCCGGCCAGCGGCGCCGAAATGAGTGCGCCGATGGCCACGGCCATGGTGCAGATGTGTCGGGCTGTCATCAGTGTCCGCCTTTCGAAACATCTCTCCGTATCGGCGTCGGCCGGTCTCTCATATCCGCTCATCAGGGGCATCCGCTTACGTAGTCGCCCAAATCGGCGCGACAGTCGTCCGCTTCAGAACCGCCTTCGACGTAGTCATTGCCGCTGATGTCGTCGACCGCGTTGATCGTGTCGCGGCCCCGACCGCCGTCGGCGTAGTCGTTGCCAGGGCCTGCGACGATCTGCTCGTTGCCCGGGCCGCCGTCTATGACGTCGTTGCCGAGGTTGCCGTTGATGACGTCAGAGCCGTCGCGTCCCTCGATGGAGTCGTTGCCGACACCGCCGAAGATCCTGTCCGCGCCGGTTCCCCCGATGAGGGTGTTGTTGCCGGCGCCGCCGGAGAGGAAATCGGATCCCTCGTCACCTTCGAGGGTGTCGTTGGCGGACCCGCCCACAAGGTTGTCGTTGCCCGCGCCGCCAAGCAGAGTGACACCGAGGGCAGTCAGCGAGGAGGTGACGTTGTCGTCCTGGTCTCCGGCGTGGACCACGAGTTCAGTGGTACCGGCGGCCGTACAGGCAACTTCGACCGAGTTGACGGCAGTACAGCCGCCGGACGGGGCGATGGTGTCGCCGGTGTCCCTGATCCTGATGGTGTTGCCGGACTGCCAGACCGTGATGGTGTTGCCACGCCCGACCCCAGCGGTGACCGTGATGGTAGTACCCGTCTTGTTCACGAGCGTTGTGGCTAACAAGTTTGCCGACTGCGCGCCGGCGGTAGCACCGGCTACGCCCGGGAGATACAGAATGAGACCACCCACCGTAGCCAAAAGCCCGACGGTGGGATACGACCCTCTCCTCATGCCCTGTCTCCTAACACTGCGAGCTTTTCGCGCGATTCACTGCTCCGCACGTTGTTCTTCGCCCATGCCAACCAGAGTTCGGCCAATGATCCACACCCTTTACTTCGTCACGGATCAACCATTGAGCAATGGACCATTCCGCCCTCGGTACCTGGTCGGCCCACCTTCCTTCCCCGTCCTCCAGCTCATGGCGGCGCAGGCCCAGTCCGGTCGCTGCGACCGGGCTCCTGGAGCACCCAGAGCATGCCGGTGTACGACGCCGCGCTGAAGGCGAATTGACGCCACACTGCGTTCGCTGCTTTCACGCCTTGATCGCAATCCAGCTCTTGGGCAGAGAACGCCCGCGCGGGCAGGACAGCCGCGGCATGTTCCATCGTGGGGATGCTCAGGCGACCCGCGCAGGTGCAAACTCTCGGTGACCGGGCCAGAGCCCAAAGAACCGCTTCGGCGAACCCGTCACCCAACGTTGTCCGGAGCAAGTTCGACTACAGGACTCTTGCCGTGCTTTCGCCGGTCACAAGCGCACTCATCCTATGACCGGTTGCACCATCTTCTTTATAGTCCCTGCGGACGACGTAACGAACCTGAAGCCTCTTACCGACGTTTCTCCACTCGGGCGCTCGCATGCCCCGCCTGTCCTGCCCGCCCCCTCCCTACTGACAATCGCAAGGCCGACGGGCCAGCAGGGCCGGGACAGTCATGGCTGAGTAATACGATTACCAAGGAGAAAGCAGGATGACCCGTTTCAGCATCATCATCCCTGTGTTCAAGGTGCAGGGCTTTCTGCGGGAGTGCCTGGACTCGGTGCTCGGGCAGTCGTACGCCGACTTCGAGGTGATCGCTGTCGACGACCGTTCGCCGGACGGCTGCGGCGCGATCCTCGACGAGTACGCAGACCGCGACCCTCGCATTCGCGTGCTGCACCTGCCGGAGAATATCGGCCTTGGGCGGGCCCGGAACGCAGGAATGCCGCACGCCACCGGTGACTACCTCTTCTTCCTCGACAGCGATGACACCCTCACCCCGGGCGCACTGCGTGCGATGGCCGACCGGCTGGCGGACACATCCGATCCGGATGTGCTGGTCTTCGACTATGTGCGCGCGTACTGGTGGGGCGGAACGCGGCGGAACGTGCTGGCGCGCGTGCTGGCTGAGACGGGGTACGGCACCTTCACCGTTGCCGAACACCCGGAAATCCTCGACCTGTTAATGGTGGTTTGGAACAAGGTCTACCGGCGTGACTTCATCGCGCGTGAGGGCTTCACTTTCCCGCCGGGCTACTACGAGGACACGCCCTGGACGTTCCCGGTCATGCTCAGCGCTCGGCGGATCGCGACACTCGACCGCATCTGCCTGAACTACCGCCAGCGCCGACAGGGCAACATTCTCTCTACGACCAGCCGCAAACACTTCGATATCCACGCCCAATACGAGCGGGTCTTCGCGTTTGTCGATTCACGGGCAGAGCTGGCGAGCTGGCGTCCATACCTGCACGCCAAAATGGGCAAGCACTGTTTGGACATCCTTTCAAAGCCGGACCGGTTGGCACCGTCCGACAAGGGTGAGTTCTTCCGCCGCACCGCCGAGATGTTCCGCGAACACAAGCCGCAGGGGACATCCATCTCCGGAAACCTCAAGTTACTGGAAGGAAGCTACGCCGCATATCGGGCCAAGCAACAGACGGTTCGGGTGGGTCGCGAGCTCGAGCGCCGGGCACAACAGGTGCGGCGGACGGCGGGTCGGAGGGTCGAGCGGGGGCAGTCGGCGGTCGCCATGCGGCGGTCACTGGATCCGAACCTCGCTGTGTACTCGGCATTCTCGCACAGAGGGGTAATCGGTGATCCCGCGGCGATTTACCACAAGGCGCGGGAGATCGCCCCGCACATCCGGGGGGTGTGGGTGGTGCGCGACAGGAGGCAGGCGGAGTTACTGCCGGAAGGCATCGAGGCCGTACTTCTCGACTCCGCCGCCTACCGTCAAGTCACCGGACGAGCCAAGTACTTCATCAACAACGTCAACTGGTCGGGCGCCCTGGCCAAGCGGCCCGGCAGCGTCCACATCCACACCCACCAGGGCACCCCGCTGAAGTACATGGCGGCCGACCTGCTGACCAAGCCCGGCGCCCGGCACGGCTTCGACGTGCCGAGGATGCTGCGGCGGGCGGACCGCTGGGACTACAGCCTGGTGGCCAACCGGCACTCGGAACTGGTGTGGGAGCGGGCGTACCCGTGTCACTTCAGGTCGGTGCGGACGGGGAGCCCGCGCAACGACGTGCTGGTCAATGCCGGTCCGCAGGCCGGGGCGGCGGCCCGGGCGCGGCTCGGTGTGCCCGCGGGACACACCGTCGTGCTGTACGCGCCGACCCGTCGCGAGTACCGCAGGGACGGCCACGTCGACCGGATCGACCTGGCCCGGTTCGCCCGGGACCTCGGCACGGACCACACCCTCGTCGTACGGCTGCATCCGTCGCTGGCGAAGGGCACGGCACGCGGGATGGGCCTGGCGGACCTGCACCGGCGGGGCGTGCTGATCGACGCGACGGACGAGCCGCGCGTCGAGGACGTGATGCTGGCCGCCGATGTGCTGGTCACGGACTACTCGGCCCTGCTGTTCGACTACGCCAACCTGGACCGGCCGATCGTCGTCCACGCCGACGACTGGGGGGCGTACACGGCGAGCCGGGGCGCCTACTTCGACATCACGGCGGACGCGCCGGGTCATGTGTCGCGTTCGTACCGGGAGTTGGCATGGCTGTTCGCGTCCGGGACCTGGCGGGACGGGGAGTCGGCGCGGCTGCGGGCCGGCTTTCGGGCACGGTTCTGCGAATTCGACGACGGGCTGGCCGCCGAGCGCGTCGTAAGGACACTGATGTTGCGGCAGAACGGGGAGACGCTGGAGCCCCCGTTCGCCCAGCTGCCCGACTCCACGTCTTCCAATACCTCCTTGCCTACGACACATACAGGTACCAAGGCTGACATCACAACTCGATAGCGAACCTGGACACCCGGACCTGTCAGAACGCCGTCTTCGTCGGCCTCGTCACCTGCCTGATCACCCACCGTCGCGTCCGATGCCTTTGCTGAGGCCTATAAGGGGTCGTTTTCAGCTGAACAACACGATCGAGGAGTACCGGTGGGTGGCCAGCTGGTGGCCCGAGCGGCACCGGTGGCGGGGAGTGCCTGGTCGACGCCTGCCAGCGCTTCGCGGCCGCTCTTGAACAGGATCGTGCCGTTGCTGAGGGCACGCCGGTTCTTCGGGAACGAACGCGGGCACCGTGCACCACAACGTCGACCGTTCCGGGCCGCCTGCGAGGAGATCGCCAATGCCGGGGGGGCGCCGTGGACGAGGAGCTGGCGAAACTCCAGCAGGGCGAATAGTTCTGACCCGCTCCAGGCAGCGGGGTGATGCGGCACGAGAGCACGCGGAAGCAGTCTGCGCGGAGCTCAGGCACTCGTCCGGCCGGACTGCAGATGCCGCAGCTGATGCGTGCCACCGAGCTCCTCCGAGGCTGCTATGTCGTGTCAAGCCACTCGAGGGAGCGCTTCCGCGTTCGGCTGATTCGTTCGTTCGAGGATCTTGAAGATCTGGCGGCAGACGTTGCGTCTGAGGCATCGCTGCGCGTCGCGGGAGCTCTTTCCCTCGCTGACGCGGCGGGCGACGTACGTCTTCGTGGCGGGATCCAGCCGCATCCTGATCAGGGTGATTGTGTGCATCGCTCGATTCAGCTGGCGGTCTCCTCCCCGTTGAGTCGGTGCTTGTTGGTCAGGCAGGAGGAGGCCGGGATCGGGGCGATGCGGGCGAAGGACGCGAAGGCCGCCTCGAAACGGAACGGCCCGGGTGCGACCAGCTGACCAAGATCTGAACGGCGGTAATCGGACCGCCGCCGAGTAACTTCGGTAGTTCTGGCCCCTGTTGGCGGACGAGCTGGAGGAGCTCGTCCGTCGGCTCGCGCGCTTCGGCTTGCAGGTGCCGGACGCGCCGGGCTGTGGACCCGCGTGGCACCCACCACGGGTACGAGCTCGGTCGGCACGAAGGTCCTCGACAAGCCCCTACCTCACACCGAACGAAGTTGCGGGCCGTCTTCGACAAGCCGGCCGCGAAGTTCGGCAGTTGTGCTGGTGATCGTGGACCAGGCCGCCTGCATCGGCGCCCTGCCCTGACCGTTGCCCGGGACGCCGGCTTCCCTCAGGTCCGCTCGGGGCTGGCGATGATGCGCGACATCATCGCGCAGGGATGGTCGCCCGTGATCCATACCCGGGTGGACGTGCCGGGGTCTACGCAGCCGACAGTGCACGGTGAAGCATGCGTGCTCTACTGATCTTTATCCCAGCGCTTGACGGTCACTCCAGCAATGCCAGCTTTGTTCCGGCGAGGAATCCACGCAGGAGATGCGGTGCCTTCTTGAT
>NZ_JBVKCZ010000104.1:0-8957 GCF_055634335.1 Streptomyces sp. NPDC111802 | reverse complement strand
CGGGCTGAGGCGTGGGCACGCCCGTGACGACCGCGAGGTCCGTAAGCGTGACGGCGTCACGGTCTCCGTCACTCCCCGCGTGACGCTCGCCGGGACGGCTGTTCGCGAAATCGCCCTGACCTGCGTGACGTTCACCAGCGTCCGTGACGGAGGCGTCACGCCCACCAGGCAGGGCAGGGAGATCCGCGCTGGAAGCGTCACGGTCGGCCGTGACGGCCAGGGCGGGCGCGGCCGGCGTCCACGTGTCGAGTTCCGGCAGCTGAATTGCAGCCACCGCGGCGGGCAGGGCCTTCGTCTGCACGGTGGTGGCTGTGGCCTCGGCCTGCTGGTGCAGGTCCTCGGTCATGGACTGCTGCGTCTTCAGCACCGACAGGCGGTAGACCGTCTCGGCTTCGGCCACGCGCTCGTTCAAGTCGCGCGCCAGAGTCAGGAGCTCGATGCGGTCGGCGGTGTCCGCTTCCATCTTTTCCAGCTGGTCCGCAACCTTCTGGCGGCGGGCCGCGATCGCGCGGCGGGTCTCGGCCGACACCCGCCGGCCCAGCGAGGGAAGGGCGATCCACCAGGCGGTCTTGGTCGCCACGATCGCGATGGGGGTGATGACCACGGCCAGACTGAACGCGGCTCCGGAGCTGTGCAGCCTCAGAGCGAGGTCGACCGTGGGGATTGCGGCGTTCACCGCCGTGAGCGCCAGCCCCGCATACTGCACCCGCCTGGCCCGGGCTCGGTTGTTCGCAGCCAGGATTTCGGTCATCTGGAAGACGACCCACAGGGCGTCCAGGGCGCCGACGGTCGGCACGGCCCAGGCCCCGAACTTCGGTTCCAGGATGTCGTAGCTGACGGCCATCGAGAGGACAGCCACGCCAAGGGTGACCACGCCCAGGACGGCGAGCACCATGCCACGCGGACTGGCGTCACGCCACTGCTTCGTATCGGTCACGGAAGTCTCCGTTCTTCGTGCGGGGGTTGCATGTCGGTTCGGATTGATGAACCCGGGCTGTCCGGTCCCCTGGACCGCGCCCGGACCGGCCCACCGGGGGAGTGGGGGCCGGGCCGGGCGGGTCAGGCAGCCGACAGAGGTGGCGATGTCGATTGGGGCAGTGGCTTTCAGGACCGGCGCTTTCGCTGCCGGGCAAGGGCCGCTATGCGTGTGGCATTCAGTAGCCGATGTTCTGGCACGCGCTGCAGGTCCAGGCCCTGGGGTCCGGGACAGCGGCCTGCATGCCAGCGGGCGGCGGTGGCGCAGCTCCGAAGGTTCCGCCGCACACATCGCACTGCATCCCGCCACTGGCAGTGGCAGGCGTCCGGGCAACGGAGGCGGGCGGGCAGGTACTGGGGTTGCACTTCCAGCGCAGGCACAGCGGGCAGGCGTCGTCGGCCATCACCGGCCGGTGCAGGATCAGCACCGGCTGCCGCTCGTAGCCGGGCAGCATCTCCTGAAGCGTGCGGCGGGCCCGGCGCACTGCGGGGATGCGGGCGTCGGACTCGCGCACCATGCACGCCAGGAGGTCACCGAGCTGGCGGTGCGCGGCGGCCGGGCAGAGGCCGGAGTGGAAGCTGCCGCACGGGCCGCACCAGTACTCCAGGTTCGCTGTGGCCGCTGTCGTACGGGCGACGGCCCGTGTCATGATCGCTGTGGTCATAGGGATCTCCGAGTCCGTTTGACCGGACAGCCCCGGAGCTCTCACCTTCCGGGGCTGTCGCTTTGTGACTGGCCAGACGGCCAGCCACGGCCCGTCTCCCAACCCTTGACGCTCTGGTGGGGTGGGAGAGGGACCGTGACGGATCGTCAGGCAGCCGGGGCGTAGGCCGGGGCCCGCGTGCCCTCGCGCAGCAGGCAGTCGGACGTCGTCCACGCCGATCCGATCGCGAAGGGCTGACCGTCCGCGCGCAGGGTGTCGCGGACGATGAGCGCCCACCGTGCACCCTTACGGCGCAGCAGCTTCGCCGCCTCACGCGGGTCAGTGACGAGCGCCAGCACCTCGAAGCGCCCGTCGACGTTTTGGTAGATCGTGCCGGGGCGGCGCGGGCCGATCTCGTCGGCGGCGCTGGGCAGGGCGATGGCGACGATGGGCATCATGCGGCGGCTCCGATCCGGCGGGCGAGGTGAGCGAGGGCGGACTCGTCGGTGCAGTCGACGGGCCGGACGCGGGCGAGGCGGTAGTGGTCGACCGCGCGGCGCCGGGCCCGCATCACGAGGAAGCCAGCCGGGGAGCACAAGTCGTTGCCACGCAGGAGGTACTGCCAGGTGTCCAGCCACACGTCCTGGGCGATGTCGTCGGCCAGGCCGCGGTCGTGGGGGCGAAGTGACCGAGCCGCGACCCGGGTCACCATCGGCGCGTGCTCGCGGTACAGCGCATCGAGTAGCTGCCGGGCGGCGGTGTCGCTGGGGCGGCCGGCGGACTGCTGCGGGTGCGGTCGGGGGCCGGCCGGTGTGGGCCGGTCGGGAGTCCGCTCGTGCGGGAGCGGTCGCCGCGGTAACGGCGGGCGTGTACGGGAGACGGCCACGGGGGCGTCAGCCATGATGGTCATGTGGGCTTCCCTCTCGATGGAAGGGTCGCCCGCGACACCAAGAACCCCCAGGGATGCTGCCCCTGGGGGTTCTTCATGTGCGGCGGGCGGTGCGTCCTGCGCACTCCGCCGTCGATCGGCCCCGCGGTAAACGGAGCCGGTCGACGACGGGCAGCGCAGGCTGCGGGATCAGACCTGCTCGATCTCAATCACACCGCGCAGGCTGCTGCCGCTGAGCGCGACGACCGTGACGGGGTTGCCGTCGCGGGTGCGCAGCTGGTCGCCCGCCGGGTCCGGGTGTAGACGACCGGCTCGAACCCGGCGAGCGTGTTGATCCCGATCAGGCGGTACGCCACTTCCTGACTCAGGCCGGGCGTCACATAGCTGGTCGCCCGCGTCGGGCCGAAGTACGTGTGCGAAATCAGAGCGTTCACGAGCGTCTCCTGACGTAGAGGAAAGGGAGTGCGTCCTACGCACTCCGCCGGTCACCGGGCCCACAGTGGAAAGGGCTCGGTGACCGGCGGGCAGCGCAGGCTGCAAGGTCAGTGACCGAGGCGGCTGGCCTCCTGCTTCAGCTGGTGAATGCGGTCCGCGACCCGAGCGCGGTCACGGCGGCTCAGCCCGGGCTTGGTCAGCTGCATGTGAGCCGCCTCCAGTTGGTCGGCGACACGTTGCTGCAGGGTGCGCGGGTCAGTCGGGATAGCCATGCGGAGGCCCTCCTTGTTGTCGGTGGTCTGCGTGTACGAGCAGCCGCGGCCCCGGCTGTTCGGGATGGTCGGGGCCGTGGCGGTTCGTGCGGGGTTCAGCGCGCGGGCCGCTGGGGGTGGAGCGTGTCCAGCGGAACTTCGGGGCCCTCCGTGGGGGCGTCACCGGCGGGCATCGCCCGGCGACTCTTGTCGGCGTCGGCCACACGGAACAGCACCGCGTTCCAGTCGGCCAGGCGCCCGGCCAGCGTGCGCTCGGCACGAGCCCGCAGGGTCCGGTCGGTCTGCGCGCTGAATGCCTTGGGCAGCACCGCGGTGGCCTGGCGGCTGGAGGCTTCCTTGACCGCGTCGGTCAGGGCCTGGCGCCACTCGGGGATCGTCATGTCGAACGCCACCTTGCGGTTGCTGCTGCGGCAGCGGATCGCATCGGCCTCGCTGGCCCTGCCGGTGTGATGCGGGACCAACTTCTGGATCCGGCTCTGCATGCCGGTGATGGGGACCCAGGTCCCGCAGTCCTCGCAGACGAGGACCGCCTTCAGCGGCTGACGCAAGTCGATGTGGGACGGGGGGAGCTGAGAAAGCCGGATGGCGGGGAGGCCGCTGACCCGCTTCGTACGGGTCCGGGTCTTCCGCTCCTTGGCCTTGGGCATCGCGGACGTGATGGTCATGTGGGGGATCTCCTTCGTACGGAGGGCAGGGGCTGCGTCGCGGTGCTCTCTCCGCCCGCCAGGCGCACGGGAGACCCGGCGTCCTGGAGGACGGACAGCGCATCAGCGCTGCGACGTGCGAGCAGAGAGTCGAGAAGCCGGGGGATTAGGTGGTGCATCAACCCCGGCCCCTTTTTCGAGGCGGACGACTTCCTGCGGTGGTGCTCGGTAGGGGACCGACGTTCCGGCTCCCTCAGCCGGCGCCGCCGGGGCGGTTCCGGGTGGGGGAGCCGGGTCCGTAGAGGACCCGGCGAGGGGGTTCAGGCAACGAGCGGGGTGTTGGTGACGCTGTCGTCGGAAGCGGACGCCTCGGAGTCGGCGAGGACCAGGTCGTGCGTCTTGCCGCTCGAGGCGACCGTGACCACGCGGCCGACGGAGGCGGCTGGGGAGGTCTGCTCGCGCACCACGCGACGAACCGCGTCCGCGAGCCACACGGGAATGTCCCCCTCCATCCCGGCCTCGGTGGTGAGGCGCAGCGAGCCCAACGCCTCCGCCCACGCCATGAGGGCCAGCTGAGGAGCGCTCTGGTAGTCCAACGGGGACAGCAGGCTGTTCACGAACGCGAGCAGCGGCCGCTCGAACCGGCCAGCCGGGGTCAACGAGCCGACTGCAGCGCGGGAGATCTGGGAGACGTACATACGGGTGATGCTCCTCTCGGAGGTGTGAGGTTCGGAAGACGTCGCGAAGGCGGCTGAGCAGGGAAAAGCAGTTCCGAGGCGACGTCTTGGCGGTAACCTCGGTACCGAGGTTGCTCCTCTAGTAGAACCATCCTCGGTACCGATGTCAAGAACCTCGGTACCGTTGAGGTATCCTGTGTAGGTCACTCCCGGCGTGTTTAAGGCGCCCCACGAGGTACCTCGGTAGCCAGCCGCCCTAGGATCGATACCGAGGTTGGGAGACAGATGACAGACGAGACCGGCGCGCAGCTCACCAAGGCTCAGCAGATCGCTGCTGAGCTGAAGGCAGCGATCGAGCGAGGCGACTATGGCCCTGGCGATCGCCTGCCTGGAGAAAACTCGCTGGCCACGCAGTACGAAGTCGCCAGCCTCACTGCCCGCAGGGCGCTCAAGATCTTGCGCACTGAAGGTCTCGTAGAGACCAAGAAGGGAGCCGGCGCCCGCGTCATCTCGTTCCACCCCATCCGCCGCCGCGGCATCCAGCGACTGGCCCGCGGCCAGTGGGGAAGCGGGAAAACGGTTTGGTCGGCCGACGACCACCGCGCTCCGGACGTCGACCAGATCACGGTGTCGGAGGACGTCGCCCCGCCTCAACACGTCAGCGACGTTCTCGAGTTGACGCCCGGCGAGACGGTCTGCGTACGCAGCCGGCGGTACGTCATGGACGGACGCCCGGTCATGGTTGCGGAGTCCTACCTGCCGCAGTCGCTGGTGGCGGGCTCCCCCATCACTCAGGCCGACACCGGTCCCGGCGGCATCTACGCCCGCCTGGCTGACCTTGGTCGGGCCCCGGCCCACTTCCGGGAGGAGATCCGCGTGCGTATGCCTTCCGCCGAAGAAGCAGCTCGGCTGGCCATTCCCGCCGACAGGATGGTCATCAAGCTGGCACGTACAGCGTTCGACTCCGAAGGGCGAGCGGTGGAGATCAACGAAATGACCATGGACTCCGCCGCCTACGTGCTCGACTACGAGTTCGACGCCTGATGTACCCGCGTCGCGGACCGGGCGCTGTGGGTTGCTACTCCCGTTGTATAGAGAGCCAACCCACAGTGCCCGGCGCGCACGAAGCCGATCGCAAGAAGCCATGGAACTCACCGGTCCCGCCGGTGAGACGGCATCAGCAATGCCTTAAGGATCAAGCCTGTCACGCTGGTGCTGGCCACGGTGGTGACGATGTCGCGGATCACCACCAGCAGAACCGTTACGACCAGTCCGCCGGTCAGAATGACCGTGACGCGTATGACCACCGTGCCGCGGGGGTGCCCGCGCGGCCCGGTTCCTGCCATGGCTCTCGAGCAGGTGCAGTCATCTGTCGACCTCACGCCGGTGGGCGTGAGATCGATGTTGCGGCCATGCGCGTCGGCTACACGGTGGCCCGTGCTGTGGGCATGCCGAAGCTCGTTCATCTCGCCCTCCTAGAGCAGCAGTTGGGGATCCCGACTGGAAAAGCCGGTACTCCAGGTGTAGGCGTGATCTTGAGTGACTTCTACGGTTGCCCTGTATCCGTCCTGCGGATACAGGGACTTGGATACATCGAGGGGGCTCAACGTGGGGCAGAGGCCGAAGGTCCTGACGCCGGACCAGTCTCCCCAGCACCGCCTTGGCTACATGATCCGACAGCTGCGTGAGGCGCGTGGACTGTCCATGCGGGAATTGGCCGCGAGGACGTTCGTTTCGCACTCCAAGGTGCAGCGTTGGGAGAACGGGGCACGCCCACCTCAGGGCCGGGGTGAGGCGGAGCTCATCGACCGGACGCTTGGTGCTGGTGGGTTCCTGATCGAGCTGTGGCAGGAGATCGACCGGGGTGTATCCGAGCCCAGCCATGTATCCGGTTCGGCGCCCCATGTATCCGATACACCGTTGAGCCTGGCCACGGCTCTTTCGCAGACGGCACCGTCGGACAGTGAGGGGATCTTCGTCCCCGCACGTCTCGACGATGGAACGGTGGTGCTCGTGGCGCTCGGTCGACGCGCGCTGTTGCGCGCTGGGGTGGGGGGCGGTGCAGCTGCGGTTGCCGGCATGGGGGTGCCAGCAGCTTCAGCAATCAGTGCCACCGAAGATCCCTTCGGGTTCGCGAGAACCGCCACCGAAAGCTGGCCGGGCCTTCAACTGTCCCGCCCGACCCCTGACTTCGGCGTCGACTGGCACGCCCTCATCCCGGGAGGCCGTTCCATGCTCGGGTCCCAGCTCTCGCTCCAGGTCCACCCCGCGCGCATCGAGGGAGGCCGAGTGATCGTGTCCGTCCCCGACCAGCGGCGGGCTGAGGAATTCCTGGCGCGGCCGCATCGCAGCCTGCTGGTCGGGGCACTCAACGCCGACGGAGTCTCACGGTTCTACGCTCTGGACGGCCGCACGGCCCGCAGTAAGCTCGCGAAGAACGGCGGCGTGTACGAAGTCGCCGCGCCCACGGCCTACGAACTGGATGACCTCACCTACGGCATTCTGTGGGCCGTCAGCAACTACGACGACGCTCTACAGGCCGATGACCGGCCTCTTGCCGAAACCCGCAGCGATCTCAAGGCCTACGAGCGGCTATCCGCATCGGCGGTCAGCCGGGAAGCCGCACCCGGGTTGAACACTGTCGCCCACATGTGGCTCGGCTCCGACTTCTGCGCCCGCCACATCCTTCGGGCCCTGCCGGACCTCCCAGCGCTGCCCGCGTTCTGGACCAGGGAGCAACGGGGCGAGGAGGCCAGCGCATGGCTAATCTTCGATCACAAGTACCCGTACCTGCGGGAAACCACCAAGGCTCTCGGTAGCACGAGCACTCGGGCCTTCTGCGTCCCTGAGGAGGTCGTCCGCTCCTCTCCGAGGTATGAACGAACCCTGATGTTCCTGGCCGTAGCGCTGATGGAGTCGTTGGGGATCCACGCCCAGTTCACGGCCGATCCCGCATACGAGGCCGTCGAGGGCTTCGTGGTCGCGCCCGATAAGGAAGCAGTGATCGCCAACTGGGTGCGCGGAGACGGGATGTGGCATGTCGATGTGACAGCGCGATCCTCGGTCGTTCGCGAGTTCACGATCGCCGCGCGCGACGTCGACGCGGACTCGCTCACCGCGGCCCCGACGGCTGCCGGACGGCTCCGTGCTCTCGCGCAGTATCTCAATCTGCCGTGGTCCTGGTTGATCCAGCGGTGCGGCCAGCTCGCCCGGTACGGATCGTCCGGGCTGATTCAGTCCCGCAGCCGACTGGTATCCGCGGCCGGCATCGACGCCGCGTGCGCGTACGTCGGTTCCCTCCCAGCCGATCATTGACCTGCGCACCACACCACACATCCACAAAGGAGAGAGAAAACATGGCCGTCAACGCGCGGCGCGTCGCAGTGATCTCGCTCGGCGGCACCATCGCGATGACCACTCAGACAGACAGCGGCGCGACGCCGACGCTGTCGGCCGACGACCTTGTCGCAGCCGTACCAGGCCTCGCCGACAGCGGCATCCAGGTGGAGGTTCACGACTTCCGCCGACTACCCGGCGCCTCGCTGGCCGTCTCCGACCTGCTCGAGCTCGCAACCAAGATCGAGGCGCTCGCGGTCGACGGCGTGGTCATCACCCAAGGGACGGACACGATCGAGGAGACCTCCTATCTGCTGGACCTCGTCACCAGCGGCGAGATGCCGGTCGTGGTGACCGGCGCCATGCGTAACGCGAGCATGGCGGGGGCGGATGGTCCCGCGAATGCCCTGGCTGCCGCTCGCGTCGCGGCCAGCGCCGAAGCGCGGGGCCTGGGGTGTCTGGTGGTGTTCGGAGAGGAGATCCACGCTGCCCGCTGGGTCCGCAAGACCCACGCCACGAGCCCGATGGCCTTCACTTCGTACCCCGGGCCGATCGGCTACGTGGCGGAAGACCGCGTCCGGATCCTGGCGCGTCTCGCCCCTTCCCTAGCGATCCATCCCCGGGAGGCCACGACCTCCGCGCGCACCGCGACCTTCACGGTCGGCCTCGGCGACGACGGGACGCTTCTCCAAGTCCTCGGTGACCACGTGGACGGGCTGGTGGTCGCGGCGTTCGGGGCCGGCCATGTCCCGATGGCCTGTGTGGATGCACTCACCGACCTTGCCAAGCGCATGCCGGTCATCCTGGCAACGCGCACCGGATCCGGGCCCGTGCTCAGGCAGACCTACGGCTTCCCGGGCTCCGAGTCCGATCTGCTTACGCACGGGCTGATCTCCGGCAACACGCTGGATCCGGTCAAGGCACGCATTCTGCTGCAGCTGCTCTTGATGACAAGCGCCGACAAGGAGCAGATCGCCCGGACCTTCAGCTCTACTGATTTTTGACTATGGGCTTGATGCCGGTGGAGCGAGTTCGAGGCCGGTTCCGGCGAGGAATCCGATGAGGAGTTCGGGATGGCGCTGGAT
>NZ_JBVKCZ010000103.1:0-9129 GCF_055634335.1 Streptomyces sp. NPDC111802 | reverse complement strand
GCAGTACCGGCCCCACGTCCTCGACGGCTTCATCGCCGGGACCGGACTCTCCCTCGACCTCCCACCACCATCACCTTGAAGCGCCGAAGTCAGTAACGCCCTCTGGACACCTGTCCCGCCGCCGACGACCAGGCGCCGGCGCGCACCGCGAGCCCGGTTGGCGGAGCCACGCCGACGGGTGCGGAAGCGGATCTGTCAGCGGCGCGGGCGGCGATGGTCGCCCGGCAGCCCACGATTCGCACCGTGATCGCCGCCCTGGCGACCTCGAGCGGGCGCAGCCCATCAGCTCGGCCAGCTGCCGTGCCGACACCTCGTGCTCAAGCCCGCCGGCCTGTTCGGCCAGCTGCAACCGCGCGGTGAGGTTCTTCAGGTCGGTGCCGCCACCGGGCCCCGGCCACACGACGGCTTCCACAGCGGCCCGCAGGCGGGCGATCGCCACCATGGCATCGGCCCGGCACACGATCGCGTCCGAAGTGCCCACGAACGCCCGCGCCTTGTCGAGCATCCCGGCGAGCTTGCCTTTCGGCGTACCGCTCCCCCTTGCGCGAGCGCAGCGACCGCGCCCAGGCGCCGCCCGCCGTTGGGCGCAGCACCTGGGCCTCCCACCACTGCGCGAGGGTCCCCTCCCTGCCGGGCTGGGAGACCTCGACCGCCAAGGCCATCGTCAGTCGGTAGCCGGAATCGGCGGCCGTCCTGCCCGCGTACAGGCGTTCGGTGTCGCCCTCCAGCAGCAGCCGGCGCGCCCGCGCCGACAGACCCGGCAGCCCTTGCACCCACTCGGTCAACGACGGCCGCCGAGTCGGCCGGTGCGCGATGGCGCGTACGGGACGGCTCATGCCCCCTCCCCCGCCAGCGCCCCGCTGCCACCTACCGGCAAGTCCGGGGATCGCGTTACGGACACGGCGTGCTCCGGCGGCGCGGGGCGGATCAGGCCACGGACCTGAGCGGCCGCCTGCGTGTACCCGTCCGGTTCGGCATCCGCCTCGGCCGACGGCCGGGCGGCCCGCAGCGTACGCAGCCGTTCGTCCAGGAGCGCGTGCGCCGTATTGAACCGGGCCGTCTGGGCGGCCTCTTCAGCGGCTTCGCGGGCGTCGTCGAGGCTGTCGTGGAGGTGGCTGCGCCGCATCTCGGTGGCGAAGACCTTCTCGTACTCGGCCTGGGCCTGCGGCTGGTAGGCGAACCGGTTCACGGCCCGGCGCTGCAGTGCGCTCAGTTGCAGTTCCGCGGCCAGCCGCGCCGCGAGTGCCACCGCCTCGGCGAAGACGCCTCCGCCCGCGGCGAGCAGGTCCGTCACCGCCTGGTCGACGGCGCCGCGCATGTCCTGCTCGGTCCTGTGAACAGCATCAAGCCGGTGCTCCTCGTCGGCCATGCCCCAGGTGGCGACCGCCACGTCGACGGCTTCGGCCACCAGTTCCTCGACGCGGCGCTCGTCGCGGCACCGGCCGCACAGACCGGCTGTCTCCGGCTTCCCGCAGACCGTGCAGGCAAGCGCCTGTCGGGTGGCCTCCTGGGCCGAGTGCCGGGCCCGCTGCTCTGCCCACACCCGTTTACGGGCGTGCCGCTCCTGGACGGCCTGCTCGCGGCGTACCGCGGTGGCGGCGGCCTCGCGCTGCCAGCACGCGTTCAGCTCCGCCTCGAACACCGGCCGGTCAACCCGGCCGCCGGCCAGTGCTGTTGTCGTCTTGGCGAAGGCGCGGGAGCGCAGCGCCCGTGCGTCCAGGGCCAGCATCTGGCAGGCGGCGCAGTCGGCCCGGGTGTCCATCCGCCGTCCGTCGTCGCACCGGCCGTCGGGACACAGGGCCCGGCGCGGCAGAGCACGGCCGACCAGCCAGCCCACCGGGTCGGTGACCGGTCCCGTGCCCTGCTCGGTCAACCGGCGCTTGAGCCGCTCCCGCAGAATCCGCTGAGCGTCCACCTGCGGACCGCACGCCCCCGAGATCTCGCCGAGCCGCGCCCGGACCACCTTCGTGACGTACCGCCGCGTCGTCTGCCGGTCCAGCCGGCCCCACACCACGGCCACCGGCTCCAGCGCACGCTCCAGCCCCTTGGGCAGCTGAGCCCACGCCGGCGGCGGCCCCGCCGACGCATCCCGCCACGCCTGAAGCGATGACGCCGCGGCCGGCGAACCCGACTCCCGCTCCGCCAGCAGCAGATCAGGCTTCTCCCCGCGAAGCGGGCGAGCCCCGCCGACGACGACCGTCACGTCACCCTGGACACCATCCTCCGGCGCCGGGGAGTTCCCGCCCTCGCAGGCGCGGACCGGCTGACGGCAGTACCCCGATGCGGCTTCGCCGGAAAACCCGAGACCTCCAGCACCTTCACCACGTACATCAGCCACCACAGCGTGTTCGGTGTGAGGGTCTGCAGCAGCACGACTCGCCTCGACCGTCTCAAAGACGGTCTGACATGCGAAAAGATCGCTCCCAGAACCGTCGAGATCCCTGGGTGCAGTTCCGGAACCCTCCTCGACGCCCTCCAGGTCATCCCAGGACAGCTGCCGCCACCCATCCCCCTCCACCACAAGGACATCGGCCTGTTCGTGCCCGGCACACCGAACGCAGCGCGCCGCATCACCGGCAGACGCCGGATCAGAAGATGCGGAACCCTCGAGCTCGGCAGCGTCCCGGACCGCGGCCGCGGACCCATGCGCGGCCGCCACCGCCGGGACCACGAGTCGACCCGGCGCGACTGTCACCGCTTCCGCTGCCACGAGCCGACCCAGCACCGTCGCGGCCACCGACGCACGGCACCGCAGCATCCGCGCCAGCGTCACCGCCGCCCGACCGTGCCGAGCCACCGTCTTCGCCAACGGGCCACCGACCAACGGGACCCGCCCGTCCGGCCGCGCATGCAAGGCCAGCAGAACCAGTGCCAGCCGATCGGAGGCCGCACCCCTCCCCCGCCGCCCCTTCTTAACCAACAGACCAGGAGGCGTGGCGCACTGCTCACCCCAACCCGGAGCGAACAACTCCTCCAGGAACCGCAGCAGCGTCGCCAACTCGGCCTTCGTCAACGCCAAAGGTGCCCCGACGTTGTTCCGGTCCTCCCACAGCGCTTGCACCCGATACTCGACACCGGTCGGCAGACCGTCGCCGCCCCGCAGCACACGTGCAGCGACGGCATCAACGTCACGGAGAACGCCGAGTACTTCGTGGTCGACGGTCGACTCCGACACCCCGAGCCAGCGACCCAGCTCCCGTGCCGTGATCTCAACGCGGCAGCTTCCGTGGCTGGCCTTCGCCATCAGCACGAGGGTGCCGAGACGCACAACATCCTTGCGGCCGACGAGCCTGGGATCGGCAAGCAGAGCGCGGACGGCCGTCAACAGCCGGAACTGCATGCCGCGCCCCAGTTGCAGGGCCGTACCCGGTCGGTCGGGCAGGCGCGGAGACACTGACGAAACGTCAGTGATCGACGGCGCTCGCCCTGCAGTTTTGGACTTCTTGGGTAGGCTTCCGCCTGCTTCAGGCATGACTGAGCCGACCCTCGTACGGGTAGCTATGATCTGCTCCAGTCGAGGAGGTACAAGGACATCCGTCATCGCCACCCGGCCCGCTAGGCCGTAGCAGAACAGCCGGGCATGCGACGCGATTCAGCTAGGGATGTCGGTTGTGCCTCACCTCCTCGACAACAGCAGTGGCCCGGGACCGCAGATCCCGGGCCGTCCTGCTACATGAGCCCCCGCAGGGCGTTTCTCAGCGGAGCGTTCCGGAAGCCATTGCTTCGCGGTCGACTCCGGCTGCTGGCTTCTCGACGGGATGCCCGGCGAGTCACTTGGTTTCCCGGTCAGGACGCCGACCAAAGTGCTTGAGTTGGGGCCCGTACTCGTTGCGGAGGCTTATGTCGTCCACAGGGCGTCGAATGAGCCCACCGTCCGGAAGGCCATAGAGCTCGGACCAACGAGACTGTGCACCCTTCGTTTGGTGCTCGATGATTCGGATCGCTGAGCCAGGGTGCTGCGACGACACATGCTGCTGCACCTTCTGGTACGTGGCCTCGTTGAATGCGGTGTTTGATGTGGCAAACACCGTGACCTGTTGGGGAATGGTGCTGAAGGCCAGGAGAGCGATCTCCGTGTCTTGGACAGTGATCGTGGTGTCCAAGATCTTGCGCGGCCAGTGGAAGATGGTTTCGAGGTTCGGTGGAAGTTCAGCGATCCATTCGCCGATCGGGACTGCGACGAAGTTGGACCGCTGGTGCGCGAGGACAAATCCCGTGTGGGCACCGAAATCGTTGGTTACCTCAACGCCCTCAGGGGTGATCCACAGGATTGAGTCCAACTTGGTGGCAGTGTCACGTGCTGCATCTCGCGCTGCGTTGACCGCAAGCGACACCCAGGGCTCCATCGCCCGAGCTTCGCTGCGAGAGCGCTTCTTGCCCGGCCAGACGAGCTGATCCACAAAAGCGAACACGCGTACGACAATGACGTCTTCCCCGTCGAGCGCACTTGAGTTCACGAGGCCGAGCTGGGCGGCCTTGGTCACCCAGGAGCGGTTGACGTTGGCCGTGCTCGCGAGAACGGCCGGCTGCACGTAGGCGGACAAGGCGTCTCCAGTGTGTGTCCTTCAGGCTGTGGATCACCGTAGCGCATTGCGGCCCGTTCTCGTGTCACGACGCGACACCATTCCCCCTCGATTCTTCGCTCCCGCCTGGGCGTTCGTCCGAGTTGTTCGGTTATGCCGAGCTGTTTGCGTGTCGCGTCGCGTCATAGTCGAGGCGCTCAAAAGGGCCGAACGATACGAACATAGGAGCGCACCAAGATCCCTACAGGCATCGCTACAGACATCGCTACAGACATCCCTATAGAACTACTGATGTAACTACGAAGGCGCCTACTCAACTGCACGCCGACTGTCTCTGCTCACGGAAGGGCAGGCAGAAATGCGGAGGCGCCGACCACATCGCTGTGGTCGGCGCCTCCACGGATCCGACGGGGTGCCTCTGCCCTACTTCCCGAGCGGCCCTTCTGATTCGAGATCGCGGAGGAAGCTGTCAAGGGCCCCTGAGTAGACGTGAACGGCGATGCGCGCGTGCCCTGCTTCCCGGAGATCATTGGCAAGGGGCGCTGCGACGGCATAGACCTCAGGGCTGACCCGATGGCTGGCCTGCTTCCCCGTGCCCACGTCCGTCTCACGAGAGAGAAGGAACTCCTCGGCGAGCGCCAACTGCTCCTCTATGGTCGCCGGCAGATACCGGCTCATTGCAGCGTCGACATACTGCGCAGCCGTCAGCGACTTGCCGGAAGACGAACAATCTTGCGCCACCCGCTTGCTGAGCTGTGTCACCAAGTCCGCCGCGAAGCGGAACGGATGCGTTTGCCAGGCGTCCCGACGGAGCTTGAGGTCCACCCTGCTGTTACGCCATGACTTGAGCAGTGCCGTGTGTGCGGGCCCTACCGTGGAGCCCTGGCGGGTGGAGACAGAACGCTTTCGCCGGGACCCTGATGAAGGTGCTGCTCCCCCCGCTCTTGGGTCAGCCTCAGACGTCTCGGCTGTGGCCCCCTCCTCCCCTGGTCCCGGCTGCTCGCCGTCATGAGCAACGAGGTGCTGGTCAGGGGCCTCCCCGTCGTCGGGTAGGCCTTGGTAGGCATGCGAGGTCTTTCCGTGTGATGCTCCAGAGCTAGCAGTGTCTGGAGATGAAAGATCACCGAGATCCGGTCGTGCCGGTTGGCTGGGTTGCACATCCGTGGCGGAGACCGACAGAAGCGTGCCGGAGCCGGATTCCGCTCCCTCGCTCAACGCCTGGTCCTCGGCGGGCGTCTGCGTCGTGTCCGGCGCAACCGCCTCAGCCGCGTCCTGCGAGTCAAAAGGTGTGCTGGGGGCAGGTACGGCAATGGCGTCGTGTGCGGCTGAGGCCGGAACCTGGACAGGCTGTACTGGCTGAACTCCGGCACCCTGGCCCAGGACCGAGCGGGCCGCCACGCTTGCCGCACCCGACAGGGCGGGATTGCTGAGCAAGTCTGGACGAGGCCTGAGACCCGCGACCTTCTTCGCCGTCCTCTTCTTGGGCTTGCGCTCCGCTCCGGAGGTCTCTTCCTCAGGCATCGACGTTCTCCTCGACGAGGACCGGATCGGCGATGGTCCACTTCTGGCGCGGCAGTTGGATGCGGTCCAGGATCTCCTCCACGACGCCCGTGTACTGCTTGCCACACGAGTGATTCGGGAACCGCGTTACGGCGGGCCGACCGTGGATGTAGGACTCCGAGATGCGGACGTCGCGTCGCACATCTGTAACGAACGGAAAGAGGCCCCGTCCTGGCTCGGCGTTGATGCCGTCACCAATCATCGCGTTCCGGATATCCACGTCTTGAGCCGTCCACGCAGACTCCGGGTTGGAGCGATTGAGTAGAGCGCCGAGAAGCTGCGGCTCGCAGACCCCCTGGGTGTTCGTTGCGATCGCCTGCGTGGCTGCGCTCAGAACCAGGGCGCCCTTGATGGACTGGTACTCCGGGATGCAGACGGTTACCACGAAGTCAGCGGCCGCCAGCGCCACTGCGTTGAGGTGGGATACGGCCGGCGGTGTGTCGATGAGGACAAAGTGGAAGCCCCGTGCCTCCTGGAGCAAGAGGTGCCGAAGGGTGACGATCTCCTTGTAGGGCTTCGTCACGAAGGCGTTCTGCGCCGCTGACATGGATGCCTCTTCCGAGGCAAGGACGCAGAGCTGACCGTGACCTTCGAAGTCTCCCAGTACCTCGTCGGTGCGGTCGAACATCGCCTGCTTGAGATGCGGACGCGGGAACTTCTGGAGAGCCATCTGCAGGATGTAGCCGAGGGACCGCTGGAGCTCCGCTTCGTTCGCAGCCTCATCCTCATGGCCGCCGAGCGTGATGCCGAGCGCAGTTCCAGCTTGCGCCTGGGGCTCAAGATCAACAATTAGGACGTTGTAGCCGGCCATGGAGAGGCGTGCGCCCAAATTCACCGTAGTGGTGGTCTTGCCCACGCCGCCCTTCTGAGTGGCGATGGCAAGCACCACCGGCGCCGGGAGCGATGCCTCGTCGGCGACTTCGATGTCGCTCGGAAGGGTTGTGGTCATCGCGAGGGCCTCCGGAGTTGGGAGAGAGGGTGGCTGCGGGAGACGGCGGGGTGACTGTCGCGTCGTGTCACGCGCTTCAGGTGTATCTGAGTGACGGTACTTGTCATTTGCTGCATCATGAGTGCGCTCTGCTGGCTATTACGGACATTGGGGGCGTGCTTCGTGCACTGGATGTCTGCAGTCCGTGTCACGACGCGACACGGGCGACCATAACAGGAAGATGCGACGAGTGTTGGTGTTGTGGCATAGCGCGGGGCGTGTCGCGGGTCTTGCGGTGTGCCGAGTCGACGCCAGTACCAAGGCCGCGGAGCTTGAGGAACTGCCGCGCAGGCAGGGGGGTGCGCAGGCGGCGACAAGAGGTCATGCATCTAGATAGTGCAAAAGGGACGTGGTGCGCGTGCAGGCAGAGTGACAGGGGCGGACGTGCCAAGGCGCGGAAAGTTCGAGCAGGATGCACTCGAAGCATGTAACGGGCAGATCGACGCGCAGGAAGCAACATACTCGCAGGTGGGCGAGTTGATAGTGGACAACAGCAGATGTAGGTGCAGTAGCTATCGCCGGAAGAGCGTGTGAGGTGGAGAGACGACTGGCCTGGCTACATCAATCGAAACCTACAGAGGTACGAGCATCCCTACAGAGATACCTACAGAGATCCCTACGCACCTACACTCATACCTACAAGCATGCCTACAGGGGCGAGTTGATTGGCAAAGCCCTAGCAGTCAGTGCGCGAGCTGTGGAGGTGGAATGAGCCTGTGTCGGCAATAGGCGGCGAGTACGAAGTGTAGGAGCAGTGCCAGACTATGTGTTGTTAGGGGAAAGCGAATCGCCAGTGGTAAGCGCGCGGGAAAGGCAGAAGGTAAATGCCGCCCGGAACGAATCGTTCAATGAACCAGAGCCGAGGCGAGTGCTCACTTGTGTGGTACGTCAATCACTAGGTGCATTGTCGGCGTACCAGTATCGCGGAGTTCAAAGGGACCTGATGTTGAAACTCCGTCCCAAGCTAGCTGCATGAGGCAATTCTCGACGACCAGCCGTCTCCGGTCGATATCGAAAACCCGTCGTAACTGGGCTATTCGATGACACTGCTTGAGAACATTCCTATGGAGAATTCAAGGAGGTAGAGAGCCCGAGGGGGCAGTGGTTGTGTGGCGCGTGCAGTGGACACTGGGGGGAGCCATACGGCAGCAACACTATGTCTGGCGGCGACCGGGCTCTGGCTGGTGGCAGTAGGGCACCTGAACGTCTACAGCCGGAACACCTCGGCGCTCTGAACGGCTCAGCCGCACGCGGAGGGGCCAGGTTCCTGCACGGCCCGAGTGGGCTTGGTGAGGTGGGCCAGAAGGACAATCCTCTGGGCGGCCGAAGACGTCGCCGGGAGCTGGCACGCCGGGGACCTGGCCCGTACTCGGTGATGCTGTAGTGAAGCGCAGCCAGAGCCGACCGTCGCCGGTGCGGATGTCCAGGGTGTCGGGGCTGGTGCTTTCCACGTGACCAGCGGGCCGGGTACACAGCACCCTGCGGGCGGCCAGCAGGACGTCCAGGCCAGGGAGTTCCCGGTAGTCGGGGTCGGTGGGCTGTGTCCAGCCGGTGTCGGGGCGGATGTGGATGGTGTAGTCGGCGTCGGGGTCGATCAGCTGGCGGGCGGTGGCGTAGGCGTGGTCGGGGTTCATGCCGCTGCTCCGTCGGACGAGGGGCGCGGGTGCTCGTGCTCGCCGCCGTTGTTCACCTCGACGAGCAACAGAACGGGTCCTTCGTTCTGGTCCTCGATGTGGACGTAGGGGACGTCGGTGGGGGTGTTGTCCTCGGGGGAGGCGTCGACCACGGTGATCGACGCGTCGCCGGATGCGGTGGAGTTCGGGGTCGGCCATGGGCTTTCCAGGGGCGGTGGCGTGGGGGCGGGGGAGTACTGATCTTTGACGTCGTGTTTGATGTTCTGGCCGTGTTCGGCATACCGGGTGTATGGGGACCGGAACACGCAAGTTCTTGAGTCCAGTTGAGCTGGAACAGCGGCGTATGCAGGCAGCTGATTTATTCGAACAGGGGATGCGGCAGAGCAAGGTCGCGGAGGCGCTGGGGGTGACGCCGCAGGCGGTC
>NZ_JBVKCZ010000102.1:0-9526 GCF_055634335.1 Streptomyces sp. NPDC111802 | reverse complement strand
CAACGGCTCCAGCTTCGGACCCCGACGAGGAACTGACGCACCAGCAGCAGAAGTCACACAACAACTAACGATCAACTACTGGCGCAGGCCACTAGGAGGTTCTTGCCAGCGCATGCCCAATGCGGGGCTGAGTTTGGTGGCTCTGCGGCGGGTGTTGTCGAGGAATGAGCCGAGTTGGATCGCTTCCCCATCGATCACCTCTACGGGTTTCCTCGGGACTCGTAGGTGGCCCCTTTGCGGGCGGAATTATTGTGCGGCGGTGATGTTGGCCGTCCACCGGTCGCCCTGCGTACGTGGGGCAGACACCGCGGTCTCGCCGGCGGCAGCGGCTTCGATGCCGAGTGTTTCCAGGAGGTACGGGTGCGCGGGCATGAGGTTGTCCCATCCCGTGCGCTGCGCACCGGTCCATGCTCCGAATCTTCGCCTTGCACGATCAGTTTGCCTGCCGCGGCTGGCAGTACGCCTCCGGCTCGGGGGTTCTTTGTGGGGTCGGGGGTTGTCGGCCTCGGCTGTTCTTGAGGTCTCCAGTCCAAAGTTGTGATGGGTTGTGACCAAAGTTGTATAGGCCTGCTTCTTTCGGCTTGCGGGTAACTCCCGGGTGAATACTTTAGACGTAAAACAGGCGGGCCGCTCGCGGGTCTTAATGGGTATGGAGCACACGGTTGCCTGTCGGGATCTGCAAGAAGGGGAACATCCCCGCTGTCGGTGGGAGATTCTGGCAGGCGGTCGTGGCGGCATCATTTCTCATTTCTCATTTCGCACAGAACAAGTACCAGTCCCCTGTATGCGCGGGAAAATGGAATTGCGTGAGTGCAGTAGCAAGAAGGGAAAGAAGATGAGCATGAAGAAGCAGCATGGCCGGCACCGCCTGGAGAAGCAGAACATCGGTGAGCGCGCGAAGACCAGGCGGATCCTCTCCGCTACAGCCGTCGCCCTGGCCGCGGGTGGCGGCCTGCAAATGGTAAACGCCACCGCCAGCTATGCCGCGGCAACTCCCAATCAATACCGCATCGATCCAGGTTCGGACGGTCACGTGAATATCAACCTTGACTCCAGCCTCTCCGAAGAGCAGATGTATGCGATGGAAACCGCTGCCCTCAACGCGAACGGAGCAATTCTCGACCCGGACGCAACCCTCAGAGCGATGAAAGCCCTGAACGAAGAAGCAGCGAATGAAGAACCAACTCCCTACCTGAAAAATGCCCCGATGCTTAACCCGGAGGGAACCTTCGAGGTTAACCCGGATGGAACTCCGGCGGTACGTCCTGGCTCACATGAGATCGTCCAGTTCGCTTCCGATGGGGAAAAAGCCCAAATAAACGCCGTCGGAGTGGACAACTTGAGGAGCTCTCAAGGTCACGGCGACCACGGCACGATGCACTCTAACGGAACCCTGGAATTAAACAATGGCAGTTTCCTTCCTCAGCAGGAAATCAACCAGAAATTTGATGAAGATGATTTGAATGGAAGGGGTTGGGAAAAGGATGGCCATTGGGTGACGCGAGATGAAAATCTGCAATATTACCTAGATAACCAGGCCCATATTGCTACGCACGAATTGGGGCACGGGCTTGGCTTGGATCACCCTAAGGGCACCGCGAACAGTGATGAAGTGATGATTGGAAGTAGGGTTACAGTTGTCCCCCACAACGGACATTCAAGTTCATACATTCCGGCAACTTTCAGCGATGATGAGCTTGCACTGATAAACAAGAACTACCCGCAGGCGGCGGGTGGTAACTATCAGCCGGACTCCTATGCAGAGCAATCCGAGACGAGGAGCGCTTCTGCACAGCAGCAGTCGCAGTCCGGTATCGGGAACCCGTCGGCCGGTAACCCGGCCGTGCATAACCCCCTGGACGACTGGCAGAAGAACGGGTTCCCGAGCCGGGAGTACGTCCGTAACCATGCAGAGGCTCGCGGGAGCGGCGGTTTCCTGGAACACCCTGATAATGAGCGGGACGAATATCTGAGGGAGGTGTTCCAGGCTAATCACGGCACCTCGGAGCTGCGGCGAGATGAGTTCGACACCAGCCAGCAGACGCAGGCTTTGCCGCGTGCCACAACACAGGCCCAGCAGGGCACACCCTCCAGTTCCGACTCCCTCCGCGCTGAGAGTAAGCAGATCTCGTCTCAACACAATCAGCAGGGGGGACCGTCCGGCTCGCAGCAGGCTGAGCCTGCGGCCCAGCTACCGCCCCAGCAGGGTTTGCAGGGTGTGCAGTCCGGCTCGGATTCTGCTGGCCCCAGCACCGGCGCCTCGGGCAATACTGGTACCGCTGGTGGTCAGAACGCGGCCGGGGCGAAGCTGTCGGCCGGGGCTGCGGCGGGTCAGCAGATGCACAGTCTGCAGCAGGCTGATTCGCTGCCGGCTGCCGCGGGGGCTCCGCAGGCGCAGGCTGCTCAGCCTGGTGGGGCTGCTCAGCCTGGTGTGCAGTCGACTGATCTCTCGGCGCAGTCGGGGCTGCAGGCGCTGGGCGGGGGCGCGGGTGATGTGTGGGGCGGGCAGGCGGGTTCGTCTGACGCACAGTCCGGTTCGACGTCCGGTGTGCAGGCGGGGCAGTGGGTGGAACCAGTTCGTCACAAGCGCGGCTGCATCCGGTGAGGGCCAGCCTGCCGGCACGAGTGGGAGCACCACGGGCCTGGCCGATGACTCGGCTGCTTTCGGGGATGCCGGGCTGGGGTCGGCCACTGCGCAGGTGCAGCAGCCTACCGTGGATAGCACCAGCGCTGGGCAGGCGGCCTCGGTGCCTGATGCGGGTGGGCAGGCCGCGCTGAGTGCCGAAAGCTCGGCCGCGGCGGTTTCGGGCTGGCAGGCGGGTACGCAGATGAACTGGCAGGCTCCTTTCGGTCAGGGCGGCGGTACCGGGGCTCCGGCTCCGGCTGCGACGGACTGGCAGGGTCTGCAGGGGAATGGTGCGCAGCCCTCTGGTGCCTGGGGCCAGCAACAGGCCGGCTGGGGCGGGGGCCAGCAGCAGGCCGTGGCTCCGGTAGATGGTTCCGTTAGTGGTGACGCGGGAGGTGGCGGCTCGTGATGTTCTCGCCGTGACGCAGTCTCCAGGCCTGTGCGGGGATGCCGGTCGGCGTTCCCGCACAGGCTGTTTGCCAGTTGCGGCCCTGCACGAGGCTGGAGACGTCGAAGGCTCTCCCTTAGTGGTCGGCTCCGGAAGTCCTTCGGGGGTTGATCAGCTGCTGGTGCGGCGGAGGATTCTTCCTGGTGATCGGTGGTGTGCCGGTCGAGTCTGGCCAGCAGATCGTCCAGGTCGGAGGTGGTGAACTTCCACTGGAATGGCTGTGCTGTGGCGTTGTAGCGGTCTTCGAAGGCTCGGAGCCGGTCGGCGACCTGGGCGAGGTCGGGGAAGTCGTTGGGTGAGACGACCTTGCGTTGGACGACGGAGAAGTAGATCTCCACCTGGTTCAGCCAGGAGGCGTGGACCGGGGTGTGCACGAGCACAGCGGTCGGGAACGCGGCGGTCAGCCGGTCGGCGGCCTTCTGGCCTCGGTGCGAGGAGCCGTTGTCGACGATCCAGAACACGCGCTTGGCGCTGGCATAGGGCTCTTGGGTCATGACCTGGGTGGCCAGGTTCATGAACGGGCCGATGCCGGTACGTGGCTCGTGGCTCGGTGCGGCCGAACACCTTCGCGGCGTGGACGTCGTAGGCGGCCAGGTAGGCCAGGGCGCCGCCGCGGCTGTAGGTGTGGTTGACGCGCATGGCTCGGGCCTGGCCGGGCGCGAGGGTGGGGTGGCAGCGGCAGCGGGCCTGTATGGAGGTCTTCTCGTCCGCGCTGATCACGTACTCGTCCTCGCCGAGCGGCTGGCTCTGCCAGGTGCGGGCGTACAGGTCCAGCACGCGCTGGCCCCTGTTGCGGAAGTCGGGGTCGGTGATGAAGATCCAGGAACGGTGCTGCCAGGGCTTGAGCGCGTCCCGATCAAGCCAGCGGCGGACGGTGGAGGCCGATACGAACGTGGCGATGCCCCGGGCCACGGCCTCGCGGGCCAGCTCGGGCGCTGACCATCGAGACAGCGGCGCGCCGGTCTCGGCGGGTAACCGGCAGGCCAGCGCCTTGACCTCGGCAACCTGGAGCGCGGTGAACGCCGGCGGGCGACCCGAGCGATCGCGGTCGCCCAGGCCCTGGTCGGCGAACCGGCCGCGCCAGCACCGGACCGTGTCCAGATGCAGGCCGGTCTCCCGGGCGATGCGCGCGTTGGAGCGTCCGCGTGCGCCCCGCAGGACGATTTGCGCGCGCATCCGCAGCCGGTACTCGGTCTTGTGGCCGTAGGCCATCAGTTTTAGCCGCTCGCGCTCGGCAGCGCGCAAGGTGATCGGACGGGCAGCGGCATCAGGCAAGGCAGGCAGGCCGATCGAGAGAAGCGGATCAAGGACAGGCCGTAGCCTGCCGCGTCCCCGGGCCCGGCCTGCCGGGCAGGATGGGTGCCATGCCCACGCCCTCGGAACACACCCGCCTGTCCGTGGAGGCGCGCCTCGGCGAGCGCGCCCGCACCGCCTGGCCGCAGATCGATCAGCTGCACGTCCGCCATCGCGGAGCCTTCGCCTACGTCGAGGCGGAACTGCCCCATGGCGCACGGGCCAAGCTGATGCGGCTGCGCTATGCCGGTGCCGCCAGCAGGTGGCGCTTCGCCCTCTACTACGCCAGCAGCGACCGCTACGAGGACTCCCTGCTGCCCACCGGCAGCGCCACAGGCACCCCCGCGGACGCCCTCGACTGCGCCTGCCGAGTCCACCTCGCCGCCCCCGACATCTGACCAGACGCAGCCCACAGCACCGCCTCCACAGTCAACCCCCGAAGGACTTCCGGTGCCGACCACTTAGAGGCCCTAACAGAAGCCGTTGATCATGTGACTGTCGGCTTGGTTGCTCGTTGGTCTGGTCGTGGGAAAGAGGGAGTCGCGTCCATGATCGTCTCGGACGAACTGTGGTCGCTGATCGAGCCGTTGCTGCCCAAGCCGGGTCCGAAGCTGGTCGAGGGCAGGCCGCGGGTACCGGACCGGCAGGCCTTGTGCGGGATCCTGTTTGTGCTGCAAACCGGCATCCAGTGGGAGTACCTGCCGCAGGAGCTGAGCTTTAGCTCGGGGATGACGTGCTGGCGGCGCCTGGCCGCCTGGAACGAGGCCATGAGCTGTTCACGCACTTGCGGTGGCCCTTTGTCCGCGTGCTTGAGTCTCTGCAGTTTGTTCCACGCTGAAGTCAGCCCGAGGGCCACGAGGTCGTGCAGGAAGATCGAGCATCACAGACACGCTGCAGCCTCCGCTGCATCCCGCCAACTTCAAGGAGCGGTGCTCACTTCTGGTCGGCCAGCGCAAACATCAGTGGCTCCGCTGGGCTGTGCGGAGAGGTCGATGGGCAGTCATCGCCGCTGACGGTACGGACTGCTCCAGCGAGCTGCGCATCGGCATCCGCACTCACCGCATACAACACGTCGGCCTTCCGGACCACAATCGGTCCGGAAGGCCGACATCACCTGAGGCCCCCATTCAACCAATAGAGGGTGTGGGGCAGAGCCAGGGCGCGTTGCGAGCCAGGGTCAACAGCCCGTCAATTCATGACACTCCCGGATGCGCTGCAGCGCGTGCTGGACGACGCAGTCTCAGCCAAGGAAGCACGGCTGTGCGCCCTCCTGCTGGCGTATGACTGGGACTTCGCTCGGGTCTCCCGCGAACACCAGATACCGCGGCGTGCGTTAGACGACGCCCTGGTGCACTTAAAGTACTTATATGATTGCATAGAGGTACTTAACGCCAGTTTGAGGCGTTTCATCGTGAGATTCATGGGGTGTCGAAGATGCGTAGAGCGATGTGCATAGCGGCAACGGTGCTGGCATTAGCAGGAGCTGGCGCGGGAAGCGCGCAGGCAGCGATACCGCGAGGCCCTGCCATCGCGGCCTCGTCGCCTCAGACCGCGGGCCAGGCCGCGGGTTTGGGGGCGATCACACGCCCGGCGAACATGGTGAAGCCACGCCCGGCGACGGCGCGGGACGTGCTAATCGAGAAGACCTATATTTGCGCTGGTCTGGGCATTTGGCTCTCGACCAACGGGCGGGCGCGACTGACCATGCAGAGTGACGGCAACCTCGTTCTCTACAAGGACGGCGGCGCCGTATGGCAGACAGGCACTGTCGGCCGTGGCACCTGCGCTGTATGGCAGCCAGACGGAAACTTCGTGCTTTACGGCCGTAGCGGTGAAGCGCTCTGGCAGTCCCACACCGAAGGCCGGGGTTACTATCTCGTCGTCCAGGACGACGGCAACTTCGTCATCTACGACCAAGCCTGGCATCCTCTCTGGGCAACGCACACCAGCGGCTGATCGCACTCACTGGCGTTGGCGGGCGCGGGCGCGGGAAGCGCGCAGGCAGCGATACCGCAGGACCCGGGCTCACGGCGCCATCGGCGCAGGCCGCGGGCCCAGGGGCGATCACACGCCCGTCCGGACACGGTGGCATGGGTCAGGGTGGCTGGAGTTCGGACCAACGGACGGGCGTACCTGACCATGCAGATGGACGGGAACTTCGTCCTCTAGTCGCCGTATGGCAGACGGCACCGCCGGCCGTGGCGGCTGCGCCCTCTTCCAGCCACCTCGCCATCCAGGACGACTGCAACGTCGTCATCTACGGCCGAGCCAATGTGCCTCTCTGGCAAACCCAGACCAGCGGCTGATCACACTCAGAGCCCTCCGCGCAGAAGGCCGACGTCCACACAGGCGTGGGCCTTCTGCGTTCCCTGGCCCGCGAAGACCAGCCGAACATGGCAGCCCATGCACGTGCCGAAGTCCTCCATAGAGAAGGCCGAGGCAGCCACCACCCTCCGGAACTTCACGCGGCATGCGGCTCACTCAACGTCACAGTCCGGACGACCATCACCGCCTCCTGCAGCGGCCATTGCCGGGGTTCAAAGATGGGGGACGCAAGCGCCACCTGGGCTGCGAAACACTCGGCCTACTGCTGACCGTGCTGGTCACCGCCGCCAGCGTCTTTCGACACCGCGGCGGAGTGACACTGCTGTCCCGGATCGCCGCCGCCCACCCCAGCCTCAGCAAAGCCTGGGCGGACGCCTGCTACCGCACCACCGCCATCAACCACGGCGCCCGCCTCGGCACCGACGTCCACCCCGTCCAACACAAGCCCGGCACCAAAGGGTTCAAGGCCATTCCGAGACGGTGGACCATCGAACAGAGCATCGGCTGGCTGATGAACCACCGCCGCCTCGCCCCGACCTCATGGCTCGCCACCTCACCGACGAAGCCACCCTGAAACTGCCGCGGAACCTGACCTGCAACCAAACACCAGTCAACGGACAAAACGTTCAGTGAGCGCAGGCGCAGCAGCGGGCCGGGCACCGACTTCTGTTCGGCTCAGCACGCGGTAACGGAGCAGGAGGCGGTTGTCGGCTCGGGGGTGCGATTCCCTCGGGCTACCCGACCGATCATACGGTCCCGTTCAGGGCGCCGTTATGTGCATCGCTGTGGGCCCAGTGGTCGAGGTCAGCCCATCAGGGGTAAGGCATGCCCCCAGCTGGCTAACATTAGAAATGAGCAGCGTCTTTTGCACTGCGGATTCCTCGTAGTGTCCCTGGGTCACGGTGCCAGAGAAAACCGCCGCTGTCCCTTCGACAAGACGGACCACAGCTGCTGTCGTGTAGGTGATGTCGGAGAAGGCAGGGATACCTCCATCAGCCTCGTCCTCCGTGTCACGCCACCTAACGGTTTCGCTGTATGCGCTGGGTAGCGCGACGCTGGTGCACGTGGCCTGGGAGAGTGTGGCATCGGCCTCGATGTCGGCCTCGACAGGTACGCCATTGGCGACACAGGAATACGTGGTAAAGCCGGAGGCGGTAACCGTCTGCGGCTGAAGGGTCAGGCCCGGGTCGTAGTTGAGGGTGAGAGTGCCCTCACAGGTGACCACAGCATCAGCAGCTGCTGGTGTTGCGGCCATGGTGACCATAGAGCATACAAGCAACGAAACCGCTACTGCCCCAGCGAACGCTCGAGTTCGGCGCATGACATCCTTCCCTGAGCCGTTGACGGCTGACTTCTTTTCGGTAGACCCCGGTGCAGCCGGCTCGTGAAGTCCTACTCAAGCGCCCTGTTCCGGAGCCAACCCGTCCCTTGGGCCGCTTTCCGGAGTGGGTGGTGCGGAGGCAGGTCGCGGGCTGGTTTCGCGACCTGATCTGTCGGATGCGCGGCCCTCCAATAGATCGACAGTCCTGCCTGCTTCTGATACCGACGCAGCCAGGCTGGCTGCCCGGCCAATTCGGCATTCCGCCCCAGACGCTGAGAATGACACGCGCGTGTCATCCCGGCCAGGGGCAGGAAGGCACGCCTCAAGGAACTTGAAGCACACTAAGGGCGCGCGGTGAGGCACTGTCATCCCGGTGATGCAGGAGCCAGCAGAGTCTTGTCCAGTTGCTGCTGGGGCAGGCGAGTTGGGAATGCCGTTGGCGGGACCGGAAGTGGGCGAGAGCTGGCGTCTCGGTCGTGGCAGGAGCGCGGCGGTGGCCCCGGCACCATCGACCGTGCCGTCACAAACTGCGCGTTGGCATCCGCCGACCAGACCTTCTTGCTCGATAGCCAGGACGCCCGCGAGCGGCGTGCATCTGGACAACGTCGTCGTGCTGGTCGGCGCGTCGTGCCGGTCTCCCGCATCCCTCCCGCTGACAGGTCCCGCGGGACCAAGCGCCCCGGCCCTCCACCCTGTAGCCCCTGCTGTACCCGGCTACGCATGCTTCTCTGCTGGGGTGAGGGGCCAGGACATCAGCGGCCGGCCAGGCAGCGCGGCGGGTCGCGTGACCGGGTCCGAGGCTGTGGACGGGCGGTCCGGCACCGGCCCGGGCGGGTGTTTTTCTCCCTCGCGGTATGCAGGCGGGGATCTAAGCGCATAGGCCCGGCTTGCCCAGGGATCTTGGAAATCCCAGTCGCTTCGGTCACTTGCCGGCACCGATTCCCACAGACAGCGAGGGGATGTGCGGACCCCTGCGTCCGCGCAGTGCGCTCCCTCTGCCGTGCCGGTAGTGCGCCGAGCGGTGCAGCGGCGACTGGTGTTCCCCCGCTACTACCTACTGCTCGTAGGACTGCTGAGGCTGCGGCTGCTCATAGATCTGCTGCTGCGGCTGCGCCATCGAGACAGGCGCAGACACAGATTGCTGCTCCACCGGCGCAGAAGCCTCAGGAACAACCGGTGCAGCCACAGGATGAACCGCTCCGGGATGGGTGGAGGCTCTATGCGTTGGCTCCAGCGACCGGTTGGGGCTGGTGTTGAGCGTAGTAGTTGGTCTCGTGTTCGTGGGGCGGGATGTCTCCGACCGCTGTGTGGAGGCGTTGGTTGCCATGAGCGCGTTGCCCAGGGCATCGCCGACGGTGCCGATCGAGGCATCGATGCCAGCGTCGAGGAGGTGGGCGGTGAACGCGAACGACGTGTATTGGGCGAGTTCAATCAGTCGTTGCAACACCGGCCTGTTGCAGCGAGCGTAGCTGCTCCTCGAAGACCTCGGCTGGTGTCCGCCAACCGAGGACCT
>NZ_JBVKCZ010000101.1:0-9806 GCF_055634335.1 Streptomyces sp. NPDC111802 | reverse complement strand
GCGACGAAGTCCGGCCGCACGCCCAGTGATTCGGCGAGACGGTACAGCGCCACTTCGACAGCGAAGAGAGCCGGCTGGGTGAACTCCGTGCGGTTGAGGGCCTCTTCGTCCTCACCCCACATGACGTCACGCAGACGCGGGTCCAGTTCCGCCAGCGTCGTGTCCAGGGCTTGCGCGAACTCCGGGAAACGGTCGTACAGTTCGCGGCCCATGCCGAGGCGCTGGGCGCCCTGGCCGGAGAACACGAACGCCAAGGGTGCCTCGGCCGCCACTCCCCTGGCCACCTCCGCCGACGCCAGCAACACGGCACGGTGGCTGAAGGAAGCCCGACCGGTGGCCAGCGTGTAGCCGGTGTGCACCGACGGTTCGCCCGGCTGGAGTTGCCGGATGCGTGCGTCCAGTGCCGCTTCCGAGCGTGCCGTGACGACCAGAGGCACGGGGTGCCCGGTGTCTTCGACAGGGGGCTCTTGCTGGGGGCCGGCTTCGAGGATGACGTGCGCGTTGGTGCCGCTCAGGCCGAAGGAGGAGACGGCGGCCCGGCGCGGGCGGTCGGCGTCCGGCCAGGGCACCGGTTCGCGGACCAGCTCCACCGCGCCCGCCGACCAGTCCACGTGCGAGGACGGGGCATCCACGTGCAGGGTGCGCGGGACGGTACCGTGCCGCATCGCCAGCACGCTCTTGATCACACCGGCGACACCGGCAGCCGCCTGGGTGTGACCGAGGTTGGACTTCACCGACCCCAGCAGCAGCGGCCGTTCACGATCCTGACCGTAAGTCGCGAGCAGGGCTTGCGCCTCGATGGGATCGCCGAGACGCGTTCCCGTTCCGTGTGCCTCAACCGCGTCCACATCAGCGGCCGACAGCCCGGAAGCCGCCAGCGCCTGCCGGATCACCCGCTGCTGCGACGGACCATTCGGCGCGGTCAACCCATTCGAAGCACCGTCCTGATTGACCGCAGAACCCTTGACGACCGCCAGAATCCGGTGACCGTTACGTACCGCGTCCGACTGCCGCTCCAGCAGCAGCACACCCACACCCTCGGCCCAGCCCACCCCATCCGCACCGTCGGCGAACGCCTTGCACCGCCCATCCGGCGCCAACCCACCCTGCCGCGAGAACTCCACAAACGTCGTCGGCGTCGACATCACCGTCACCCCACCGGCCAACGCCAACGAACACTCACCACCACGCAACGCCTGCGCAGCCAAATGCAACGCCACCAACGACGACGAACACGCCGTATCGACCGACACCGCAGGCCCCTCGAAGCCCAACGCATACGCCACCCGCCCCGACGCGATGCTCGGCGCGCTGCCATTGCCCCGGAAAGCCTCGTACTCCTCCCCCGGCAACAACTCCCGATAGTCGTTGTACATGACACCCGCGAAAACACCCGTACGACTGCCCCGCAACGACGTCGGATCAATACCCGCCCGCTCGATCGCCTCCCACACCGACTCCAACAGCAACCGCTGCTGCGCATCCGTCGCCAACGCCTCCCGCGGACTCATCCCGAAGAACTCGGGATCGAACCCGGCGACATCGGCGAGGAACCCCCCGGCTCGGGTCGAGGACGTGCCGGTGTGCTCGGGGTCGGGGTGGTAGAGCCCCTCCAGATCCCAGCCCCGGTCCTCGGGGAAACCGGACACCGCGTCGACACCGTCGGACACCAGCCGCCACAGGTCCTCCGGCGACTCGACGCCACCCGGGTAACGGCACGCCATGCCCACGATCACCACGGGGTCGTCCGTGAGGGGCGTCGCGGGCGGGAGGCCGGCGGGAGCCGCCGTCGTGCCTGCCAGCCGATCGCGCAGGTACGTCGCCAGTGCGTCGGCCGACGGGTGGTCGAAGACGAGGGTTGCGGGCAGCCGCAGGCCCGTCGCGGTGGCGAGCGCGTTGCGCAGTTCGACGGCGGTCAGGGAGTCGAAGCCCAGGTCGCGGAAGGGGCGACGCGGTTCGACGGCACCGGAGTCGTCGTGGCCGAGCACACCCGCGGCGCGAGCGCGGACCACGTCGAGGAGCAACGCCCGCTGTTCCTCCGCGGTCTTGCCTGCCAGGCGTCCAGGGAGATCGCCGACGGTGGCGGTACGAGTCCGGAACAGGGCGCGAAGCAGCGGCGGGACGTCGGCACGCGACCGCAGGGCCGCGTGGTCGAGCCGTACGGGCACCACGACCGGTGCCTCGCCGTTCGTGGCCGCGTCGAACAGGGCCAGGCCCTCCTCGACGCTCAGGGGGCGGAAGCCGGAGCGTGCGAGGCGTTCGCGGTCGGTGCGGTCGAGGTCGCCGGTCATGCCGTCGGTCATCGCCCACGGTCCGTAGGCGAGGGAGACGGCGGGCAGGCCGAGGGCGCGGCGGTGTGCGGCCAGGCCGTCGAGGTAGGCGTTGGCGGCGGCGTAGTTCGCCTGGCCGGTGCCTCCGAAGGTGCCGGCCGCCGAGGAGAGTAGGACGAACTCCCGGACGTCGGGGAGGAGTTCGTGCAGGTGCTGTGCGGCGTCGGCCTTGGGGCGCAGGACCGAGGAGAGGCGTTCGGCGGTGAGGGCCGTGAGGACGCCGTCGTCGAGGACGCCTGCCGTGTGGATGACCGCGCCGATGGTGCGGCCGGTGAGCAGGTCGGCCAGTGCGGCGCGATCGGCCACGTCGCACGCGGCGATCTCCACCTCGGCGCCGAACTCGACCAGTTCTGCGCGCAGTTCGGCCGCTCCCGGGGCGTCCGCGCCGCGCCGGGACACCAGCAGCAGGTCGCGTGCGCCATGGTGGGTGACGAGATGGCGGGCCAGGGCCGCGCCGATCCCGCCCGTGCCGCCTGTGACGAGCACGCTGCCCGGCCCCGTCCAGCGGTCTCGGGCCTCCGCGGCGCCGGGCTCGTGACGGGTCAGGCGAGGCGCCAGCAGTTCCGTTCCGCGTACGGCGATCTCCGACTCGCCGCCCAGGTCGTAGGCGGCGAGCAGCCGGCCCGGGGACGGGAGGAGCGGCGCGCCCGGGTCGCGGGTGAGCAGGCCCAGGCGGCCGGGGTGTTCGTTGGCCGCCGAGCGGACCAGGCCCCGGACGGCTTCCAGCACCGGGGTGTCCTCGTCGGCGGTGACGACGACCAGGCGGGACGTCGCGTACGGCGGGGCGGCCAGCCAGGTGTGGAGGATGTCCAGGGTGTGCCGGAGCGTGCGGTGCGGCTCCCCGGCGGTGATCTCGGTGAGGACGAGGTCCGGTGCCGTCAGCGCGCTGTCGAGCGCGTCCAGGATCTCGGCGTCCTCTGGTGCCCAGGCGGGGGCCGAACCCGTGGTGAGTAGGGCCGTACGAGCATCCGGCGAGGCCTCGTGATCCGGTACGGGCGTCCAGGTGCGCCGGAACAGCGCGTTGGGGACCGTCGTACGGGTCTCGGCCGGCGGCCTGGTGACGAGGGAGCCGACCGAGGCCACCGGTGTTCCGGCGGGGTCGGTGACGGTGAGGCGGACGGCGTCCGTGGTCGTGTCGCGGACGATGTGGGCGCGCAGCACGCGTGCGCCCGTGCTGCCGTGCAGGTCAAGGTTCTGCCAGGCGAACGGCAGCCCCGGTGTGCCGCCCGTGAAGACGGCGGCGTGCAGCAGGGAGTCGAACAGGGCGGGGTGCGGGCCGAAGCCGTCGGTGTCCGCGTCGTCCGGCAGCGCGGCCTCGGCGAACACCTCGGTGCCGCGCCGCCAGACGGCGGTGAGCGCCCCGAACGGCGGCGCGTAGGTGAGGCCCGTGTCGGCCAGTTCGGCGTAGAAGCCGTCGAGGTCGACGGGCTCGGCGTCGGTGGGCGGCCACGGGACGGCCGTACCCGGCACGGGGACGGTGGCGGCCAGCAGACCGGCCGCGTGGCGCAGCCAGGGAGCGTCGGGGTCGTCGTCGGGCCGGGAGGAGACGGTGACGGGGCGCAGGCCGGCCTCGTCGGGCTCGGTGACGGACACCTGGAGGGTCAGGGCCTCGCCGTCGGGCAGGACCAGCGGCTGCGCGTGGGTGAGTTCGGCGATGTGCCCGTGGCCGAGTTCGGCGCCGGCTCGGGCGGCGAGTTCGGCGAGCGCGGTGCCGGGCAGCACGACCCGGCCGGCGACGCGGTGGCCCGTGGTCCAGGGATGGGTCGTGGTCGAGACGCGGCCGGTGAACAGAGCGGCGTCGCTGTCGGCGAGACGGACCGCAGCTCCCAGCAGCGGGTGGTGCACCGCCGTCAGTCCCGAGCTGCGGACGTCACCGCGTGCGGCCCCGGCGGCCGGCCAGTAGCGGCGGTGCTGGAAGGGGTAGGCGGGCAGTCGCGTGCGGCGGGCACCGGTGCCGGTGAACAACGCGGGCCAGTCGACGGGGACACCGGTGGTGAACAGCCGGGCCAGCGCCGTGACCAGCGTGTTCTCCTCGGGGCGGCCGGACCGCAGCAGCGGCACGGCGAGGGCGTCTGCGTCTGCGTCTGCGTCTGCGTCCAGGGGCAGGATCGACTCGACGAGTGCCGTGAGGGCGGCGGTGGGGCCGACCTCGACGTAGGTCCGTACGCCGGAGTCGGCCATGGCGCGCACCGCGTCGCCGAAGCGGACGGTCTCGCGCACCTGCCGTACCCAGTGGCCGTGGTCGGTCAACTCGCCTTCCCCTACGGCGTTTCCGGTCAGTGTCGACACGACGGGCAGACGGGGCGGCTGGAGGTCCAAGCCGTCCAGTGCCGCACGGAACGCGGACAGCATGGGGTCCATGTGTGCCGAGTGGAAGGCGTGGCTGACCGGGAGACGGGTGGTGCGTCGGCCCGGGAGGGCGGCGAGGGTGGCCTCCACGGCGTCGGGGTCTCCGGAGACGACCACGGCGGCGGGCCCGTTGACGGCGGCGAGACTCGCCCCGGCCGCGAGGTGTGGCCGTACGGCGTCCTCGTCGGCCTCGACGGCGACCATGACGCCGCCCTCCGGCAGGGCGTCCATCAGGGTGGCCCGGGCCGTGACCAGGCGGCACGCGTCGGGCAGGGAGAGGACACCGGCGACATGCGCGGCGGCGATCTCGCCGACGGAGTGCCCGGCCACCATGTCGGGGCGCAGTCCGAGGGACTCCAGCAGCCTGTACAGGGCGATCCCGACGGCGAACAGGGCGGGCTGGGCCGCGCCGGTCCGGTTGAGCGCGGCCTCGTCGCCGCCCCACAGTACGTCGCGGAGTCCGGGGTCGAGCAGGGCCAGCGTCTCGTCGAGGGCGGCGCGGAACACCGGGAAGCGGTCGTACAACTCGCGGCCCATGCCGAGGCGTTGAGCGCCCTGGCCGGAGAACAGGAACGCGGTCGGGCCGGGCTCGGCGGCGACCCCCCGGGCGATCTCCACGGGGCTGCCGGTGCCGGTGCCGGTGGCGAGGGCCACGGCGCGGTGCGGGAAGGCGTTACCGGCGGTGGCCGCGAGGGTCAGGCCGACGTCCAGGGCGTCTTCACGGGAGGCGAGTTGCGCCGTACGGGCGTCAAGGGCCGGTGCGGTGCGGGCGGACATGACCCAGGGGACCACTCCCGGTGTCACGGCCACATCGCTCCGCTCGGGCTCGGCCGCCCGCGGTGCGGCCGCCTCCAGGATGAGGTGGGCGTTGGTGCCGCTGACGCCGAAGGAGGACACGGCGGCCCGGCGCGGCCGGTCCGTCTCGGGCCACGGGGTGTCCTCACGCACCGGACGTACGGCGCCCGATGCCCAGTCCACGTGCGTGGACGCGGTCTCGGCGTGCAGGGTGCGCGGCACGACGCCATGGCGCAGCGCCAGCACCGTCTTGATGACGCCGGCGACGCCCGCGGCGGCCTGTGTATGCCCGATGTTGGACTTCACGGAGCCCAGCAGCAGCGGGTGCGCGCGGTCCTGTCCGTAGGTGGCGAGCAGGGCCTGCGCCTCGATGGGGTCACCGAGGCGGGTGCCGGTGCCGTGGCCCTCGACGGCGTCCACCTCGGCCGGGGCGAGGCCGGCGGCGGCCAGGGCCTGGCGTATGACGCGCTGTTGGGCGGGTCCGTTGGGGGCGGTCAGGCCGTTCGAGGCGCCGTCCTGGTTGACGGCGGAGCCGCGCAGGACAGCCAGCACCGGATGCCCGTTGCGCCGGGCGTCGGACAGCCGCTCCAGCACGACCAGGCCGACGCCCTCGCCCCAGCCGACACCGTCCGCCCCGTCGGAGTACGCCTTGCAGCGGCCGTCGGCGGCGAGCCCGCCCTGGCGGTCGAACTCGACGTAGGTCGAAGGGGTCGCCATCACCGTCACACCACCGGCGAGCGCGAGGGTGCACTCGCCGCCGCGCAGCGCCTGGGCGGCCAGGTGCAGCGCGACGAGCGAGGAGGAGCACGCGGTGTCGACGGTGACCGCCGGTCCTTCCAGGCCGAGGGTGTACGCGACCCGGCCGGAAGCCACGCTGTGGGCACTGCCGGCGCCGCGCAGGCCGGCGTAGCGCTCGTCGGTGAGGAGCGTGCCGTAGTCGCCGTACATGACGCCGGCGAAGACGCCGGTACGGCTGCCCCGCAGTGTCACCGGGTCGATTCCGGCGTCCTCGACGGCCTCCCAGGAGACCTCCAGAAGCAGCCTTTGCTGCGCGTCCGTGGCGAGTGCCTCGCGCGGGCTCATTCCGAAGAAGTCGGCGTCGAAGTCGCCCGCGCCGGTGAGGAACCCACCCCGCCTGGTGTCTTCCCAGCCGCGCTCCGCGGGTACGTCGCCGATCGCGTCGACGCCGTCGGTCACCAGCCGCCACAGATCGTCCGGGGAGCCGACGTCGCCGGGGAAGCGGCAGGCCATCCCCACGATCGCCACGAGGTCGTCGTCGGTGGCGGTGCGCCGGGCGGTCGGTTCGGTGGCGTCCGGCGTCGGACCGCCGGTCAGCCGCTCGTGCAGGTGCGTGGCGAGGTCGGCGGCCGTCGGGTGGTCGAAGACGAGGGTCGCGGACAGGCGCAGGCCGGTGGCGGCGGCGAGGCCGTTGCGCAGTTCGATGGCGGTCAGCGAGTCGAATCCGAGTTCTCGGAAGGGCCGTTGGGGATCGACGGCATCGGCGCGGCGGTGTCCGAGCACACGGGCGACCTGGGCGCGGACCACGCCGAGCAGCTCGCGTCGCTGTTCCCCGGGTCCGAGCCGGCCCAGTGCCCCGGCGAGCCCGTCGGCACCGGGCGCGGACGGCGCGGCGGCGGTTCGGCGCCGGTCGCGGACAAGCCCCCGCAGCACAGCCGGCGCGGCGGGCCCGGCGGCGCCCAGTGCCGGTACGTCGAGGCTCAGGGGCAGTACGACGGGTTCGTCGAGGTCCAGGGCGGTGTCGAAGAGGGCGAGCGCCGTCGCCGTGGGCAGGGGCAGCAGCCCGGTGCGGGCCATGCGGGCCCGATCGGAGTCGGTGAGCTGCCGGGTCATCCCGGCGGATGCCTCCCAGGGGCCCCAGGCAAGCGACAGCCCCGGCAGCCCCGCGGCACGCCGTTCACGCACGAGGGCGTCCAGACAGGCGTTGGCGGCGGCGTAGTTGCCCTGACCGGCGCTGCCGAGCACACCGGCGGCCGACGAGAACACCACGAACGGCACCTCGGTGTCGACGAGTTCGTGCAGATGGCGGGCGGCACCCACCTTCGGCCGCAGCACGGCCGCCACCCGCTCCTCGCTCAGCGCGGTGACCACGCCGTCGTCGAGCACTCCGGCCGTGTGCACCACACCACCGAGGGTCCGCCCGGCGAGCAGTCCCGCGAGCGCGTCGCGGTCGGCCACGTCACAGGCGGCGACCTCGGCACGGGCACCGGCCCGCGACAACTCGGCGACCAGTTCGGCCGCGCCCGGCGCCTCCGGCCCCCGGCGTGAGACCAGCAGCAGGTCCCGTACGCCATGCCGCTCGACGAGATGCCGCGCCACGGCGGCACCGAGGCCGCCGGTGCCTCCGGTGACCAGCACACTGCCCCGGTCCCACGCCCGAGACCGCCTCTCACCGCCCGTCACCCGCCCCAGCCTGGGCACCACCACGTCCCGTCCCCGGACCGCGACCTCGGGCTCGGCACCGTCGAGGATCAGCGCGAGTGCGCCGCGGAGCGCCTGCGGCGCCGGATCGGTGAGGGCGAGTACGGCCAGTCGGCCGGGGTGCTCGGCCGTGGCCGACCTCAGCAGTCCGCGCACGGCCGCGACGGCGGGCTCGTCGGTGTCCCGCGTGACCAGGACGAGTCGACGCTCCGCCTCTCGCGCGAGGGCGCCCTGCAGCACTGCCAGGGCGTCCGCCACGGCGGCACGCACCTGCGACGTGGGCGGCGGCAGCACCAGAACCTCGGCCTCGGCTCCGTCCTCGTCCACGACGAGGCCCGCGTCCCGCAGCGCCACGCCGAGCGTGCCGTCGTCGTCCCCGGAAACGCTTACGGCGCCGGGACTGCGGTCGGTCTCCGCAGCCGGCACCCATTCGACCCGGTAGAGCGGCCCGGCCGTGGCCACCGCGTCCAACTGCCCCGCCGTGATGGCACGTACGGCGAGCGCGTCGGCACCTGCCACGGGCTGCCCCATCGGGTCGGCGAGGGTCACCCGTACACGGTCGGGCGCGACCAGCGCCAGCCGCGCCCGCACTGCCGTCGCCCCTTCAGCGTGCAGCGCGAGGGCCTCCCAGGAGAACGGCACCACACCGTCCCCGACCAGCAGCGAAGTGCCCTGCAGAGCGGCGTCGAACAAGGCGGGATGCAGGGCGAAGCCACGCGGCTCCGTCCCCACGGGCAGCTCCGCCTCGACGAAGACCTCGTCACCGCGCCGCCACGCGCCACGCAGCCCTTGGAAGGCGGGGCCGTACCCGAACCCGGTCGACGCCCGGTCGGCGTAGAACGTGTCCAGTGCGACGGGGTCGGCTCCGCTCGGCGGCCAGACCTCCAACTCCGGTTCGTACGCGGGTACTTCCTCCCCGTCGTCCAGCAGTCCGGTCGCGTGGACGGTCCACGGCGCCTCGGCATCTGCCTCGGGACGCGACTGCACGGTGAGCGCCCGCCGCCCGTCCGCGCCGGCCGGGTCGACACTGACCTGAAGCCGTACGGCACTCTCCTCGGGCACCACCAGCGGCGTGCCCAGGGTCAGTTCGGCGAGGCGCCGACAGCCGCACTCCTCACCGGCACGCAACCCCATTTCGGCCAGCGCGGCGCCGGGGAGCAGGGAACGTCCGTGCACCGTGTGGTCGGCGAGCCAGGGATGCGAGGCGAGCGAAAGCCGACCGGTCAGGACCAGGCCGTCGGAACCGGCAAGGGGCACGGCCGCGCCGAGCAACGCATGTCCGACGGGCTCCAGACCAAGGGCGATGGGGTCCTTGAGCGACTGGGAGGGCGTCGGCCAGAAGCGCCGACGCTGGAAGGGGTAGGTCGGTACGTCGGCGGGGCGAGCATGGATTCCGGTGAAGCAGGCAGGCCAGTCGACGGGTACGCCGTGGCTGAAGAGGTGGGCGAGGGCCGTGAGGGTGGCCGCCTCTTCGGGCCGGCTCCTGCGCAACGTCGGGACGATGACGGTGTCTTCCGGCGCCGTCTGCTCGATCAGGGCGGACAGCACACTGTCCGGGCCGATCTCCAGGAAGCGGGTGACGCCGTGGTCGGTGAGGGTGCGCACGTCGTCGGCGAAGCGGACGGTGTCGCGGACGTGCCGGACCCAGTAGTCCGCCGTGTCCGGGGCGAGGAGGTCTCCGGTGAGGTTGGAGACGAGTGGAATGCGCGGCTCGTGGAAGCGCAGGTTCGAGATCGCCGCTCGGAACTCGTCGAGCATCGGTTCCATCAGCGGTGAGTGGAAGGCGTGCGACACGTGCAGCCGGGTGGTGCGCCGGCCGTCGGGCAGGGCGGCGGCGACCGCGAGAACGGCTTCCTCCGTGCCCGAGAGCACGATCGAGGAGGGTCCGTTGAT
>NZ_JBVKCZ010000100.1:0-9888 GCF_055634335.1 Streptomyces sp. NPDC111802 | reverse complement strand
GGCAGATCTTCCGCAGATCCCGCATCAGCCCGAACCGCATGACCGTCATCGCCAAAGCTGTCCTCACCCTGGAGAAGCAACACTGAAAATCCTCAGTGCGGGGCAGAGTCGGCGATCCACTCGCCCGCGCTCAGGTATCGGACGGTGGAGCCGACACCGGTAGCGTCACATTCCACAGGCCGACGGGAGACCCGCACGTTTCCGTTGGCGGCCGTGGGCCGGGCCCCGGAGCCCGGCAGGTCAGCAGGTGACAGACACTTACCGGTACGGTGTCAAAGCGCGCTGAACCGGAGACTGTCTTAACTGCCTGCATCCGCCGTTGCCCGTTGTCTTGTGGCGGGACGAGACGTATCGGCCAGCCGTCCGCAGGACCCACCACGTGCGGTCCGACGGCATTGACGTCTTTCGCTCTGGCCGATGGCCCTTGCCCGGGCCCCGTTTCCAGTTCCTTGTACCTGCGCGCGAACGGCCATAGTTCTAAGCCGATTGTGCCCGCAGCAACAGCACGCTCGATGCACAGTGCTGGTCCGCACTGGATGTGCCTTCGTGGACTGAAGACTTGAAGTGGCCCAACTTTCATCGGCGTGTTGTCTCAAGCGCCCCTCTAGGCGAGGGATACGAGCTCGAAGAAGCCCGCGCAAGCGTTCGATGGAATCACCGCACAACGATGATAGAACCGGATACGTGGCTGTTTCGATCAGTTGGTTCTGCACCTTCTCCGCTGAACCACGCGCCTCCAAGGAACGCAGCGAAATCACTCACCAGAATGACTATTCCGGCATGCTGTCGGGCCACTAGTTTCAGCCCTCTTGGGGCCGAACCCACACCAGGAGGGGCCTGTGTGGGCTGGGAGGCCACTGCTCGATCGCCGCAAGGCCGGACTACCCGCGAGCAACCCGACGAGCACGGCCCCATACCGCACATTTTGGGGAGGTGATTGGTACGAGCGGTTCTCGCCTTACCCGCCGTCATCTTGACTGACGCGGGAACAGCCGACGGGCACGGGCAGCCCGCCAGTTTAGGGGACACATCCCCCGCTCGTGCGGGAAAAGCGTCCTCACGGATGGACTGGGCGCAGTCCCAGGGGAGACCATCCGGGCGGGCGCGGGACGGCCCCTCCAGCGCTGTTATGACCGGCGTCGATCCGTGCACCCTCTCCGCACGTGGCGACGTCGGTCATCTGCGGGTGTGGAGAATATCCCACAGCGGTGTGAACAGATCTTGCCCATGATCGGCAGGACCGAGTTGGACCGATCCCTCGGGCATCGGGAAGCACACGAGTGCTGTTTCAACTGATGGATGGATCGCGCCGGATGAGGAGGCGTTGCACCGTACCGCGTGATTGGTGGATAGACATGGCAGCCGGACGGCTCGGTGTACAGAGGGCGTACGTGGGGTGTGGCCACAAGCGTCACCGCATACGCTGCCAGCGCCGTGCGTGCAGTGGGTGCATCGTCGATGCCGCTGTTACGGGGAGAATGTCCGCAATCTAGATTCTTCTCTTTGGCCATCTGCGGGCTCAGATGAGGATGCCTGCGAGGTGGAATGCGGCTTGGGTAGACCATGGCAAGCTCGTTGCTGCGCATGGCCAGGCCGCGCCACTACATGAGGCAACGTGTGGCCTGCTCTGAGCAGGTCGTTTGTGCTTGAAATGCCGCCCCGTTTCATGGCTGGCTGGCCCGCGACTGGCATGCGCCTGCTCAGGCTCGCCCGCCGGGAGTGGGCTCCAGAGAGGTCTGCTGCGCTTGACGCCGCGCAGTCCTCGTTGTTCGCTCGTCGAACGAATGACTGCAGGGGGAGGCAACAGTGACGCAGCAAGTGAATTCTATCCGGCTCATCACCATTGGCGTCGATCCCACAAGTATTCGTGGGCCACGGTAGCCGTGGATATCCAGAGTACTGCGGTGGCCATGCCGACCCGGGTGGATGCGGCCGACGAAGGATTCCGGCGCTTGGTGCGCTGGTCTCGCCAATGGCCGTTGCGCCAGTGAGCCGTTGAGAACCCTCGCGGCATGGGCTGGAATCTGGCCCGAGACTGCTGCAGCGGCGCGACCGCGTCGTCGATAGGCCGGCAAAGCTGGTGCACCTGCTCAGCCAACATCCGCGCAAGACCGACCCCGCCGACGCCCAAGCGACGGTGCCGCGCCCTGCACGCTTCAGGCCTGCAGACACCATAGGCTGAGGACGACGCCACGGTCCTGCGGCTCCTCAGCGACCGACGCGATGAACTGGTGCGCCAGCGCACCTAGTCCGTAAACCGCCTGCACCTGCGGGTCGTTGAGCTTGGCTTTGGCCGCCACTGCGGAAGCTGTCCGCAGACACTGCGACCCGACAACTCCAGGGCTGCCAGCCAACCGGATACGCCTCTTGCCGGCCCTGGAGCTCGCCGATGAGCGTTGTCTGAACGGATCGTCTTACTGGATCAGCGGATCACTCAACAAATCTCAGCCGTTGGCACCCTCTCACTGATCTGTTCGGGAGCTACCATCTGACCGCAGCCGAAATTCTTGGCCGAGTCGTCGAGGTGCGTCGATTCGCTGCCGCAGCCCCGTTCGGCGTGTATTGCGACACCGCGCCAAGATGCGTGTCGTCCGGGGACAGGTCCCGGCATCGCCTATCTCGTGCCGGAGACCGCCAGGTTAAACCGCTAGAGCAGGCATCCCTGGGTGGTCACCCACGTGTCTCTGCGAAGCGCTGTCCAACTTCGCCTCGTCCTCCTCAGAAGCGTCCCGGCCAGTGCCCAGGTAGCGCAGGTGAGGTCTTGAGCCCGCTCGCCCGCGAGGATGGCAGTCAGAGGTCAGCCACAGTCCCGACGGATGAGTCTCAAAGGAATGGAAGGGGCAGGATCGCCATACCGCACCGCTCCCCCGCCAGCCACCGTGCCAGGGCGACGGGACACCTCGTCGGCACGCAGGCACGTAAGTGCTACTCGATGATCTTCAAGAGCTTGCTGGGAGTTCGCGCTGCCCTTCGTCTGGCGTAGATGTCGCGCCCACCCGGGCGAGCGGTTCTCTCGCGCAGTCGGTATTGACGGTGAGCGGAACGCTTCGGTCACTAGTCCGCTGGCCTGTGAGTACGGGCCTCCGACAACCTTGACGCAAAACGCGTGTGGGGACTGGAGCGAACCCAGTCCAGCAGGTCCACTGGTTCCACGCCAGATGTGTCCCATAGGGGGCGCCGGCGGCCACGTCCCCGCCTGATGGGGCAATGACAGCCCGACCAAGGCGTGACTTCTCCGTCGCACGGATGTCTTATGTTGACGGACGCAGGGCATCGGCGATGAGCTGAGTGGACCTCCGCCGCTCATGCGAGCGGCGGCCATGGAACAAGGCATGGACATGTGGCCCCGCCCACGCGCTTCGATGCCGCCCAGCCCGACCTGATGGGGCAAACCTTTGTGCTCGGCGCATCTCTCATGTTGCGGCACAGCGACGACGTTCCCCGTTGTGACGGGCCTCGGCAGCCCCCGGCGAACCGTGATCCGCCGGGGGCGTCCCTTCGCGGGCATCACAACCGTAACCGGTGAAGAAGGTTGACGAACTCTCCCCCCGGCCACCACTACGCCGAACAGGTGACCAGCATCTGCTGGCCAGCGCGCGCTGGGGCGCGGACACGATCCGTGACGGTGTGTGCGACTACGTAGCCGAGAAGCTTGGCGCTGGTGGTGTGCTGATCGTGACGACACTGGGTTCCTCAAGGGCTGCACTCCGGCGAGGGCGGGCCAGGAGTAGATGGGTGACTCGGAAAAGATGGACAAGCGCAATGTCAGAGCGTTCGGCGCCTATGCCACCGAGCATGGACGAACACGGGTAGACCGGGAGTTCTATCGGCCCAAGCCCAAACGCTCCGGGTCAATGCACTTGCGCCTGGCACCAGATCCATCCAGGGCCAGGGTGATGACAACATTCGAATGATGCGTCGGCTCACGATGAAGTGCGTATGAAATTTTGCAGCGGTGCCAGTCTCTGCCACGCCGCACAATGGCAGGAAGTCTGCGCGAATCGGTAGTAGCTACTTGAGACAAAACAGAGGACGAGCAACCGTGTAGTAGCAGAACAAGTGGCTACACAAGAGACCGCGCAAATCCTGCTCTCGCGTTCGTACCCTGGATCGGCCGCGGAGCAGCGGCGCTAAGACGGTGGCGCCGTGGTGCACTGCCGCCATGGAAGCGTCCATCTTGAAGTATATCCCCAGACAGATAGCCCTCGCCTGCGCTGGCTTACTCGCTACCGCCGGGAGCGCCATTGGTGTCTTTTCCCACCCACGCGGTGCCGGCCACCCCAACATGCCGACTTGGCGACATGCGCCTGTTCATAGGTCAAGTTACCGTCGGCACCGGACCGGTATTCATCCAAATCAATTTCACGAACACTGGCACACGTTCCTGCCTACTAAGACGGGAGTGCCCTACATCTTCACCACGATCAAATCGGCGAGTCGGCCACCCGCAACCCACATCCTGCGCTCAGGATATCCACTCAACCTCGGACAGTCGACGTACACCGCCCTGTATGCCAATTACTAGAGCGTTACCACGACTCGACGGCCCACCCTGACCTTCATCCGGTCCCCCCCGCCCGTCAGCTTCCAGTCCATGCGGATGCCATCCCGCCTACGGGTCTGCGAATCCGTCGAAATCACCCAACCTCGTGCGCCAGGCGCTTCCGGCTTCGCGGCGTGAGCCACTCGGCCAGACCGAGAGGAACCACGCAAATATCATGATCAACCGCAGTCACCTTAGGCCGCTTCCCAGCATCCAAGCCCTTAACTGCATCGACAAATTCGGACACTACTCGCGACCTCGTGCCATCTCTGCATGTTCCCTTAACGGAAGGCGGGATGTCGGATCGGGCCATCTTCCAGCAGGCTGGCTGCAGCCTCGGGAGCGGGATGCCGCCTCCTCCCGCGGGACAGCTAGGGGGGTGACATCCCACCCCTCCTCGACCCGGGCCCGAATAGGGAGGTTCCACCCCATTCGGGCGCATCGCCGCTCTCAGCCTCAAGAGCATGGCCTCGAGAAGGAAACCCCGAGATATCTTCAATGCTGATATGCAGGACGGGCCAGGCACGCCCGTGATCGCACCCAGTAAAATGCGGTACGATCCGCGCATGGCTCAGAAAGTTGTGACTGTCTACACGGACGACCTCACAGGCGCGGAATCCGATGAGGTGTCCACGCACCGGTTCTCACTCAATGGCGTTGAGTACGAAATTGATCTCACACCCGAGAACTATGACAAACTGGACGCAGCGCTGCGCACCTTCATCGAAAAGGGCCGCAAGATCGGGCGCACTAAGTACTCAGGCCGCACTCGCAAGGAGGTTGCGCCCGGTCCCAGTGCCGAGGAAGTCCGGGCGTGGGCGCGCGCGAACGGCCAGGAGGTAAGCCAACGGGGCCGTGTCCCTAAGGAGATCCGCGAAGCATTCGAAGCAGCACACTGAGGTCACATCGCCAGTCCGCCACACGGCGCTGAGCGCTGTGTGGCTGGTGAACGATGTTTACGCATCGGCCGGGACCTGCATCACCCGCGGGCGGCCGGGTTAGCGTTAGGCATCAGCTTTCGCGTCGCCGTTCCCGGACTACAGTCAGTCGCAACAGGTCCGGCCGAAAGGGTTGACGAGGTGGGACAGAACGGGCGGGGCGGGGAACTGAGCCCGAGCGGGCCGCACACCGGCGCCACCGCCGCCGACGCAGGCTCCGGCTGAAGCAAGCCTTCCCCGGAAGGTCCCGCGCCGGAATGACCAGCAAGACTCGCCTTGCTGCCAACCGCAAGCTCCGGCCATTATCGTTCTGACTGCTGTGCAGGCCACGGACAGCCCGCAGTTCACTCCCGTGCTGAAGAAGATCCACACCCCTCTGCTGGACGGTCGACCCGACACCCGACCGAGCGCGGTCACCGCGGATCAGGGATACGCGTCCCGCGCCCACCGCGCATGCCCCGCCTCTGCTCATCGGTGTTGTTCGATGTGGAGCGAATGACGAATCCGACGTCACCATCTGACCGTCAGCTGCGGATCCATCTGTGGTGCCGTGCCGCGGGAGACGCCCATCTCGACCGCCACATGCGTGACCGGAGCGGACGAATCCGACCAACAGTCCGTTGCCACTAACGGTCAGCAGGGCATTACGGGGGCCATACACGGCGGCACTCGCCACGATCAAACCGGCCTGCGTCAGCAACGCTCGTGATCAACAGGCATAGGGCACCGCCTCAACCGCGGTGACTCCTCGGGCAGCCCCATAGGCCAGATCGCGTAGCGCCGCCTCCTCTCCGCAGGCCCAAACGCTCGCCGTCACAACCACCGCCACACCCTCCCGCCTGGCACCCTGGCCCGCACCCGCACCGGGCGCCGCCCGCGGACTCCGCCGCACAGTCGGCGGAATGTATCACGGCATCATGCACACCCCCCCAATACCGTCTCAATAATTCTTTCCTCATCGCAGATCTACGCGGAAGCGGCCTGGAGAGGATCAGTACAATTATGAATAACCGCAATGATCGATAATAAATCAAGGTCGCGGGCAACTCGCACGCACACATGCCCGGTTTATGCTTGCCTATCGAAATGCAGTCCGGTAAGTATTTACACGCAGACAAGAAACCCAGTCGGCTCCGACTTCGCATGAAAGGGTGATTTAATGAAAAGAATGAAAGAAACTGGATTCACGACTGCCCTAACAGTCGGATTAATCGCACTAGGGGTGAGTGCAGTAACTGGTTACCCAGCAAGTGCGGCCAGCGACCCCTCCGGCTTGCTCTCTGGAAACCGGATCGAATTACCAGTCAATGCACCGGTCAATATTTGCGGAATCACCCTCACAGCACTGGGTAGTATGCATCCGGCCGGGGGGGGCACCTGCGCCCAGAGGCCGTCCACGCCAACGAGGTCCATTCCTCCGACCATCGTCCCTGTGCCCCTCATCGATCCGCTCGTGGGTGGCACTACTGCCGCAATCACCGTGTTGGGTGTCGTTGGGGCAACTGTCCGCCGCCGCAAACCCCACGAGTTCTTCAGTCCCAGCCCTCCGCTGGTTGGCCGGGGTGCAGACAGAATGACGTAGAGAGTCCCTCTGAACAGAACGTTCAATGGTGAGACAGGCCTCACCATTCGATCCTGTCGGGCCGGCCGGCGCCACAGGTTATTCCGTGACCAGGTAAGCCAATGCTGACAACCAATCGCCGTGCGAAGTAGCGGTGACCCGTCGAGCGAATTGATCCAACCGCACATTACGGACGAATCGACAATGCCGTTCGGTGACCGAGTACTGTCGGAACGGCCGCCCAGGACGCTCCTCCTCTGATTAGGCTTGGGGAAATAGGGAGCCTCCACTCCCCCGGCACGGGTGACAGTGACGCGCCACGCTCCTGCCCCTTGCCACACAACGCATCGCACTATCGATGGCGCGCTGTGCAGATGACTGGGTGCCACCAGTGGACCCGTGGCCGCCGGAGCTGCCGCCTTCACGAGCGCCGCCTCCGTGCACTCCCCTACCAGTGGACTTACACTCAGCTGCCACACTTCCTGAGCCGAAGACGCAACCCGGGTGTCTCAGATCACACGCGATGGCACTGCGTGGGACGTAACAGTCCGCTTGCCCGTCGTGTCCTAAGGCCAGCGAGGCGAACGCTTCGCTTGACGCACACGACAAAGGCATCAGTCATGAGCACGTTACCCCCTGACGGCCAGCAAATTTGGACGAGCCGTCCGTTTGTGAGTGTTTTGAATATGAAGAGGAGTTGGTTGACCAGAAGCTTGACCCGGCGGATGCAGCGGCTGACACACATGCGGTGGAGGACGGCAGGCGCTTCCGACACCTCGTCGATGCAGTCGACCCCGCCCTGGACGATGTCGTGACCTCTGAACGCTATTCCGGCGCAGCCAGCAACCCCAGAGGCGCGGCAGGTCTATCCCAGCCCCGCGGCCATAGGTCGGGAAGGACGTCTCCCAAGCCGACCAATCAGCGTTCCATGTGGAAGGAGCTGCCGATCCTGATCGGCATCGCACTGCTGCTGGCGCTGCTGGTCAAGACGTTCCTGGTGCAGGCGTTCTCGATCCCCTCCGACTCGATGCAGAACACCCTCCAGCAGGGTGACCGGGTCCTGGTCGACAAGCTGACTCCCTGGTTCGGTTCCGAGCCCGAGCGCGGCGAGGTCGTCGTCTTCCACGACCCCGACAACTGGCTGGCGGGCGAGCCCACCCCGGACCCCAACGCCCTGCAGACCTTCCTCAGCTGGATCGGCCTGATGCCGTCCGCGGAGGAGAAGGACCTGATCAAGCGCGTCATCGGCGTCGGCGGTGACACGATCGAGTGCAAGAAGACCGGCCCGCTGCTGGTCAACGGCAAGGCGCTGAACGAGCCGTACGTCTACCCCGGCAACACGCCGTGCAGCATGGACGACCAGGGCGGCCAGTTCAAGGTCAAGGTCCCCGAGGGCTTCGTCTGGGTCATGGGCGACCACCGGCAGAACTCCCGGGACTCGCGCTACAACCAGGCCGACAAGAACCACGGCATGGTGCCCGTCGACGAGGTCGTCGGCCGCGCCATCGTGGTCGCCTGGCCGGTCAACCGCTGGGACAACCTGCCGGTGCCGGAGACCTTCGAGCAGAATCTGAGCGCCCGGTCCGCCGCGCTGACCATCGCGCCGCAGGGGCTCGCCCTGGCGGGTGCGGTGCCGCTGGTGCTGTGGCGCCGCCGCTGCAACATCCGGACGCTGGCGATGCGGCCGTGGGCCAACCCAGAAAACGGCCCGGGGTATCCCGTCACCGAGCGCAACTACTGAACCACCGAACGGATCGCGGCGGCGGCGCCATCCGATCTCCCTGCTGCGGAGGGTCGGCGGGGCCGCCCGGCAACTCCGCCAAGCCTGCTCCGACGCGCTGGCACAGCTGCTGCTGGACAGGGCGGAGGCGGCGCAACAGCGGGGCCGCGACCAATCATGACGAGGCGGTCTTCGGCCGGAGCCTGTCGTACTGACGGAATCCGCGGTTTTACAGAGGGGTGGCTGCCCGCCTCTGGCTACAAGCCGGGCGGAATTGACACGGGCACGGCACGTGCCCCACTGAGGTCCCTCAGTTGGCGTCCGGCCCACTCCAGCGCCGCTGCCAACGTCGAGATCTCGGAGTCGCCACTGACTTTGATCAGGACTTTCGATGAGTGTCTTCCGTCCGGTGTATCGAATCTGTCCCCGGTGAGGAAAACAATCTCAACCTCAGCCCAGCCTCCCCGTCCGGCGTCTCCTCCCCGGAGGCCGGTGGTCTCAACGCTTACTCGCACTGCGGATGCATCCCAGAACTCGCCAATTGCTAATTTCATGCCCGCACCGTATGACTGGCACCTACCCTCTCCTGAGGAAATGCGGCACATTCTCACACGGTTGGCGGAGCGACCTCAGCCTGGAGCGGTGTTGGCTCGAGTAAGCACTGACCCGCGCGCCTCATACCCATCGGCAATCCGAAGACCTGCCCATTTCGGAGCACGACGTTCGTCTCATCTCGAAGCGGAGTTTAGCGGTCACCAGCAGCCACGGTACCCGGCGCTGCTTCCCGGCCGGTTGCGGCGGCATGCTGGTGAGCCCGGCAAGTGGTTTTGTCGATCTGGACCAGCCAGTCAATGTCACCGGCGGCGTCCGCCCGAGCCTGGATCTGCTGCAGGAACCGGGTGAACACACCGTCCAAAGCGTAGCGGCACAAGCGGGTGAGACCGTCTGCCATGGCCCACGGTCCTCCACGCGCGGCCGGCCCGTGACGGCCCGCGGCATCAGTGGAGGGAGTGGCTCCCGCTCTCGATCAGTGAGCTTCTTCAGCGTTGCCGCTCCAGGGTGAGGACGGCTTTGGCGATTGACGTCATGCGGTTTGGACTGCATCGGGATCTGCGGAAGATCCGCC
>NZ_JBVKCZ010000099.1:0-10077 GCF_055634335.1 Streptomyces sp. NPDC111802 | reverse complement strand
CTCGCCCAGCGCGGCTACGGCGACGTCGAGCTGGTCAGGGCGGCCGAGGAGTCGATCACCTTCTCGCTGCCCAAGGAACTGCGCCGCGACCTGCGCGAAGAAGCCGTCTCGAAGGGGGCCGGCACATGAGAGCTTCCAGCCCAACCGTCGCCATCGGCGCAAGCACCGCCGGAATGCTCACTGCCTCCGAGCTCCACGCGACGTACCACGAGGTGCTCGTCCTGGAGCTTCACTGCTTCGCCGGCCGAATTCAAAGCCAGTCAATAGCCGCTCCTGAAAGTCTGCATGCCCAGTACCGACGGTTAGGTCCTGCACCGCGCGAGCAGCGTCTACGGCGCCCCCAGAACTCGCGCAGGAGTCGCGCGTGGACAGATTGATGGATTACGCGCTGCTGGCCTTCCCATATGGGGTGGGTGCCGGAGTGACCCTCGAGCCTCAGCCTGGAGGAGCGGCTCATGGGCCCGAGGAAAGTCGCGCACCGCACGGCATCACGCCCAACCATCCACCAGGAGGGTGCCGAGCAGGAGCTCGTGACCGGTGGCACGGCCTGTCCGTTGATCCCCGGGCTCACAGTGAGTCGGGCCGTGTGGCGCCCCGACGTGGAGAAGTGGTGAGTGGGCGACTGGCGGGGCTCACGCTGAGCATTTGGCAGCTGGTCATCCAAGAGGTCCGGACATGAGGAGCTCAGTTCGGATGATCGTCATCGGCGGCCCTACTTCACTCAGAGTTGGGGGAAATTTCGTATGAGTGGACCCGGACTGAGGAGAGGCTGGCCTGCGCCTGTCGGCGCAAGCCAGCCCGGCACTGCTGAGGAATGCGCACGGGCGCTGGTGTCTGGTCTGACTGCTCAGAATCAGATCAGCCCCTCCGTGTATGAGAGCGGACGGGTCGTTTCCCTGCTGCCGGAGCTGACAGGGCACGCCGAGCGGGTCGACTTCCTGATCGCCACCCAGCAGTCACAAGGGCATTGGGGGCCAGCGCATTCTGGATATGCGGTCATCCCCACTCTCAGCGCAATCGAGGCCCTATTGACTGTTGAGCAGCGAGCGCCGCACCAGCCCCGGATCGAGGCCGCAGCGCGCGGGGGGCTCCGCGGCCTCGCCGATCTTGCTGAAGCCGACCTGCCGGATCTTCCTGCCGCCGATCTCATCGTCGCCACGCTGGTTCCGCGTATCGAGCAGCACTTGGGTAGGAACCTGGTGAAGGACAGGCCGCATCAACTGCCCGGATGGGTAGCCGAGTTGGCTCGCCGCAGCGGGAGTAGATTGACTGCGCTGCGTTCCTTGCTCTCTGGCGGGGCGCAGCTTGAGAGCAAGCTCCTTCACGCAGTGGAGACTTTCAGTGAGCCCTCCTGGCTGGACAAGGTGCGGCCAACGGAAGCGGGCAGTGTCGGCGCCTCTCCTGCAGCCACAGCCGCCTGGCTGGCCAGTGCCAAGGCCTCCGAGCGCCCCGCAGCGGATGCGGCCCGCCGATACCTGCAGCGGGTGGTTCAGCAGTACGGGGGTCCCCTGCCCTGTGTCTGGCCCGCGCATACCTTTGAACGCGCATGGGTGCTGAACTGGCTGCTTCACTCCGGCATCAGGATGACGGTTCCCCAACATCTGCGGCGCAGTCTGCACGCCTCGCTGGAGCCCGAAGGGGCGGCGACGGCTCCTGGGTTGGTCCCGGACGCAGACACAACCAGCATGGTCCTGGCCACTCTCACCCTGCTCGGTGAGCCGCTCGACCTCAGCCCGCTGCTCCGGTACGAACTCGACACCCACTTCTGCACCTGGCCAGGTGAGCAGGGCCAGTCCGTCACCACCAACGCCCATGTGCTCGAAGCCTTGGGCCTCTACGTCCTCGCTCGTCCGGCTAAGAAGCAGCAATACACACCGACCATCCAGAAGGTCTCTGACTGGCTGTACGCCCGGCAACAGGACTGGGGCGGGTGGGAGGACCGCTGGCATGCCTCCCCCTACTACGCCACCTTCTGCGCAGCTCTCGCACTGCACCGCTTCGACGACACCCCATCCACACCCGCGCTGGGCATGACCGTGCGATGGCTGCTGGAGACCCAGCACCCCGACGGCTTGTGGGGGGTCTGGGGCGGTACGGCGGAAGAGACCGCCTACGCAGTCCATCTGCTTGTCAACCTCCCGGACTCGGATGCCCACAGCTCACAGGAAGCAGTCAGTCGGGCCCGAGCCCGTCTGAGCCGAACACCTCTGTACAAGAGCCACCCACCCTTGTGGCACGACAAAGACTTGTACACGCCTGAGGCGATCATCAACACAGCCGTGCTCACTGCCTGCCTGGAGAACAAGTGAAGACAACGATCAATCCAGATGCGGCTGTGCCCTTTGTCGACGTAGCAAGGCTCGAACCACTCGACCGTTCTCCACTGCCGCTGCCACCACAGATCCTGGACGTCGCGCAGAACATCCGTCGTGACCTAACCTCCTGGGCACAGGACTACCCAGCAGTCGTGCAGGGGCGAGCCGGAAGCATCCTGCAATGGATGCCATTGTGCGCTGCCGTCTCCTACGACGGTGCCCCGTACCGGACAGCTCTGGAGTTCGCCCGCCATTGCGTCGCGGTCTTCGCGTACGACGACGTTCTGGACGAAGAGACTGCCGAACACAACAGCCTGGAGGTCCTCCAAGCTTTCACACAGGAGTGGCTTCGTGTCCTCGCCACCCCAGGTGGTGAGGTACAAGTGCCAGCGGCCTGCGGGACGGGCCTCCGGCAGGTACTCCTGGCGCTCGTCGACAGCATGCGCCGCGTCATGGACTCACCCGAGGCAGACCAGCATCGACAGCGTTGGCACGGGCTATGGGAACAAGCCAGCAACGGGATGCTGCAAGAACTGGCCTGGCGACACCGGATTGGGCAGCAGCCGAACTTCGAGAGGTACATGCACATCGCTCGCTCTTCGATCGCCGTCGAAGCGACCCACTGGGCAGCCTTCATGACCAGCGCACCGGCAGGCATCCGTGCGGAGGAGACAGACCTTCTTGTCTCCGTCCTGAAGCGCGCCAGCTACATCATTCGGATTGCCAACGACCTGAGCACCGCAGAACGCGACCACCGAGGCAACGCCGCCAACGCGCTGCCCCTCGCCGCCGAGCTGTGGGCCTGCTCGATCCCCGAGGCCCGGAACCTGTTACGAAAGCACCTCGAACAGGAATTGCATCACCTTTTCGTCGCAACAGCCACCACATCAGCGATCGCGGACCACTATGGATGGATTGTCCGCAGCGCGGTGTTCGCTTGTCAGTGGTATCTAAACCGATACGAACTCGAACTCACCCCCGAAGACCTCCGAAGCCTTCCCCGGACGGACTGAGTTCTAGTAGCTGGGTATGCACCAACACACGTCGCGTGTAGGGCGAACGTCACTAGCCCCGACCACGCAGCCGACAGCCGACACGGTCATGGCCGCTCTACGCAGCTGGCATCCGGTAGGACGCGTCATTTCCGTCGCCCCCGCCCAGCATCGACATGACCCCGGAGCGACGAACAGCGTCGTCGACCACTACGCCGAGGGCGGCGTCTCCTGCGGGCCCCGTCGGTTCAGCACCTATACCCGTCTCGCAGGTGCGTCTGCCGGTGTTCATCTGGTCCGGGGGCGGACCATCTTCGAGGCCTGTGCGGCGGGCGGGGAGCTGATGCCGGGACGGCCGCTCCCGTAGCCCAGCCTGCCGTCGAGCCCGGCCTGCCAACCGGTGGCTCACTGTGCCCGCGCTGTACCGGCTCGCTTCCTACGACAACCCCGCCCCCTATGCCGCCCTGTGCGCACCCGCCGCCGATCACCTTCCGGCACCCCCCTCACCCAGCAGACAGCGCAGGAAGCTGCACTGTGCCTGGCTACCGTGACCGCCCACCCCGCTTGGCGCCGCCACTGCCTGGCCTGGCCTGATCGACTAGGTTCACGATTTGCTGGAGGCTCTTGGCGACTGGGGAATTGCTATCCTGCCGCCCCAGTGCTGGCTTCACATGATCTCTGTGCCATGAAATGGCTTCGGCGTTTTCGTGGTGGTCTGTACCGTAGGCTGCGAAATCATTGACGAGGTCTGTCACCTGTTCAAGGGTGGTGGATACCTCATTGCGTGGCGAGTGGGCGAAGTTTTCCTGTCTGCTATCCAATCCGGTGCAGTCGAGGCGAACGGCTCGCCGATGGGGTGCGCGCCAGGACAACGCGTAAGACATCGCCAGCCTCAACTGTGAAATGGCTCCATTGGCGGGGCGAGGCACGACGGCCTTGGCTTACCGTCTCATCCAAGGCTTACCGTCTCATCCAACTCGCGGGCTAGGGCGGGGACGCATAGATGGGGGGTGTCCCACGGTCCCACGGCTCCAGGTGTCCCGGAGGATGCCGCCTTGGCCGCGGAGAAGAGTAGTGGACTACACCCTCGAGGGTGGGTGGCGCAGGAGCCGCGATGGCCTGTGGTTCACAAACGCACAATGATGTGCCGAGTGTGCATGTCTCGTGCACCTGGAGTGTTGTTTCGCGGCCTGATTGAGGGCTGTACTTGCTGCGCTCCTTGTATTCGCCGTGACCTTCCAAGGGGCGGCCACTCCGCCTTTCCGCTGCGTCGTCAGCAATGACGGCCCAGTGGTCATCTGGAAACGTCGGACGTGTGGATCCGTTCCCGTTCGGGTCTACCGCCGCGACGCGGACATTGTCCTCGGCAGACAACTCGCAGTCGCCCGGATATCAATGTGAGGTATATGCCATGAAGATCTACCTAAGCGGAGGCCCTTCCGGCTTCCCTGAGTCCCTCCGCGCTTGTTCCGTGGAGGCTGCAGTCGAGAAGTGCACGGTGATATTCGGTAACGGCCGTGAGCATTTCGTATTGACCGATGAGCTCATTGAGTGCGGCGATGGACAGGCGCGGGTGGTCTATGAGTGGAGCTACCACACCGCCATCGCCGAATGATGCTCGGAAATGTGAATCAGAGAGGTAGAAAATCATGGACACGCAAGGCGGCAGCCGCCGCGGTGACGGGGACAGCCTGTCCGTGGCATCTCCCGCTGCCGTGGCGGTGGTGGGGGCTTCGTGCCGACTCCCCGGCGGAGTGGACTCCGCGACCTCTTTGTGGCAGCTGCTGTGCGAGGGCCGGGATGCAGTGTCGCAGGCTCCGTCCGGTCGTTGGGACCCCGCCGAGTTGGCGCTGTTGCAGGAGGAGTCCAAACGTGAGGTGACATGGTGCGGCGGGTTCCTGGACGGGGATGTGGCCGCCTTTGACGCGGAGGCATTCGGGATCGCTCCGCAGGAGGCGGACCTGATAGACCCGCAACACCGCCTGTTGCTGGAGGTGGCTTGGGAGGCGTGTGAGCACGCGGGTCTGCCTACCGAGGCACTCACCGGCACGGCAACGGGTGTGTTCGCCGGAATGTGCAATCCAGACTACTCCGCTTACTCCCACTGGCTGCCGGCGGGCGGTGGACCCTATTTCGTGACCGGCAACCAGTTCGGCCCCGCCGCTGGGAGGCTGTCCTACCTACTGGGCCTGCGCGGTCCCAGCCTGACGGTGGACACGTCCTGCTCGTCCGGTCTGGTCGCCGCGCACCTCGCCCGCCAGAGCCTGGGCGTCGGCGAGTGCGACATCGCCCTGGCCGGGGCAGTGAACCTGCTGCTCAGTCCACGAGTCCTCACGGCCTACAACGAGTTAGGGGTGCTCTCGCCCACGGGGCGATGCCACAGCTTCGACGAGGAGGCCGATGGATACGTCCGTGCCGACGGCTGCGTGGTGCTGGTACTCAAGCGGCTGGAGGATGCGCAGCGTGCCGGTGACCGGATACTCGCGGTGCTGCGCGGCACGGCCGTCAATCATGACGGAAGGACCTCCCGCTTCACCAAGCCCTCAGCACAGGCACAGCAGGAGGTGTTTCGCGCGGCACTCACCCGGGCCGGGGCCGATCCCGCACAGGTGGGCATGATCGAGGCGCATGGCACTGGCACTCCTGTCGGCGATCAGATCGAGTTCGCTTCGCTGTCTGCGGTCTACGGGACCGGTCTGGGACGGTGTGCGCTGGGATCGGTGAAGAGCAACCTTGGGCACACGGAGGCGGCGGCGGGAATGGTGGGTCTGCTCAAGGCGATTCTGGCTGTCCAGCACGGCATGGTCCCTCCCTCCTTGCACTTCCGGCGCTGGCCCCGGGGAATCGACCCGGTTGGGACCAGGTTCTTCATACCTACCAGCGCAGGGTCTTGGCCGGTGAAGGCAGGACCGCGTATCGCGGCTGTCTGCTCCTACGGTGTGGGCGGCACTAACGCCCATGCCGTGGTTGAGCAGCCGCCGCCCGCCGCGGTCTCAGACGCATCATGCGTGAAGAGCGGGGCGCTGCACACCTTCCTGCTCTCTGCGAAGTCCGCGCCGGCCCTGGAGGCGAGCTCCATCCGGCTGGCGGGCTGGCTGGCCGGACCTGGTGCATCATCCCCACTCCCCGATGTGGCACACACCCTGGCGTTACGCCGCTCTCACGCCGGGGAACGGCTGGCGGTACTGGCCCGCTCACGCGAGGAACTGGTGGACGGGCTGCGCGCCTACGCCGATGGCAAGCCGACGCCCGGCACAGTCAGTGACTTCTCCCGTGGACTTCCCGGCCGAGCACCGGTGTGGGTGTTCAGTGGGCACGGTTCACAATGGCCCGGCATGGGACGGGAACTTCTGGAGAGAGACCCGGTCTTCGCCCGTACTGTCGCTGAGCTGGATCCCCTTATCGCGGCGGAGTCCGGGTTCTCGCCACTCAACCTGATGCGCTCGGGTGCCGAGATCAGCCGGGTCGACCAGGTGCAGCCAATGATTTTTGCCATGCAGGTGGGCCTCGCTGCCACCCTGCGCTCGTATGGAGTGGAACCCGCTGCAGTCGTGGGCCACTCGATGGGGGAGGTCGCCGCCGCAGTGGTGGCAGGTGCTCTCAGCCTGGAAGACGGGGTGCGGGTCATCTGCCGTCGCTCTGCGCTGTGCGTCGCTGATGCCGAGGCAGGTACTGGCGCGATGGCGGCCGTAGGACTCGACCATGCCCGAGTCCGGGAAGAGATCGCTGATGCAATCGACGTGGATGTCTCCGTACTCGCTGCCCCTCAGTCCACCGTCATCGGCGGAAGGACGGCCGAGGTACGGCGTCTGGTCGACGGATGGGACGCCCGCGGCATCCCCGCCCGGATGGTCGCCGTGGACTTTGCCTCACACTGCCGGTTGACTCGCCCTCTGGCGGACGCTCTCGCTGCCTGTCTGCACGATCTGCGGCCGCGCCGACCCGAAGTGCCTTTCTACACTACAGTCCTGGAAGACCCGCACACCGAGCCTGCCTTCGATGCCGCGTACTGGGCAGCCAACATGGGCTGCCCAGTACGTGCCGTGAGCGCGACCGCTGCTCTGGCCGAGGACGGCTACCGCGTGTTCCAGGAGATCTCCCCCCATCCCGTGGCCGCCCACCCCCTGGCCCGGACACTCGAGGCCGTTGCCGACGCCGCCGTCTTGGCCACACTGCGGGCGGGACAGGACCAGGAACTCGGGCTGCGTAGCGCCGTAGCCGCCTTGCACTGTCTCGGCTACCCCGTGGAGTGGCAACGCTGGTATGCCAAAGGGGCACTGGCAGACGTCCCGGCAACCGCCTGGCAGCGACGCCATCACCTGATCGAACTGAGCGGGGCGCCCACGGTGGCTGCGACCGTGAGCAGTACGCCCGCCAACGACGCGGCCCCGGGCCCCACCGGTGAAGTACTTACCGAACTGTGGGCAGCCGGCCCAGGACCGGGTCGCCGGTCACTGCTTGAACGGCACGTGAGCGCGCAACTGCGCGTTCTGCTGCAGCTGCGCTCCCGGCGCATCGATCCGCACGCAAGGTTCTCTGACCTTGGCCTGGACTCGCTGCGCGCCGTAGAACTGCGGGGTCTGCTGCAGGAGAGCCTGAAGGCTCCCATCCCGGTCGCCGCCTTGTGGTCTCACCCGACCGCCCAGTCCTTGAGCGCGTACCTGGACGACCTGCTCGACACGGCCATGTCCTATGAACAGGAACAGGAGGAGCTGTGACCAACCCCCATGCGCGAGTCCACCGCCCACAGCAACAAGTGCCCAGAGGGTCCGTCACAACCCCCGGCCCCCTCGTTGGTGTCTGGTCGCTCGTCTCCTTCTCCATCCTTGACGAGGCTGGACACACTCTCCTTCTCCCCATGGGGCAGCATCCGGACGGCCTGCTCGTCTACACCGCCGACGGTTGTATGTCCGCACACTTACTGGATCCCAAGCGGCACTCTCCCAGCGCTGATGCAGGCGCTTCAGCCGAAGCGGCAATTCTGGTGGACGTGGCTGACGTCGAAGCCGTTACCAGCGCCAGTCCCTATGTGGGATACGGCGGCACCTACGAGTGCCGGGGAAGTGTGGTCGTGCACCATGTACGCGTTGCCTCCGTCCCGCAGTGGATCGCCACCCAGCAGGTGCGCCGCATGGAGCTGGACGGCGACCTGCTGACGCTGCGTTCCCCCACAACGCATAGCCGTGGCAACGAGCGGACTCCGTGCCTCGTTTGGCGCCGCCTGACTGGACCCGTGTGATGACCAGCTCCCACTCCGAGTTCATCGATCTTCCGGCAGGCCGGTTCCATTTCCTCGCATGGGCGACCGATCATCCGGTTGGGCCTCCTGTGGTCCTCCTGCATGCGAACGCGGGATCCGCCGCGAGCTGGTCGCGCCTGGGCCCCGCACTGGCCGACCTCTCACGTGTCTTTGCACCCGACTTGCGAGGACACGGCGCCAGCGTCAAACCACCGGTCGGTTCCTACAGTCTGCGCGAGGCGGCCGACGACATCCATGCCTTCGTCGAGGCACTGGAGCTGACCGAACCGCTGCTCATCGGACACTCCTGGGGCGCGGCCGTTGCCCTGGTTCTGGCCACGGGCGCCGAGTCCAACCGACCCGCCCCTGCCCTCTCAGGCCTCGTACTCGAAGACCCGCCTGCCGCCATGTCCCCCACACAGCAGAGTCAGCAGTTGCATGACCTGACCCGGGCCGTCATGATGCCCGCCGAAGAACTCCGAGAACTGCTCACGGTCGTCCACCCGGACTGGGAGGACGTTGACGTCCGCAGTTTGATCGCGGGATTCCAGGACGCGGACCCGGACATCGCAAGGAGCCTGGTCAGCGACGGAGCTCGATCCGGAGCGCTCCTGCCCCTGCTCGGCCGCCTCACCGTACCCACCCTGCTGATCCGGGCCGACCCCGCGCGCGGAGGGTCCCTGAACGCCGCAGAATGGACACAGGCCCGCCAACTGCTCCCCCCGGACAGCACGGCATGGGGCCCTCCCGGCGTCCCGCACGACATCCACCGTAACCAGTTCGACCAGTATCTACAGAGAGTTCGTGCATTCACCATTTCTTCAACGCGTATTGCCGGGAACTAGTGCCGTAACAGGCAACGTTCGCCCTGTTCACGACCTCGGTGGCAGCGTGCTTGTTCCGCCAGATGTTGTTGCGGCGAATCATGCTTCCCTGCTCTCGGTGGCTGGGTGTGATCGGTGCCGTCGAGGGTGAAGTAGCGCATGGCCGTGAACTGGGCCTCAATGCGGTGTAGGTCGGGGTGTGCGATCTCCATGTTGCTGTCTGCCGTCCACATCGCGACGCGCTGGCACCGCTTCGTTGTCAGGTGCGGAGAGTAGTTGTCGCAGCTGAGCGCAATGCGTATGCCTATCGGGTGCAGTGAGCGCAGGCAGCGGCAGAACTCCGGTACCTGGGCCTGGTCTTGCTCTCCTGATGTGCCCGAAGAGCTGGCCTTTGGCGATGTCGTAGGAGGCGAACAGGTGGTGCACCCCGTGCGGACGCGTTTAAGTCGCCCGGCGTCGGGGTCTGGGCTGGCCGTTGGGGTCTATGTGGCGGACCGCGCGTTGCCAAAATGGCATCCGGGACGCGGTTCGAGGTTGAACGGGTCGAACTTGTCCGTACAGAAAGCGAATTCGGGTCCGCGTTAGTACTGCAACGGTGCTTGTGCTGATTGGTGGGCAGGTTTATGGGCTGTGTCCGCGTCGCCTGTAGTGGCTGATGCGGGCTTGGTGTTGGCGTCGTCGACGCCAGTGTGACCAGTGCAGGATGT
>NZ_JBVKCZ010000098.1:0-10425 GCF_055634335.1 Streptomyces sp. NPDC111802 | reverse complement strand
GCAAGACGCTCGGCTGGGATACCCCAGCCGAGCGTCTACGTGATCTACTCACCGTCTAAAGCCAAGCGGTGTTGCGACGACCCCTTGAACCTAAGTCTTCAGCACTCCCACGGTTCTCACAACAAGCGTCCGAAATGGACCTTTGGTGCATTAATGTAATCAGATAGATACTTTGCGTGCAGTTTCGAGGATGCGAGGGACGGTGACAGCGGCCATCGCGTGCTGAAGACCTGAACTGCGCGAGGCAAGGCCAGCAGGACAACACGATTGCGGTGCCGGTGACAGCCAGGTGCCGCCCGGCAGGTCAGACTGTCTGCAGTGTCGGTTGAGGGCGGGGCCGACCCGTGTTGGGCCGGATCGCGGGCCGGGTGAGGCGGCGTGTCATCAGGGTGATTGCGGCGAGGGTGAGCATCGCTTCGGAATGCTCGGGCCGGATCTCGTAGTCGCGCACGTTCCGACGCGCGTGCAGCAACCACGCCAGTGACCTCTCCACCACCCAACGCCTGCTCACGGTCTTGATCGTCAGGTGAAGGAAGCTCTTGGCCCAGGTGACGAATGTGCCGGCGCAGGCCAGGTCGGCCCAGATGGTGGTGATTTCGGGGTGCATCAGCCGGAGTCGGAAGAGGGCTTCGCGGGCCGCAGCGCTGTCGTCCATGTCGGCCGGGGTGACCATCACGAACAGCGGGAGTCCTTTGAGGTCCACGATTATGTGTCTCTTCCGGCCCGGCGTCTTCTTCCCCGCGTCACCTCCGGCGTCCGCCGCCGCTTCCCGGTCCGCTCGTCCAGCGGCGGGTTCTTGACCGCTCCCCACCGCTCGGCGGGGTCTGAGATCGCTGCGAGGACCTGGTGAGTGCTGAAAGCCACCCCAGGGCACCCGTGCCGTTCCGGGAACCGGCTGGCCACCCACCGATACTCCTTGATCGTGTTGTAGGGGACGTTGATGTCCTCCGACAGCCGGTGCAGCCACGCCGACACCCCGAACAGGTCGCCCCCGACCGACCGCCCGCCATGCTCCTGCATCGGCACCACTTCGAAGGCACCGTCACCGATGATGTACTGGCACTTCGCCATCGTGCCGACGGCCTCGCGCATCCTCTCCACGATCTGCTCGTACCGCGCGATGCTGACGCTGCCGATCTGCTCCGTACTGGGCACCATGCCCACCCCCTGCCAGGCCGGAGCGCGGCCCCGTGGCCGTGAAGAGGGGAGCTCCGGCCCGCCCGGTACGGGCACAATCCGCCCGCCGACCCGCACCGCAAAGGCGTACGGCCACAGCGTTCGGAACACCCGAACGCTCTCCGCAAAGCCCGCTGCCGGACCATTGAGAGCGAAGAGCCCCATGCGCACACAGCCCGCCACAGTGACGCCGGAACGAGATCAACAGAGGTTCAAAGATGGGCTCTCGGCGCGAAGCAAGGCGTTCCTCGTCCGTGCCGACGCGTGGCGAATGTCCGCCGGTGGCCGGGTGATGTCGGCATGGCCATGGTTCAGGGCCGCGTACAACGCACGGCCCCCGACGACCTCGCCGTGGCGCGCTCCGACACGCGCATACGTCGCCTCGCAACGGTGACGCTGCAGCGGATGCTTCTTGCTGAGCGTCGTGATGTAGCAGACTCACCCCTAACGGCGGTCTTGGGACAGGTGGAACTCGCGCTCTGGCCAGCACGAAGGATCACGCCAGGACCGCCGTCCGCGTACGCCCGTCTGTGTTCGGCACGGACTCCCGCCTGAAGCTTGAGGATCACCATGCAGCAGGGGTGCGATCCCGGCCGCCCCATCGCATGCCGAGGGCGTCGAGGTCAGCGCGGCGCTGCGGACTCAATTTCGCGGCTCTGCGGCGGGTGTTGTCGAGGAATGAGCCCCAGCCGGACTGCTTCTCCGCCCACGTTTTCTACGTGTTGGCGGAGCACTCGTAGGTGGCCTTCGCGGGCGTAGGCTGTTGTGCGGCTGCGATGTTGGCCGTCCATCGGTCGTTCTGCGTGCGGTGGGCGGGCACCGCGACCTCGCTCTCGCCTGCGGGTTGGATGCCGAGTGTTTCGAGGAGGTACTGCTGAGCGGGCATGAGCTTGTCCCATCCTGTGCGCTGTCCGCCGACCCACGCCCCGAGATCTTCGCCCTGCACGATCAGCTCGCCCGCCACGGAGGGCAGCACGCCACCGGCCCGCACGTGGGCGAGGAGAAGCCAGTAGCCTCGCTGCCAGTCGATCTCCCAGACATCCACCACCCCGGATCGATGTCCGCGAGAGCCTCCAGACGGCACTCTGACAACTCCCCAACAGCGAAGACGCCCACTTCCCCGACAGCGCGCCGGCGGTAGGAGGAGGCCGAGACAGCGCGCCATCCCATACCGCCACATGAGCGTCAGAGACTGGGACGGAATTGTCGACGCGTGGAAAGAAGACGACTCCTGAGCCCTCCGGCCCGTTTCATCGGCTGGCTGTCCGCGTCATGCTCCGCTCCAGTGAGCCGGTCGTCTTCCACGGCCGCACCGAGATCGCCCGGCCCCCACGGTTGACTGTCGAGGGCGCCCAGCGCATCGTGCTCGACCACCTCGGTGGCGCCGTCTTGGCACCCACGAGGCGAGGGCCTTGACCGACTCGTCCACGGGGTCGCCGGCCTCCTGACGGTGTCCGTTCTCCGACCCGAGGACGGACACGTCATCGCATTGCTTCCGGAGGCGGCAGCCGGGTACGCCTCGCTCAGGCCCGGCACGGGCGAGGCTCCACCCCTGATCGAGGTTCGGGCTCGTGGTTCCAGGAGACCTCAGCATGGTACCGCTGGTACCTTGGGTGCCATGACGGAACCCAAGGCCATGAATCTACGCTTCCCCGACCCACAGCAGCGGGCTGCCATCGCGGCTGCCGCAAGGCAGGAAGGGGTCAGCATGCAGGAGTACATCCTGTCGGCCGCCTACGCCCGCGCGACCGCCGTTGAGCAGCGGTTCCTGGACGGCTTCAAGGCATCGATGGCCCGCAGCGGCGCGGCCTTCGCGGCCGAATCCAGCGCCGTGGAGCCCAGCGCCGAGCACCGGGCGGCCGAGCAGCAGGCGCAGCAGGAGCTCGACCACCAGGAGCGAGGTCACGCCGCGTGACCCAGCGCGAACCGCTCCACCCGCTCGACGTCACCTTCCTGCTGCACGCCGCCGAACTGCTCGACGGCGATCCCCAGGTAGACGACTACGGGCCGCTCTATGCCGCTGTCGCCCGGGTCAACGCCAGGGCGATGGAACGTGACATCTACGGATCCCTGCACATCAAGGCGGCCGCGCTGCTGCAGACCCTGGCGAAGCTGCCGTGCCTGGAGCACTCAGGCGAAGCCTTCGCATGGCATGCCACCGAGGCCTACCTCTCCCTCAACGAATGCCACCTTGATTACCCGCCCAAGGCGGCTGTCGCCCTGGTACGCGACGCCGCCTCCGGAGTACTCGGTGTGGCCCGGATCGCCCGGCAGCTTCGCGACTGGACCGTCGCCGTCTGATCCACACGGTCGGCGCCCTGGCGGGGCGAGGGAGAGGCTGGGCCGACGGGTCACCCACCGCGTGCGAGGGATTTTGAGACCCTCCTCCCCCATCCCCCACACCATCCTCCGGGCGATACCGGTTGACGCCGTGAGGCATGTCGTCCCCGACGCCACGCAACGTGGCCCTCGGTATCGATGGCGTCCGTACACAGCCCGGCGGGTCCTGGTCCGCACCCCGTACAGCCCTGCGTGGATGAGCCGGCCATGCGCTGGGAGGGTCCAGGTCGGCGCCCATTGCCCCCACGTGGCCATGTGCCTGACCGAGGGTGCAAGCGGGGCGGGACGGGCATCGACCACCCGGCCGGGGACCGAGACAGAGCAGCCGATGGCTGAGGAGCTGCGGGTGAAGAGCCGAACAGCCCGCCGGTCGGTCCTGCGACGGCCTGGGTGTCCACTCAGTGCGGTCTGGCACCTGCGCCTACACGATCGCCCCGTGATCATCCCCCACCACCAGGGATCAACGAACGTCCCTGCTGACAGGACCAGTTGAAGGGCCGCCGCCGGTCATTTCTGTGGTGGACCGGTGGGCAGGCAGCCATCCCGTCGCAGCTACTCCTCCGATACCCCACTCCGACCGCCGTTTCATCCGCGGGGTGCCTCGCCCGGACCCACACGTCGGCTGCGCGGTCAGGGGCGTTGGTACGCCTCAGCCGTCACCCTTCTCCTTGCGTGCGGTCAGCAGCCGCGCGGGCACGCGGGTCGGGGCCCACCAGTTGGCCGGGCCGAGGGCGGCCATGACGGCTGGTACGAGGACCCCGCGCACCAGGACGGCGTCCACCAGCGCGCCGAGTGCGATGCCGATGCCGATCAGCTTGAGCAGTGCGACGTCGGAGCTGCCCATGGCGGCGGTGGAGATGGCCACCGCCGCCGCGGCGGACGTCATCAGCCGGCCGGTATGTGCGATGCCGTCGACGATCGCGGTGCGGTTGTCGCCCGAACGCAGGTACTCCTCACGGATGCGGCCCAGCAGGAACACCTCGTAGTCCACCGACAGCGCGAGGGTGATGAACAGGACGAACAGCAACGTGGACGCGTCCAGTGAGCCGGTCGCCCGGAATCCGCCCAGGAGCTCGTTGCCCCGCCCGTCCTGGAAGAGCACCACGATCGCCCCCAGGCTCCCGCCCAGGCTCACCACCCCCACGGCGAGCGCCTTCAGCGGGGCGACGATCGTACGGGTGTAACTGCCGAGCAGGAGCAGGAGCGCCACAGCCGGCACCAGCAGGCACAGCGGCAGGGCATCGAGTACGGCCTCGCGGGTGTCGGCCACCTCGGCGGCCCGCCCACCGACGGCCACGGCGCCAGGAGCGGACGCCTCGCGTACGGCCCGTACGAGTTCCTCGGCCGCGCGGGTGTCGGGGCCCACGCCGGTGGCAAGGGCAAGGACAACAGTCTGGCTGCTGGGCGATGCAGCAGCCTTGCCGGAGAGTTTCCGTACGACCCGTACATCTGTCACATCCTTGATGCCTGCCAGGTGTTTGGTGTAATCGCCGGCCTCGGTCGCCGCCCGGGGGCCGGTGACGACCACCGTCAGCAGCCGTTCCGGTGGGACCGCGAATCCGGTGCGGACGCGTTCGGCCACGGTGACCGCCGAAGCCGACGGGGGCAAGGTGCGCTCGTCGACCAGGCCGAGCCGGGCGTGGGTGAAGGGCAACGCGAGCAGTGCCAGGACCAAGACCGCGAGGCCGCCGGCGAGCACGGGCTGCGCGGTGACCGCGTGGGCCGTGCGCCGCCAGAACCGGCTGCCGTCACCCGTGCCGCCGCGCCGCCACCGCCGCAGCGGATCCCAGCGCTCGATGCGCGGCCCGAGCAGCCGCAGGCAGGCGGGCAGCACGGTCAGCGCGACCAGCGCCGCCAGCACCGCGGTGACCATGCCCGCCATGGACAGCCCGCGCAGCAGCGGCACGGGCACGACCATGGCGGCAGCGAGGCAGGCCGCGATGGCGGCGGCCGAGAAGGCGATCATCCGGCCGCTGGAGCGCAGGGCTGCCCGCAGAGCGCTCTCCCGATCGCCGCCCCGGCCCAGCTCTTCCCGGAACCGGGCCAATAAGAAGAGGCTGTAGTCGACGGCGAGCCCCAGGCCGATCGCGGACGCAGTGTTCACAGCGGGCCGTGGAATCTCGACAGCCAGCGTCAGCAGGCCCAGCAGCGGAAGTGTGCAGCTGACGGCGAGAACGGCCACCATCACGGGCAGCAAGGCAGAGACGATGGAGCCATAGGCGAAGACCAGGACAACGAACAGCGCGGGCGCCGCCAGCAGTTCCGCCCGGCTCAGATCCCGCTCGATCGCCTCGTCGATCTCCCGGTTGGCCCAGGCCCCACCGCTGGGTTCCACCCGTAGCGCGGGGGCGGCTGAGCGGGCCGCGGCGACAACACCCGGCGCCACCTCCTTGCGTTCCTCGTCCGATCCCGCCAGCCGGGCCTCCACCAGCAGGGTCCGCCCGTCCAACGACCGCAGCCACGGGTCGTGCGCGGTCTGTGCGGACCACACTGCCTTCACCTCCTTTCTGGCGGACAACGCCCGCACCACGTCCTGCGCGCCCTCCTGCAGCCCGGGCCCCGGCCGCCCCGACAGCGCGAGTACGAGGTCGGGGGCAAACACGCCCAGCCGCTCGGCCTGCCGCCCGGCCCGCTCCGCCTCGGTGCCGGTCGCGGCGGCACCGCCCGTCCCCAGCGCCGAGAAGACGAGCGGGGCCAGTGCAAGCGAGCACAGTGCTGCTAGGAAGGCGGTCGCGACCACCAGCCAGGACCTGCGTCGTAAGTCAGGCATCAGTACCTCCTGAATCCTGGGAACAGCGCTGCCGCCGCGTTCTGCCCGCCAAATGTGAAAGAGCAGCTGAGCGCAGCAGGGGGTTGGGCAGCTCTCGGCAACCTGCCTGGTGGCATTCAGCTGTCACATTTCTCGGCTACTGACTGTTCCCGGCGGGGTGACTGGAACAGGGGCACGGTCACCTGCGGCCCATCGGGGGGACGTCTCCTCGGTGAGGTGCACCGGCTCCGCCTCGGCCGGCCAACACAGGACGGTACGTACGAGTGTCGGCGCCCCCAAGTGCGTGGGCGCCGGGGCAAGCGGGGAAGACCGCACGGTGTGCAGAAGGTGGGCCCGGCGTGCGCCGGCCGCCAGCTCCATCGGCAATCCGGCCACAACCGCCCTGTGTGGCAACCGCGGGCGCGAAGCACCCAGCCCAGCGCCCAGAGCCCCGCTAAAGCCGCGGTGTCCACAGCAAGCACCTTTCTGCGCAGCCTTTGCCGCTCGCCCCCGGCCGGGCGCCGAAAGCCCTGCCCCGGCACCGGGCAGACGGCCACCAGACAATCCCTGGCCCCTGTCCGTTGTGTGCAGTTTCCGGTACTGCCGTCTTTCGGGCACCCCCGGTCGGCCGGACAGGCGGCTCGTGACCTCGTCCGGCTCAAGCGGGCAGTTGCCAAGCCGCTTCGGTGACGGATCAGCGCCCAGAGGCTGACGCGGTGGCGTGCAAGATAGGTCCCCCGGACCGAGACATTCGGACCGGCATCCAGCTGCCAGTCAGCGATCGCAGCGCTGTGGCTCCACAGTGAACCGGGTGTGCACGGGCGCGCTTATGTGCCGATCACCCTGCGTGTCATCATACAGAGTCCGCGATAATCGGAAACAATACAGCCATGCAAGATCCAGTTGACACTGCAATTATCTTATGTAAAAACCAGTCTCCGACTTCGATTCTGTCTGATGCAAGCGAAATTGCGAGCCCTGACAGTGCCGCCAGGCAGACGTCACAAGACGTTAGTCGGCAAGGACGGCAGCCTCATTGTGCGGCAGACCGAGCGACCCATGCCGATGAGCCTCCTCTGCGGATCTCTTGAGCGCCACGCCGGAAGACGGCTGTCGCCGAGCATGCCCCCACCCCCCGAAGAATTGGTACGCCTCGCCCCAGGCGGCCTCAAGCAAGGAGACGCGCCTGGTTCAGAAGTTGGCGTGCTGCCCGGTGACGCTGGTAGGGCCGGAGTTGCTCTCGCAAGAATTGCAGATGGCGTGCGGCGCGGGCAGAGTGCAGGGTGGGATAGGCGGTGAGGAAGGCTTGCCAGTGGGACAGGGCTTGTTCGAGATGGCCGACGCTCAAGTGGATTTCGGCGAGGCGGGCTCTAGTGAGGGCGACAGCGCGGTGTTCGGCGGGACTGCGCATGCGTAGTGATGTGTTCAGCGCGTTGACGGAGCCAGAGTGATCGCTGAGGATACTGAGCGCCTCGGCGCGTTGGTAATACAGGGCGCCAACCGGATAGGCAGTGAACGGCCCGGGAGGGGCGTCGGAACGAGCATGGAGACGTTCGGCACGCTCGAGGGTGTCCAGGGCGGCGCGCGCGTTGAAATAGGCCTCAACCACGGCTAAATGGGCGTGGGTGTAGGCCTGGACGGCTGGCGGAGCGGCACCGGCATACGCTGTGGCCTGTTGGCTGAGGTGGAGTACGGTCGGCGTGTGGTGGCCCAGCTCGAATGCGTGAGTGGCCATGATGCGCAGAGCGATAGCGAGGGTGGCGGAGTCACCTGCATCAGCGGCGAACCGGGCAGCTACGTGATGGTAGTGCTGGGCGGTCCGATCGTGGCCGCTGTCCGCGCTCATGAGGCCCAGCAGCAGGGTCAGTTGGGCGGCTGCGGACAGCACGGCGCGTCGACTGCGCTCATTTCTCTCGGTATGCAAGACGGGGATGACGTGGTGTGCGAGGAACGCCGCCAGGGCAGCCCTCACCGGCTCTCCGCCGTACTCCTCGGCTGCAGTGTGGAAGTGGAGTGCCATGCCGTGCAAATGATTGGATTCGGTCGAGCCGGGATGCGCAGTATGAGATCCGTCCGGTGCGGGCTGGTCCATTTGGACAGGTGGCGCGAGTTGCTCAGATACGGCCAGAGCGGCCAGGCTGAACCCGTCGGTTCCGAGTAATTTTCGCCGGGCTGGGTCGAGTTCGGCGCTGGTGAGCTGGGACAATTTGCGTAACGGGTCTGCCTCCCATCCTGGGTCCACCGCCACGGCAGGTGTGGACGTGAGGCCGGCCTCCTGTGCGGTGACGGGTCGGCCAAGGCGGCGAGAGAGGCATTCCAGCAACAGCGCGGGCGCGGGTGGTCTGGGCTGAGTGCCACCCAGCCAGCGCCGCACAGTGGTGTAGTCGTAGGACACGGACAGACCCTGCTCGGCCGCCAGGGGGCGCAGCGCACGGGCCAGCTGCGCGGGGTTCAGCCCCGCCGCCTGCATCAGCGTCTTCAGACGGGTGTTAGGTTCACGGGACACGCTGAAGCACCGCCTGACTGTGTCGGATGCGAGAGCGCCGGAAAACCGTGCCGCACCCCCTCTAATGGCAAGCCCGTTCGAAGAGGTGGTGCTTACGCGTTGTATCACCTGATTGAGAGCAGGTCAGGCAGCTCCGGATGGCACGAGGGCGGTTTCAGTCCCGAACCGCGCTAGCTGTTGCGGGCCTCTGTGAACCACCGAGCTGGCGCCCACCCAGGCACTTTGCCCGCTGTCAATTGCCGGTGGCCCGGCAGCTACACCACGGATCTGGGGCGAAGATTGACCGAAATCCCTGCTAGGGACGTACAGCTTCAGCGGGCTGAGGCGAGGCCGTGGGGCAGTTGAGCGAAGCGAAGTCTCTCTCATCTCAACTACGAGCCCACGAGGCCCGGTTGGCCCCCGTGGCTGTGCTCTCGGCTTGCCGCACGCAGTTGTCGAGTGGTGAGCGCGCTGATCTCACCTGCGAGGGCGCCGCTGCAAACTCCGCCTGTCCCCGCGGGCCATGGTGGCTCTGGTGTACCTGGGCGAGGATCCCGCCCCTGGCCCACCCGCTCTGCGGCGGGCCAGGCCGAATGCCCTCGTGGAGGCAGCATCGGTGAGTGCAGTCGGGTCAGCGCCGGCGAAGGCCGCGACTTGGCTGCGAGCATGGACAGGCCGTTCCGGGCGGGGCCTGACCACTCTGGCTGACCGACATCACCCTCGGCCGTACCGCTGGGGTCGGCCCCTTCGCCTCGCAGCGAACGCATCCGCCCGCCCCATCGCGCGCCCCGGACTCCGCGGCCGGTCGAGCCAGCGTTCTCCTTGCCAGGCGGGGTCTTGCCGGGCTCTTGGTGCCCGCGATGATGAGGCGTCTCAGCCGGCGGTGTCGGCTGATCTCTCCTCACGGCCATCTTCTAGCCCCTTCCACGCCGTGAGTACATCGGCGGGGTCCAACTCCCTCCAGAACCCGTGGGCCACGATCTTGCCGATGAGCTCGGCTGCCCGGGCCCGCAGTCTGGCGATGGTGGCGTCGTCGTCGGAGTCGGCCAAGTTGTTGGACGAGCGGACGGGCCAGAGGTCTGTTTCCAGGGACTCCTGAGCGCTCTGTTGCTGCGCTGGGCCAGGGGGGCTCCCGAAGAAGTCCTTCAGGGCATTGTGGATCTGGCCCAGTTCCGTCTGCGCATCGATCAAGTCTCGGGGGTAACTGTAATAGTTTTCTTCTCGAACAGTTGTATGCGGCTGCTGCAGACCAACGATACGTCCGCTCTTCTGGCTCATCCCCTGCAACACCGCCCTGCCCGTTGACTAGTCACAGCCACCATCTCAAGGAAGGTGGCGCCGTTCCTACCAGCGCCCCTGCCCCACTACGCGGGCCTCATGCGTCGTCAACCCATTTCTTGTAGAGGAGTTGGCCGACCTGGCCAGCTCGGGAGGCTCAACGAGATCCTCTGCGCAGTCGCGCGGCAAAACGCGCCGTTAGGTGACGTTCTGGTGCGGGACAGAGGTATCGATGCGGATCATGCAAATATGCAAGACATTTGACTGCGGGCCCTGTCTATATGCATGACCGGAAGGCCTCTGCCTCGTTGTTTCACGACGCCGAGCGGTTGATCGTGCGCCCGTGATGTCGTGTTCGTTCCTGTCGGGGGCGTTGGTCCGGCAGGTTCGCGTGTCG
>NZ_JBVKCZ010000097.1:0-10515 GCF_055634335.1 Streptomyces sp. NPDC111802 | reverse complement strand
CGCGTTGCCGCTCGTGCTCTGCGGGCCAAGTTCGATCAGATCCTGCCGCACCTCGATGAGCGCCGCCGTCGGTTGTACCTGGCCAGTGAGGCGACAGCCCTCGGCCGCGGCGGGATCGTCCGGGTCGCCGCCGCCTCCGGCACCAGCACTGCAACCATCGCGCGAGGCATGGCCGAGTTGGCCGGTTGCCCCTCACCGACCCCGCGGGTCCGGGCTCCAGGTGCGGGCCGCAAGCGGCTGACAGACACCGACCCTGGTCTGTCCCCCGCACGGCAGTTGCGCCAAGTCGGCCGGTAGGACAACCACCCGGTCAAAAGGATCTGTAGTGACCGGACGATATTCAACGCGTGCACGCACGAGCGTGGTCACGCTGCTTCCATGTGGCGCCATCAGGTGGCGCAATGTTCACCTGACGGGTTCGCAGAAATCCTCAGCCTACAGACAGACCGGTGGCTGAGTGCACTGAGGCCGGAAATTCTAGGATCCATCTCGCCATTTGCTTCAAGCTCGCCTAGAAATTAAACCCACCGAGGGCTGGGATGACCGCCAAATACACGCGACGGCTTACTGCTTCCCCTGGATGGATCAGCGGGAAAAGCGACTGGTCTCCACAAGACGCCTCGGCGTTTATCCAGGATATGTTGCCTAAGACATCGCGGACCTTTGCGTTGAACATCCCGTTGTTGCCGCAGCCCTTGGACGGCATCGTCGCAATGGCGTATTTGTTGTGTCGAGTAGCCGACACCATCGAGGACGAAGCTGATATCCAGGCGGATGCCCGAGCCGGCCTGCTCGAGGAGTTCGGTGCGCTGGTAGCCCTGCCGCCGGACTGGCGGAAGTCGGCGGAAACATTTACCGACCGGGCCATCGCCCTGCTTGCCGGGGGCGCATCACCTGATCAGGAGCGGTTGGTCGCAGGTAGTCCGCTGCTGCTGGGCGATCTGGCCGGTCGGCCCCGCCCCGTGCGCGAGCTTGTTCGCATCTGCGTGCAGGACATGACGGCCGGCATGGCGGGCACATTGCGGCGTCGGGAGTCGCTGCGTGACCGGCCGTTGGCGCCGAAGGACCTGGACGAGGTTCTCGACTACTGCGATATCGTCGCGGGCACTGTCGGCCAGATGCTCACCGGCCTGTTCGCCTGGCATTCCGCGGGCGTGGCCGCGGTGCTTCCCGAATTGGAGCCCAGGGCTGCGGCGTTCGGTCGGTCTTTGCAGATGACCAACATCATCAAGGACGTACGCGCTGACTCAGCTGGGGGCCGATGGTGGCTGCCCACCAGCGTGCTCGCCGACTGCGGTATCGATGCCCCGGAGCAGTTGTGGGATCCTGCCCGGGCTGGCCGCAGCCGCGGCGCGCTGAGGCGCATGATCGCCGCGGCGCAGCGGGAGATCACCGAGGCCGTGGCCTATATCGAGGCATTGCCCGTGGCCGACACTGCTATCCGCCGGTTCTGCGTGGCACCCCTGCTGCTGGCGGTGCTGACCCTGCGAAAGCAGTGGGAGACCGGTGAGGCGTTCGGTGCCGTCCCGGTCAAGATCAGCCGTGGAGCGGTCCAGGCTGCCCTGTTGGCCACGCGCGCCGGCGCGGTCCGTCCCGCCGCGTTGAGCGCGCTGTTCGCCGCGCTCCGCCAGCCGCTACCTGGGCCGCTGCCCCCGCCCGAAACGCCGGAAGCGTTGCCGGTGACCGGCTCGGACCGGACGATCGATCAGGCCATCGAGGCTGCCGTGGCGCGGCTGGCCGCGACGCAGTCGCCGTCCGGCTCCTGGCACGAGGACTACGGCAACGTCCCGCCGTTCCTCTCCCTGTACGTCATCACCTGCTACGTCGTCGGCGTGATGCCCGACGAGCAGACGGGCGCCCGCATGGAGTACTACTTCCGAACCCATCAAAACCCCGACGGTGGATGGGGTATGGACACCGAATCGCACAGCCAGGTTTTGGCGTCCGTGCTGGCCTACACAGCGCTGCGCCTGCTCGGAGCATCCGCCAGCGACTCGTGTCTGGAGCGAGGCCGCGCGTGGTTCCTCGCGCACGGAGGGGCGCTGGCCGCTCCGCAATGGGCAAAGATCTTTCTGGCTGTGCTGGGAGTCTACGACTGGAAAGGGCTGTACCCGTTCGTTCCCGAGCTGTGGCTTCTGCCCCCCAAACTGCGCGTTCATCCCAGCCGGATGTGGGCCTTCACGCGTCAGGTATTCCTGGCCGCGAGCTGGCTGTACGCACGGCGAGCCGTTACAAACGATGACGCGCTGCTGCAGGAACTGCGAAGCGAGCTCTATCCTCTCCCGTACGACCACATCAATTGGTTCAAAGCCCGCGGCCAGATCGCCGCCACGGATGCCTATCAGCCCCGGTCCTGGCTCCTCAAAGCCGTGTTCGCCGCCTGCTCGATCTACGAGGCCCGCCCGGCAGATAAGCTGCGTGGCAGGGCGATGGACACCGTGCTCGACTACATCGACCACGAAAACCGCTGCTCCAACTACGTGGGCCACGGTCCGATCCCCAAGGTCTTCCACACCTTGGTCTGGCATTTCGCCCGGCCCGGCGGCGAGGAAGTCACTGCACACATCGCCCGCCTCCCTGACTACCTCTGGGATGCTGCCGACGGAACCAAAGTGCAGTGCTTCGACTCATGCGATTCCTGGAACACGGCCCTCGCTGTCCAGGCCCTGGCGCAATCCCATCACCCCAACTCCCGGCGAGCGCTCCAGGCGGCGGCCCGGTTCCTCGACCGCAACCAGCGACTCGCCGACATTCCCCACGCCGACCGCTACTTCCGCCACCCCGGTCGCGGAGGCTGGACGCTCTCGACTGCCGAGCAGGGATGGACGATCAGTGACGGCACGGCCGAAGCCCTCATGGCTGTCCTCATCCTGGACGACCTTGGTCTGGCCGATGAGTTCACTGCGGAACGCAGACTCGACGCAGTCGAATGTCTACTGTCTCTGCAAAACCCGGACGGCGGCTGGCCCGTATTCGAACCCTGCAGAGCACCCACGTGGCTGGAGAAGCTCAACTTCTCCGACACCTTCGACACACTCATCATCGACCACTCACACGTCGAACAGTCCGCTTCCTGCCTCACAGCGCTGCGCCGATACCAGGCACGGCATCCCCAATGGCTCTGCCCCGCACTCGACAGCGCGATCCGGCGCGGTGAAGAATTTCTCCTGCGCAAACAGCGCCCCGACGGATCGTGGGAAGGCATCTGGGGGGTCTGTTTCACCTACGGCACCTGGTTCGGGGTTCGGGGCCTGACCGGCTCCCAGGATCCGCATGCCGAGGCCGCCATAGACCGCGCCTGTGAATTCCTGCTCGCCCACCAGCGCGCCGACGGTGGCTGGGGGGAGACCATCGACGGCTGCCGTGCACGACGCTACATCCACGCCGGGACAAGTCAGGCGGCCATGACCTCCTGGGCGCTGCTTGCCCTCGTCGACGCCGGACGCGCCACTTCGCCCGCCGCCCACAGGGCGAGCGGCTTCCTCCGACGAGCCCAACTGGCCGACGGCGGCTGGCGGGACGACCACATGTCCGGCGCCTTCCTGCGAAGCACGGCCATGAACTACGACACGTACCAAAGACTCTTCCCCCTCTGGGCGCTGTCCTCATATGCGTATGCAGCCAGCCGCAAAGGCAATACAACGCCCCTCGGAAAACTGCCCGAGGCCCCGGCCAGGACAAGGCCATGAAGGTAGAAAGCCCTCGCAACTACACGTCAGCAGCAGGGCATCGCCTGTCTGGGACCGACGATGTTTTAGTCGTGGGGGCGGGACCGGGCGGCTGCGCCGCGGCACTCGCCTTCGCGGCCAACGGAGCAACCGTCCGGATCCTTGACCCCCAGCGGCCGCAGAAACGGGGGCTGGCCGGTGAGTGGCTCCATCCCGGCGGCGTGACAGCACTTGGCCGACTGGGAGTAGCCCTGAACGGCTCGGGGTTCCTGCACAACCACGGGTTCATCGTCCACCCTGGTGACGGCAGCCCGCCGATCGAACTCCCCTACCCGCACGGCACTGCAGTGAGCATGCTGCACTCAGTGCTCACGCAGACGCTCCGCAATGTCCTTACGACCCGGCCCCAGGTCATACTCGAAGGGCCGGACCGCGTGCTGGAAACGTTTGAGGACGGCACCGTACGCACCACTCAGCGGCTGCTGCACGCCAATCTGGTCGTAGGCGCCGACGGCCGCGCCTCCGTCGTCCGCCGCGCGCTCCGCACAGACGACGCACCCTCCACAGTGCTGTCCCACACAGCTGGGCTGCTACTGCCCGAAGCAACCCTGCCCACCGAGGGATACGCCCACGTCATCCTGGGAGCCCCAGGGCCGGTACTCGCCTATCGCGTCGCCTCCAACGCGATACGGGTGTGCCTGGACGTACCGCGTGATCACCCGCCTCCGCCCCAGGTGTACCATCACCTGCAGCAGGCGTACCTGCCCATACTTCCTGAGCCACTGCGAAGCGCCTGCCGCGCCGAGCTGGCAGCCAGGCGCATCAACTGGGCCGCCAACCGGTTCCGCCGACGCACCTTCTACGGCCACGGACACCGCGTGCTGGTCGGCGACGCAGTGGGACACACCCATCCGCTGTCCGCGCTCGGTATGACCATGGCGATACTCGACGGGGAATGCCTGGGCCGCCACGGCGAACCCGCCGCGTACGCCCGACAACGCCGCCAGCACTCCTGGCCAGCCGAACGACTGAGTGCCGCCGCGCACCGAGCCCTCACAGACGTCGACCCGGCCTCCCTCGCCATGCGTCGGGCGCTGTTCACCCTCTGGCGCGAACACCCCAACGAACGCGACCGCATGATGAACCTTCTCAGCGCCCAGGACGAGCACCGCCGCTCACTGGCCCGCCAGGTCTACCGCATCGCTCGGACAGCCCGCGGCCCCCTGCTCGAGCTCGGCTCATGGCTGTGCTGGCTCGCCGGACCCGACACCGGAGTACCTCCCACCCCGCGCCGGGCAGAACCAGAGCCGTCGCGGCCACGTCCTGGGCCCGCAGCGGGAGGTGCGCGGCAGTGACATCGGCCCTGGCCAAGTATCCGCGGGTGTCCCTAGCCACCTTGTCTACGGGGGTTTTCCTGGTCGGGCTGGACATGACAGTCCTGAACACGGCTCTGCCCAGCCTTCAAGCAGAAATGCGGCCGAGTCTGACGGAACTGCAGTGGATCGCTGACGCCTACACCCTCGTACTGGCCGGCAGCGTGCTGGCCGCAGGGACATGGGGGGACCGCTACGGCCGGCGCCGCGCTTACATGTACGGGCCGACTGTGTGCGGCGGCGGTTCGCTCTACGGCGCACTGGCAACTACCAGCGGGCAGGTGATCTGTGGCCGTCTTCTGATGGGCGCTGGGGCTGCTCTCCTCATGCCCTCCACGCTGTCCCTGCTTACCGTGATCTTCCCTCCCGGGCTCGAACGCCGCCGCGCCGTCGCTGTGTGGACGGGCGTGGCCAGTCTTGGCGGCTTGGCCGGGCCGTTGGTGGGCGGCCTGCTGATCGAGCACTTCTCCTGGCGGGCTGGGTTCTGGATCAGTCTCCCCGTTGTCGCCGCCGCCCTGATCGGGGCGTGGTGGGGGCTTCCGGAATACCGCAGCTCTCACCCCGGCCCGGCTCATCCCATAGCGATGGCCGCCGCCACGGCGGGCTTGAGCACGCTTGTGTGGGCAATCATCGAAGGGCCTGCCCGCGGCTGGACGGATCGATGGGTTCTGGCCGGCATCGCCGCCGCTACCCTCATCCTCACTGGGCTTGGCTACCAGCAAAGGCGCACGCAGGCGCCCGTGTTACCCCACGGCCTGCTGCACAATCGACGCTTCACAGCTGCGGCCACGGTGCTGGCTGGGATGTTCTTCGCCTTGTTCGGCTTCCTGTTCGTGGTCACCTTGTACTTGCAGCTCGTGCTGGGCTATTCGCCGGCCCAGGCCGGACTGAGGGTCCTTCCGCTGGCTGGAGCCGCCGCCGTCGGAGCCGCGTTGTCTCTGCCCGCCATGGCCCGCTGGGGCGCCAGGTCGGTCATGGTGAGTGGCATGCTGCTGGTCGCGGCCGGGTTCGGGGTGCTGGCTCGGATGCCACCCACCAGCGGGTACGGACACGTTCTGAGCTTCCAGCTGATCTCAGGGCTCGGGGCAGGCCTGGCCGCCGCCCCGGCCACGGAGACGGTCATGAACGCCATCCCCGCAGCGAGCGCCAGCACCGCAGCCGCCCTCAACGACCTGCTGCGCGAGGTCGGAGGCGCCCTGGGCATCGCGGCCCTCGGGTCCGCCCTCATCACCGCCCTGAACACTCATACCGGAGCGCAGTCCATGGGCGATCCCCTCCACGACCCGCTCCTGGGGACCACCCCCTCCCACCCCTTGCGTGCTCTCACGATCCGGGACGCCTTCAACCATGGCATGCACAGTGCCGCCTGGATCGCCGCCACTGTCTCCCTGGTCGCCGCCGCGACGGCTTGCTGGATCCCCACGACAGGCAGAGACACAGCCCATAGACCGCCCTGGCTGGCAGGTCCCACTCGTCTCACGCGGGGTTTGGGCCGGAAGGGCCCGAAAAGCTAACGCACCTGGCCCACATGCGGTGGTGACGGACCGTCCCGATCAAGTGGACGGCACACGTCTGTGTGATCGCCTGGGGCCAGACCGCCTCGATGGCCTCCGGGAGGCCCTTTAGGCCGTCGCATCCAACCATGCAGACGTCTTCAGTCCCACGAGTCTTGATCTCGGTCAGGACCTGCCCGCAGTTTCAGGTACACGCAGTCGATGGCAAGACCCGGTGCATCGGGTCGTGCGGACGGTTATGCCATTCATGCCGTCGATCACCTGGTCGGCGATCGCGAGGACGGTGGTCTTGGAGACCTCGGCGCCATAAACCTCGGCCAGGTGGGCGTACATCTCGCCGCGGGTCAGGCCGCAGGCGGACAGCGGCAGCACTATCTCCTCGACATCGGTCAGCCGACGCTGCCGTTCCCTGACAATCTGCGGCTCGAAGAAGCCCTCGCGGTCGCGGGGGCACTCCGATGGCGACCGGTCCGATCTCGGTGACCACCGTCGTCGAACGACTGCCTGGTTCGGGTGAGCCGGCTGATCAACTGGTCGTCCAAAGCGTCCGGCTGCCTCAGCCGACAGGGTCACAGAGCGACTCAAGCCCCCCCATTGCGGAGGATGCTTTTTCTTACATTTCTTGCGCGTTGGCTTCATAGCAACGTTCCCTCGTCTGACGGCAATACCGTGCTAAGGCCCAGGCAGGAAAGACCTCTTTGTAGAGGGAGTAGTCCAAGACCGCGGTGCGGAAGCAAGCCCCGCTCGGGGACTGCTGCGGCCAGCCTGTCCCTTTACCGTCCTTGCTGAGCTGGATGAGGAAGTGGATCCCTCGGGTGATAGCGGGATGGTCAGCTGGCAGGGCGCGCATCAGGGCAAGGAGGGCCCACGCTGTCATCGCTGACTGGCTCTGGTTGTGTTCGACATACTCTCTCTTGCGCACGCTGGAGTGGTGTTCGCCCCACCCGCCGCCGGGTTTCTGATGGGTGATGAGCCAGTGGGCCGCCCGGGAGATCGCCGGGTCGGAAGGATGGGTTCCGGCTTCAGCGAAGGCTTCCAGGGCAAAGAAAGTGCCGTAGGTGAAGTTGATGCCCCAAAAACCCTCGTAGCTGCCGTCGGCTCGCTGTTGGGTGCGGAGCCAGCCGAGCGCGCGTTTGACACCTCGATCGATGGCGGGCCCGGCAAGCTGCGGGCGGCAGGTGCGGTACCGCGTCAGAGCGACGATGCAGGAGGCAGTGCATTCGGTGTAGGACTTCTCGACGGTACAGTCCAGCTGGAGATCAGATGGGTTGAGCTTTTCCAAGAGGTCAGGGCCGCGCCGCCGTTCGTATGCGCCGAACCCGCCGTCGCGATTCTGCCGGGCGAGGATGAACGCGATGGCCTGGGACTCAGGCTCGGGGGCATACGGGAGCAGGGCGCTGAGCGCCTCGGCGGTGCAGTCCGAGACGGGCACGCGGTGCGTGCCTTCGGAAAAGCACCAGCCACCGCGGATGAAGTCGCGTGCGGTGTTGGTGCCGGCGGCGAGCTCGGCGCGCAGCTGTGCCGCGCGAAGCCACCGCCGGCCCGGCTCGATGGACCTCACCTCGACGGACTCGGAAGCTTCCTTGAGAGCGTGCAAGGCAAAGGTCGTGTCCCAGGACGCGGACGTGTTTCCGGCGAGGCGAAGGCCGCACTCGTCCTGCCACATCCATGCGCGCTGCGCATCGAGGACCGCGGCCGCGGTGTCCTTGTCACCAGCCGCGGCGAGGGCTACGGCGTCCAGGAGGGCTGACATGGGGGACGCTCCATGACCCTGCGAGGCGACGACTTCCTCCCGCACCCTGCTGAGCGTGTAGTCCAATGCTTTGCGCCGCAGTCGAAGCACAGGATGCCGCTCGTAGAGCCCCAGCAAGCGCTCAGCCAACCGGGACAGTGATGGAGGCGGGACGACGGCGTCCGGCGAATGCCTTCGGAACGCCGCGAAGTCGATGCTTCCGTACGGGCGGTCGTACAGTTCGATTCTTAGGTCAGCAGCTATATCACCCAGAGAAAACTGGAACTTCTGCCCATAGAGTCGGGACATAACAACCGTAATCTGGCGGGTGATACAGAAAAAACGATCCGGATGCAATGGCATGAGGCGCGGACTGAGGAACACCTCCGGTGGGATCGGGGGCAGCCCCTCGTACTCGTACAGCCCGAGAAGTGCAAGCCAGAACTTGCCCCATGCTGGTGTGCCCAATGCGGCTGCGGGCCGGGCCTGGATCCATCCTCGTGTCAGCGTGATCAGCGGCTCATGGGGCTGCTCCCCCAGCAGACGCAGCGCGACGTAGGCCAGTACGGTGCTGAAGACCTCGCCGTCGCCCTCTCTGTGAGCGGGCCAGGAGCCGTCGGGAAGGACAGCGCTGACCAGCCCCTTGACGGCATGTGCTCGTTCTTCCGGAGCCATGGGCCATGGGCCAACCACCCTGCGGGCGAGGATGTACTGGCACAGCAACCAGGTCCCCGTGTCCATCTCGCCTTCCCAGGAACCGTCTGAGTTCTGCAGGCTTTCGAGGTTGGCGACGGCTCGTTGCAGCGCTGAGACGATCTGCGGGTCAACCAATTTGGTGCACTCCTTCGTCAAGGTGGCCCCTTGTAAGGCAGTCCACCAGCCCGGTTTTCAGCGGTTGAGCAGATACTGCCGGTCGAGCTGGCCCGCGGAGCCCCAACCGGTGGGCGCGGGCGAGAGCTCAGACGGGATAGACGACGCCGGTCAGTTCCTCGGAGACAGCCCAGAGCCGGCGTTGGACGGCCCGGTCGTGGGACATCTTGCTGGACCTGATCGCCTTGGGGTGGCCGCGCAGTCCAGTAATGCCGTCCGGCCCGTAGAACTGGCCACCGCGGGCGTGTGGGTCGGTTGCGGCCCGCAGAGTCGGGAGGGCGCCGTCGGAGATGTCCTGTCCGACGAGAGGGGCGACGACTTTACCGAGGAGGCCCCGCACCAACGGGTGGGTGTTGCGCGTCAGGCCGGTGGCTGAACCGCCGGGATGTGCTGCCAGGGAGATGGTCGGGGTCGTGCCCTTGCAAGACAGGCGGTGCTGGAGGCCGTAGGCGAAGAGTAGGTTGGCGAGCTTGGACTGCCCGTACGCGCCAGTCCTACTGTAACTACGCTCCGATTGCAGGTCGTCGAAGTTGACGCAGGCGCCCAGCCGGTGAGCCACGCTGCTCACGGTGACGATGCGCGCACCCGGGGCGCGAAGGATGTGTCTGAGGAGGAGGCCGGTGAGGGCGAAGTGACCGAGGTGGTTGATGCCGAGCTGAAGCTCGAACCCGTCCTCGGTGGTGGACTTCGGTGTCCACATCACCCCAGCGTTGTTGATCAGCAGGTCGATGCGGTCGTGGCGGGAGCGCAGCTCGTCGGCCGCGATGCGGATCGAGTCGAGTGAGCCCAGGTCGAGCCGCTGTACGGTAACGGTCGCTCGCGGAGCCCTGGCGGCGATCCGGTCGGCGGCCTGGCGGCCCTTGTCGCCATTGCGCACCGCGAGGACGACGTGCGCGCCCCGCTCGGCGAGAGCCGCGGCGGTCTCGAACCCGAGACCGGTGTTGGCTCCTGTGATGACGACAGTACGACCACTCTGATCCGGAATATCGGATGCGCTCCACTTAATCATCATTTCATCGCTTCAACCGACGGTCGCTGCTATGTCGACTCCACACTCCGCGGGGGTGGGGGCGTTGTCGCGGTCCGGCGTACGGGCCGGGTGGACTCTGGGGCAGTGCAGGTGATGGCGATGTCCGGCGTGCGGATTCGACGCACCGTGACCGGGCCCTCGACTTCGAGGGGTGAAGATCTACCGGCCGCAGACCGACCCCGACCCGTCAGCATGTTGACAGCCATGAAGCAGAGTCGTGCCCCGCGCTGCACTCGGCCCGACGCAGAGCAGTACCTGGAGCAGCGGCTGACAAGGCAAACTCGTCCCGGCCCCTGATCGGGAGCCAGGTCGAGGTGTCCATCACTCA
>NZ_JBVKCZ010000096.1:0-11078 GCF_055634335.1 Streptomyces sp. NPDC111802 | reverse complement strand
GAGGCCCGGCCGTTCAAGTGGACCAAGACCGCCGACCAGATCATCGACCGCATCTGCCGCTACTGCTCACGCATCTCCGAACCAGCTCACTAGGGAATCCGAGGCCACAGGCAAGCTGCTGCAGAGGCGCTGTGTGGTGTAAGGGCACCAGGTGGGCTGGCCGGCCAGGGTGAGACGGGGCAGACGGGTTGCGAGGGTGGTGACGGCGGTGATGAGTTCCATGCGGGCCAGTTGGGCGCCGATGCACGTATGAATACCTTTCCCGAAAGCGATGTGGGGGGTACCGGTGCGATGGGGATCGAACGTATCGGGGTGCGGGAATACGGCCTCGTCACGGTTCATGGCAGCGATCAGGAACCGGATGGGAGTGTGGGCCGGAAGAGTGACGGTACCGATGGTCATGTCCCGCCGTGTTGTGAGGTTGATGGAATTGATGATGTGGGGACTGCGGTAACGCAACGCTTCTTCGACCCATGCGCTTGTGTTGTCGCGCAGGAAGGTCACAGTGCCCGGATTTTCGATGAGGGTGAGGACGGCCAGGTCGAGGGCGGCCAGCGCCGACGTGTAGGACGCGGCCCATAGCAGCCAGCACAAGAGCGCCACGTCGACCGCCGGTATGCCGGCAGCGGCGTCGGTCAGGCGGGCGAATCCGGAGCCAGGTGTGAAGAGCCGTTCGCGAACGGCGTTTTCCATATAGGTGAAGAGAGCCTTGGAGGCTTCATCCGCATCCGCGCGCGCAGCAGCAGTCGTTTTCGGGTAGAGAGCCTGGAAGATGCGGGCCGGTAACGTGGCGAGTGCGTCGAAGTCTTCGTCGGGGATACCGAAGACGGTGGCTGCTGCACGCTGAGTGAACGGCAGGGAGTACTGGCTGTGGAGATCCGCCGTGCCTTGTTCGGCCAGAGTGTCGGCGAGCAGGTCCGCCAGGTGTTCTGCATCCTCTTTTAGCTGGACGTTGGCTCGTGTGAGGAGGCTTCGGTCGAACGCCGCTGCTCCTATTCGCCGCAGCTCAGTATGGCGGGGCGGAACCGACTTGATGAGGGTCCGGTTGATGGTGCGCAGGGCGTAGGAGTTGGCATCGTCTTCTGCCGCGTCCCGGATGTTGGGGTCTTTCAGAAGGGCGGCATGTTCGTAGTTGGAGACGTAGGCCGTACCGTCTGGGTTGAGATAGACGGGGTGCTTGGCCCGCAGCCAGCTGTAGAAGGGATAGGGATCGCTGAGGTTCTCAGGCTGAGCGAGTGCGTCGAAGAGGTCTTGATCCGGCATGGGGACTTCCTTAACGCTGAGGGCGGACACGATGATTTGGGAGCTGTCAGGATGCCGCTCCCTGTCCCAGAGCTATTTCGGGAGAAGCCGTTTCGACCCCTGGTCGTCCGCTGGGATCGCGGCAAAAGCCGACGCATTGGGCGTGGCTAGTGATGCACCCATTGCAGCAAGTTGGGTGAGAGACCGACAGAACCCTTGGTCGGCCAAGACTACGAGCACCAGGCGACATTGCGCACTTGTGAAAGATGGGTGGCGAAGCCTCCAGCTCATTGGTGGGCGGCAACCCCTTCAATCCAGTTATTCACGCCCTGCTGGCCCGATCTCACCTGGCGTTCACGAGTGCACAACCTTGCCCGGTGCTCGCCACCTCCACGGCGCGAAGACGCTGTTGTGTCCTAGCCCTCGTGTGATGCAGTGAGTGTCCTTACGCCCCCTGCAATGGGACGGCGCTTCGGGAGACCAATTCACTCCCAATCACCTGCTGCATGTGCCGAAAAGGATGTGCCTGGATGTCCGTATCCGCTGTGATCTGTGGTCTGGGAACGTGTCTGCCGGAGCGGGTGGTCACGAATGAAGACTTGGCAGCCTGCTTGGACACGAGCGATGACTGGATCCGCAGGCGGACCGGCATCCTGCGCAGGCGAATGGTCGACCCAGGGACGAGTACCAGTGACCTTGCCCTCTCCGCAGGCCAGGCAGCTCAGGTGTCTGCCGGACGCACGGCCGATTTCGTGCTCTTGGCGACCACTACTCCTGATCGTCCATGCCCAGCCACAGCACCGGAGGTGGCCCATCGGCTTGGCCTGAACGAGGTGCCGGCGGTGGACATAGCGGCGGTGTGCTCGGGATTCGTCTATGCCTTGGGTCTGGCCGAAGCCCTGGTGAGAGCCGGTGCATGTGACCAGCCATTGGTGATCGGCGCGGAGGTGTACACGTCGATCATCGATCCGCAGGACCGGAACACCGCGGTTATTTTCGGTGACGGAGCTGGAGCGGTGCTGCTGCGCCGCGGTGACAGCGAGGAGCCAGGTGCTATCCGTGCCGTGGAATTGGGGAGTTCTGGGGCAGGCAGTGATCTGATCACAGTGCCCGGGGGTGGATCCCGGCTTCCGGGACGCGGACAGGAAGTACCCCGTGAACAGCGGTACTTCCGGATGCAGGGGCGCGAGGTATACAGGCAGGCGGTGGCCCGGATGTCGTCGTCCGCTCGCTCGGTGCTGGACAGCGTCGGGTGGTCACCCGCGGCAGTCCGCGCGTTTGTAGGCCACCAGGCCAACCAGCGCATCTTGGACTCCGTGGCCGACCGCCTGGGGATTGCCGCGTCCTACCGGTTCGGGAACATCGCCGAAGTCGGCAACACTGCCGCGGCTTCCATCCCACTGGCCCTGGCGGACGCCTCGTTGAGTGGTCGCATTCGTCCCGGTGCACCCACCGTGCTCACGGCTTTCGGCGGCGGTCTGACCTGGGGGTCAGCCGCAGTGACCTGGCCCGACGTGGTACCAGTGGCTCTGTCGCCCAAGTTCCCTACTGCTGTGGGCAGTTCCATCGCAGACCGCGACACTTACGCCGTCGCAACGGCTTCTCAGTTCCTCGACCGCTTGCATTGCGTTGCCCGCGATCGTCTCCAGCCGTCAGCCCCCCGAGAAGTGTGATGCGAGGTGATGGCTGTCCAGCAGTCGTCACGCGGGCTGCACGGATGGGAGGGGACCCGCTTCTCCCGCACGCTCACGCACCTGATCAACCCGACCCGTTTATCAGCATGTCCCAGGAGGTTCTCATGACCACCGCAGCCTCATTGCGCGAGAGTCTGGAACAGATGCTCACCGACAAGTTCCAAGTTGACCCGGCCGAGATCGCGGGCGAAGCCACCCTCACCGATCTCGGGCTGGATTCGCTTGCCCTGGTGGAACTGATTGATGCTCTGGCCACCGACCTGAGTCTGCAGCTCGAAGACGACGCCTTGCATCCCGCCATGACCGTGGACGAGGCCGTGGCGGCGCTGCGGCAAGGTAACGCCAAGTGACCAGGCCCGGCCCGGACCAGGACGTAGTGGTGACCGGTCTGGGCATGGTCAGCTCCGCCGGCATCGGTGCCGATGCCACCTGGAAGGGTGTGCTGGCCGGACAGCCGACGGCTCGCACCACCCCAGATCTTGCAGGACTGGCCGTGGACTTCGCCTGCCAGGTTCCGGACTTCGATCCAGTGACTCTGCTGGGCGCGAATCTGGCACGTCGTACCGATCGCTACAGCCAACTGGCTTTCGTCGCCGGCGCCGAGGCGCTACGCATGGCTGGTCTGGAACCGAAGGAGTGGGACGGATCGCGGGTCGGCGTGATCATCGGCACCGCGTTCGGCGGCATCACCACGCTCGAAAACCAGGTCACCCGCCTGTTGGGGGGCCATACGGTAGCGGCGACAACCGTCCCGATGATCGCGCCCAATATGCTGGCCGGGCAGCTGTCCTTGCATTGGCGAGCCAACGGACCCAGCTTCGCGGCCTGCACGGCTTGCGCTTCCGGAGCAACCGCGATCGGGTTAGGCACGCAGCTGCTGCGTACGGGGGTATGCGATGTTGTGCTGGCCGGCGGCAGTGACGCGGCCGTCAACCGCATCATCACCGCGTCATTCGCCCGGATGGGCGCCTTGTCATCGCGCTGCAAGACGCCGGCTCTGGCCTCTCGTCCGTTCGACGCCACGCGTGACGGCTTCGTTCTGAGTGAGGGCGCAGCGGTCCTAGTGCTGGAGCGGAGAGCACAAGCCACCGCGCGCGGGGCGAAGGCGTTGGCCCAGGCTGTCGGTTACGGCGCCTCGGCCGACGCCCACCACATCACCGAACCTCACCCAGAGGGCAGCGGACTGGAGCTTGCGACAAAGGCCGCCCTCGCTCAGGCTGACGCGACGATGGCAGATGTTGATCACATCAATGCCCACGCCACCAGCACGCCGAAGGGTGATCTGGTGGAGGGAGGATTGATCGCCCGGCTCTTCGGCCGCCGGGCGACGATTACCTCAGCCAAGGGAGTCCTCGGCCACACCATGGGCGCAGCCGGCGCCATCGAGGCGGCCTTGACGGTGCTCGCCATCAACGAGCAGACGGTGCCGCCGACAGCGAACCTGGAGCACCTGGACCCGCGGATCGAGGCGGATGTCGTCGTCGCCACGGCCCGCCCTCAGCACATCCAGCTCGCGCTCAGCAATTCCAGCGGCTTCGGCGGCCAGAACGCCGTGCTGGCTCTCGCCCCTGCCTGACAGGAAGCCTCGGTCTCCGGCCGGGGAGAGAGAAGGGAGGAAAGATGGTCAAGATGGCTGAGCAGGACGCACGAAAGACCACAGCTTCACCGCAGCTGTGGGCCTTGACGCGGAAGACCGTCACGGCGGCCCCGGAAGTCAGCTCTCGCCGCGCCGCCGACCAGATCGCTTGGTTGCGCGATTACGCGCCCCGCCGCATCAACTCGCTGCTCATCGACGAGCGGCGGTGCATACCCCCCTACATCGTCCAGGACTTCGGACGTGCCGGACTGTTCGGTCCACTCATCGAGGAGGAGTACGGCGGCACCGCCCTGCTCTTCCGCGACATGTTCCGGGTTTTCGAGCAGTTGATGGCCATTGACACTGCCTTAGGTACGTGGATGACCACCTCACTGTTTCCGGGCACCCGCGCGCTGTCGGCCTGGGCCAGCAGGGAGATCAAACAGAAGTGGCTGCCCTTGCTGGCCGACGGCCGTACCTTGGGCGCCTACGCCCAGACCGAGCCCAATGCCGGGAGCGACTTCTCGCAGCTGTCCACGACAGCCCGTCCGGCGGCGTCATGCGGATGGCTGCTGAACGGAGAAAAGCACTGGATCGGCAATGGCGCATGGGCGGGCATCTCCACCGTGATCGCCCGGCTGGAGACGAAGCGCACCGGCCCCTCCTCCCTGGTCGCATTGGCCGTACCCACCGCCAGCCACGGCGTTCATCTCGGGGAGGAGCACCTGTCCTTCGGCCAACGAGGCATGGTGCAGAACAGGATGCGCTTCACGGACGTGGCCGTTCCCGACAGCCACGTCCTGGCAGACGGCAACGGCCGCTTGGCCGCCATGGACTCGATGTGCGCCACACGCCTCGCACTGGCTGCCTTCGCACTGGGCGCGCTGAAGCGGATCGCCCAACTGGCCTTCCGCTTCGCCCGACGGCGGACAACCGCCGGAGTACCGCTCGTGAACCGGGCCGTGATCCGCGGGTGGCTGGCTGACACCGTCGCCCGCACCGACATCCTCGAAGCGCTCGTCTACGACCTGGCCCACCGGCTCGACACCGGGCAGACGGTCAGTATCGAATCCGTCATCGCCGCCAAGGTTCTCGGCAGCGAATGGGCGGTCGAGGCAGCCGACCGTTTAGTACAGCTGCTAGGGGGGCGTGGCTACGACGAGGCGAACCTGGCCGCCCGCATGTACCGGGACCTTCGCGTCTACCGGATCTTCGAGGGGCCCACCGAGACCCTGTGCGATTTCCTGGCCCGGCGGGCCTTGCGGCAAACCGGCCAGGTCCGCACCATGCTCAGCACTCACAGCGGTACAGACCTCGCTGCGCGATTCGAGACTGCAGTTGGAGACCGGCCGGCAGGAGATGGTATGCCGGACGCATCCCATGCCGCAGTCGCCACCGCCCTGATGTGGACCCTGGCCGCCGGTGCCGTGCGGAGAGGCTCACCCCACCACTCGCACGCACAGCAAGTCGTCGAGGTCCAGCTGCAGCGGGCCCTGGACGGCGTACGTACTCGGGGCAACGCCCCGACCACCATCTCGCGCGATCTGCTGGAGCAAGCGACGGACCGGTACGCCCAGCACATCGGTGACGTCGTACAGCAACTACCCGGAGCGCACTGCGGGCTGGACCCGCTGCTGCAGCCGCTGGGGCAAGTGGGAGAGCAAGCCTAAGCACACCGCTGCCCCTGACGCCCTGACACACCGCCAGCGGTAGTTCGTCACACGGCCGTTGCCGCCAGACGCAAGGCGAACGCAATGGATCCAGCACGCCGGAAGAGGAGCAGTCAGTATGGCGTACACCACGGCCCAACGGTCACCCGTCTCGTCGAGGGCCGCAGTACTGCAAGGCAGCAGCCTGGGCGACCTTCTCCTGCTGGCGCGGGAACGCGGTGCCATCGATCTGGCGGTTGGTACACCCGGCTACCCGGAACCGCCCGCCGGTCTTCTCCAGGCTGCCGACGACGCGATGCAGGCCGGGCGTAATCAGTACGACCACCCGTGCGGGGACTTGTTGCTTCGGAAGCGGATCGCCGAGACGCTTGCTCCGGGGGCCGACGCTCATACTGAACTGACCATCACCGTCGGCGCAACTGAGGCTTTGTGCGTCGCTTTGCTCGCCGCCGTTGACCCCGGGGACGAAGTAGTTCTCCTTGACCCCGGATACGAGCAGTTCAGGGCAGCCATCCTCCTCGCCGGTGCGGTGCCACGCTTCGTGCCTCTCAACCCGCCCACCTGGCGCTACGACCCCGCCGATTTGGCGGCCGCCTTCGGCCCGCGCACCCGGGCCGTACTGCTGAACACACCTGCCAACCCCACCGGGCGCGTACTCGACCGCGTGGAACTCGACGAGATCGCCACACTGTGCGAGCGCTGGAACACCACCGTGATCTGCGACGAGGTGTACAGCACTTACGTCTTCGACGGGCGGCCCTGGACGTCCGTCAGCGAGGTCCCAGGGCTCGCCGAGCGCAGCATCGTCGTCGGCTCACTTTCCAAGAGCTATGCGATCAGTGGGTGGCGCCTCGGCTTCCTACGCGCCGACGCGGCCCGTACCGAGGTGCTGCGGCGGGTGCACGAACTGACCACCAACGGCGCCGCCACCCCACTGCAGGTCGCGGTGGGCGTGGCTGCGCTCTCCATGGACCTGCGCACAGCCACCGAGCAAATGAGCCGGTGCCGGGACCTTGTCCAGGAGGTGTTCTCCCGCAAGGGCATGAAGTTCGCAGCGCCAGAAGGAGGGTGCTACTTGCTGGCCGACGTCAGACCTCTCACTGACGGGAATGGCCGCCGGTTCGTCCTCGAACTCCTCGACGAGTCCGGCGTCCTCCTCGCGCCTGGAGCTCCCTTCTTCGCCGACCCAGCTCGCGGTGAACAGTACGTACGTATCGCGTTCAACCGGCAGAGCGACCTCCTGCGCGAAGTTGAGCGCCGGGTCCTGGCCGGCTGACGCCAATAGGCAAGAGGGGTAAATGGCATGGGGCAGTACAGGACTGACCAATTGGGCCCGCTTCCAGCGTTTCTCAAAGACGGCAGCGAGGACGTGGTCCGCTTCGTGACACCTGTCGGAGACACGATGTGGCTTGTACGTGACTACACGCTCGGCCGCGCGGTGCTGACCGACAAGCGCTTCAGCCGGGCCTACGCCGTCCGACCCGGTGCTCCGAAGTTCAACGATGCGGAGCCCGCGGCGGACTCCATGGTGAGCATGGATGGCAGCCAGCACGCCCGGCTGCGACGCGTGGTCAGCGGCGCCTTCTCCACCGGCCGGATCGCCGCACTGGGTCCACTCGTGGAGGAACTCGCCGACCGGCATCTTGACGCCGTAGCCGCGCACGGTCCGGGCGCCGATCTCGTTGAACACCTCGCCGCGCCCCTCCCGCTTGTCGTTCTGTGCTCCGTGCTTGGCATACCACCCGAGGACAGCAATCGCTTCCGCGGCTGGGTCGAGGTTCTCTTCGACATCTCCCCCAGCAGCAACGAAGAGAAGGCTCGTCGACGCCTGGCACTCGCCACCTATATGAAGGGCCTGGTGGAGCGCAAGCGACGGCAACCGCGGAACGACCTGCTCACCGACCTGATCAAGGCGCACGATCGTGGTCAGCTCACCGCCAAGGAACTGCTCACTCTGGGGCTCACCCTGCTGATGGCCGGCTACGAGACCACGGTCGGACAGCTGAGCCTGACGGTACTGTCACTGCTCACCGATCACGAGGTGCACGAGGAACTCGTCGCACGTCCTGACAGGATCGCCCCTGCCGTGGAGGAACTGCTGCGGCTCAACCCTGCCACACCACTGACTTTCCCACGTGTTGCGCTGCAGCCAGTACAGCTGGGCAGTGTGACCGTCCAGGCGGGTGAGGCCGTCATGGTGGCGCCGTTGCACGGCAACCGCGACGCCAAGGTGTTTCTCGAGCCGGAGGCCCTCAACCTCGCGGGCCACGACGCCGCTCACTTGACCTTTGGCCACGGTGTCCATCGCTGCCTGGGCGCACCCCTGGCCAGGCTGCAGGTCCGCATTGTTATCGAACGGCTGCTGCTGCGCTTCCCGGCTCTCCGGCTCTCTGCTGTTGACACGCCGGTGACGTGGAAGGAGGACTTGGCGACGCGTGGACTGTCCCGGCTCCTCGTGGACTGGTAGTCACTCCGGCTGCCACAGCACGGCGTCGCCGCTTCGCAGGCTCAGCGGACACCGTCTCTCGACCAACCACCGGACCGCCAACTACCCAATCCTGTCCACCACCACTGACTACGGGACACCTAGGACATGACTGAGCGCACTGCTGCCCCCGCCGCCTCCACACAGCCGAGCACGAGCAGCCCTTCCGCGCCGCACACCATGACAACTCAGTGGCTGCGGACCTACCATCGCCGCCAACACGCCGCCGCCCGTCTCGTGTGCTTCCCCCACGCCGGCGGCGCCGCAACCGCATTCAGCAAGTTGTCCGCCGCGCTCCCCGATGACATCGAATTGCTCGCCGTACAGTACCCCGGCCGACAAGACCGCCGCTCCGAACGCTGCGCCGAGGACGTGGCCGCGCTGGCCCAGGAAGCAGCCCACGCCCTGGCTTCGTACGCTGACCTCCCGCTGTTCCTGCTCGGCCACAGCATGGGCGCCATCGTGGCCTTCGAGACGGCCCGGCTACTGGAGGAGCACGGGCCCGTGGCTGGGCTGTTCGTTTCCGCCGCCCGGCCTCCGGCACAGGATTGGGAGGAACCTGATGTCGAAGCCCTGAGCGATGACGATCTGGTCGCCGAGCTCCGGCGCCTCGGCGGCGTGCCCGACATACTCCTGCGAAATCCCCAATCCCGCGCCGAGGCACTACGGCTCTTGCGCGCCGATCACCGAGTGCTGCGTGACTACCACTGCGGACGGGATACCACTCTCAAGGCGCCCGTGACCGTTCTGCTCGCTGCCGAGGACCCAAAGAACACGTTGAAACAGATCCGGGACTGGGCCCGGCACACCACGGGGCGACACACTGTGGAAATCCACTCGGGCGGGCACTTCGCACTGACCGAACGCGTGGGCGAGGTCGCGAAGCTGCTCACCGGACATATCCATGACCAGTTGCCCGCCAAGTCCGCCGGTTCACCGGCCGACCTGGTGCGCGAGCTCTACCTCGCCGGACCGGACAGCCGCGGCTTTCGGCCGTCCACGGATCTCACAACTCTTCAGGACGCCGCTCGCGAGGTACTACCGCCGTCTGCCTACGGCTATGTGGCGGGCGACGCGGGAACTGGTGCCACCCGGCGCGCCAACCGCGAGGCCTTCGACCGCTGGCGGATCGTGCCGCGGATGCTCCGCGGCATCACCCACCGGGACCTGTCATTGCCGCTGTTCGGCAGTCGTCTGGCCGTCCCGGTGATGCTGGCGCCGGTCGCCGCGCAGACCGTCGTGCACCCCCAGGGTGAGCTCGCAGCCGTACGCGGCGCTGCCGACGCGGGTGTTCCTTTCGTACTTTCATCCTTTTCCTCCCACAGTATGGAGGAGGTCGCGGCAGCCGCAGGTGAGCAGCCACGGTGGTTTCAGCTGTACTGGCCGTCGGAACCTGCCGTGGCCGAGTCTCTGGTGCGCCGCGCCGAGGCGAGTGGATACTCCGCCCTCGTTCTCACGATCGACAGCCCTTCCTTCGGTTACCGCCCCGTGGACCTCGATCACGGCTATCTGCCCTTCCTGCACGGCTTGGGCCTTGCCAACTTCACCACCGACCCGGCCTTTCGCGTGGGGCTGTCCCCAGACGCCGACGAGAGCGCGGTGATCGCGCGCTGGGCCACCATGTCAACCAATCCCGCCCTCACCTGGGACGAGCTGGCGTGGCTGCGTGAGCTGACGAACCTCCCGATTCTGGTCAAGGGCATCCTCAGCCCGGATGACGCACGCCTCGCCCTTGCCCACGGCATGGACGGCGTGGTCGTCTCCAACCATGGCGGCCGCCAGCTTGATGGCACCATGGCCGCCCTGGACTGTCTGCCAGCCGTTCGCGCGGCTGTGGGGCGCGCCGTCCCGGTGCTGATGGACTCCGGCGTGCGCACCGGCAGTGACGTAATCAAGGCCCTGGCCCTCGGCGCGGACGCTGTACTACTGGGTCGGCCCTACCTGTACGGTCTGGCACTGGACGGACGCAGTGGTGTGCGGCACGTGCTGCGCTGCCTCCTCGCCGAGTTGGATCTGGGGCTGACATTGAGCGGGTGCGGAAGTGTTCGGGACATTGCCGAGGACCTGCTTGCCCCGGCCGGCCTCCTCGCGGCACCACGGGCAGAGAGCGACGACTCGGCGAAGGTTGGGCGTAGCCCGGTCCCGCAAGGGAGCCAACTGAACGGACGCCTCGCCGGAAGCGGCCCCGGCCATGACTCCACGCCTGGCCACTGACGACTCCGCCCGATGTTCAGCAGGCCGGCCGCCAGCAACTCGGTCAGGAGCACCTGGTGAAGACGGGGCCATAACCGGCAACGGTCCAGGTCCGACGATGCCGGTGATTCGGGCGAGATCCGTGGGGCTTGCGGTGGCAGTGGGAGCACTGGTGATGCCGAGTTCGGTATAGCAGTGGATCTTTCCGTCGCCCCGGC
>NZ_JBVKCZ010000095.1:0-11086 GCF_055634335.1 Streptomyces sp. NPDC111802 | reverse complement strand
CGGGCTGAGGCGTGGGCACGCCCGTGACGACCGCGAGGTCCGTAAGCGTGACGGCGTCACGGTCTCCGTCACTCCCCGCGTGACGCTCGCCGGGATGGCTGTTCGCGAAATCGCCCTGACCTGCGTGACGTTCACCAGCGTCCGTGACGGAGGCGTCACGCCCACCAGGCAGAGCGGGGAGGCCAGTGCCGGAGGCGTCACGGTCGGCCGTGACGGGCAGAGCGGGCGCAGTAGGCGTCCACGTGCCCAGCTCCGGCAGGCGGATCGCCGCGACCGAGGCGGGCAGCGCCTTCTTCGCGACCGTCTGCTCGGTGACCTGCGCCTGCTTGTGCAGGGTCTCGGTCATGGTCTGCTGGATCTTGAGCTGCGACGTGCGGTAGGCCGTCTCTGCGTCGGCCACGCGCTCCTCCAGCTCAGTGGCGAGCTCTAGCAGCTCGATGCGGTGCGCGGCCTCGGCCTCCATCTCCTCCAGGCGGTCGGCGACCTCTTGGCGCTTGGCATCGAGGTGCTGGCGCGTACCGGCGGACACCTTCCGTCCGAGTGACGGCAGCGCAATCCACCAGGCCGTTTTGGTCGCGACGATCGCGATCGGCGTGAGGATCACGGCCAAGTCGAACTCGCCGTGCCCGGCCAGGATCAGGTCCGTCGTGGGGATGGCGGCGTTGACGGCCGTGAGGGCCAGCCCGGCGTTGCGGACGCGCCGGCCACGCACCTTGTTGTTGCCCGACAAGATCTCCGTCGCCTGCATGACCACCCACAGGCAGTCCAGGGCGCCGACGGTCGGCGCGGCCCACCAGTTGAATTTCGGGTAGAGGATCTCGAAGGACACGTACATCGACAGGACGGCCACGCCCAGCGTGACGACTCCCAGCATGCTGAGCACCATCCCGCGCGAGGTGACCGCCCCCCGGGCGGCCTCCCATCGCGTTTTCTCGTTCGCGTTCACGCGGTTCTCCCTTCTTGCTTGTGGCGTCGGTCCGGTCAGCCGGTGGCCGCGGGGGACAGGCAGCCCGCGTTGGTGACCTGGTCCGGGTTGGCGTCGCCGGCAAGTTCGGCGACCTCTCGCAGGCGCTCGCGCTGGTCCTCGATCAGCTGCGCCGCCAGCGCGGCCAGCGGTGTGGCCCGCTCGTAGTGGGGAACACCGCGCCGGATGACCCGGTACTGCGGGGGGTACGCGTACTCGTCGATGTGGCGGATCGGCCAAGCCGACGCGTAAATGCCCATCTCCTCCGCGATGGTGACCAGCTCGAGCTCCTCCTCCACTCCAGCGACACGGATCTGCTCGGCGGCCGCCTGGGCAAGCTCGCTGGCGACGTCGTCGAAGGCGTCGGCGGCCGTCCTGGCCGCGCGCTCCGCCTCGGTCAGCCGGAGCAACTGCGCGCGCCAGTGACCGTCGCTGATGTTGGTGAACTGGGCGAACACTTCTCCCAGTTCGTGCCGCGCAGCGACCCAGGTGTCCCAGAGCTGGGCGGCTCGGTTCAGCAGCGGCCTGGCCTGGCAACGCAGCCGGGCCTGGGACCACAGCACGCGCGCCGCGGTGTACTGGTCGTGCAGGTCGCCGCGCCTCTTCCAGTCCATCTCCGAGTCGTCGTACGCGGCATTGGGGAACTCCGGCTTCGGCTCCAGACCGGTGAACGCCCTGAAGCGGTAGGTGACCACCCCTGAGCCCGGCCGGGCATCCACGAACTGCGGGTGGTCATAGCGTGTCGGGGCGGCCGGCACGGCAAGCGTCGACGCGACAGGCACCGTGCGGTGGGTCAGGCCACTGTCGTCCAGCGGCCGGTTGAGCGGTCGGGTGTGCGCCATCAGTCCTCCTGTAGGCCCGGACCTTCCCGGGCTAGGGCATGCGAAAGGCCAGCAGACCGCAGTGCGGGCGGTCGGCCTGAGGGAGTGCAAGCGGGGCGGGAGCGAGCGGGCAGGAAGCTGCCCGGCCGTCCCGCGCAGCTGGATACGAAGCCCGGCCGTCGCGGAGCTGCGCGCCATGCCCGCCCAGCGAAGAGAGCCGGCCAGGCGCACAGTGCCGGAGATCAGCGCCGCTGCTTCGACCGGGCGTTGTAGGCATCCTGGAGCCGGTGGAACCGCTCGTGGACCGTCTTGCCGACCGAGCAGTCGCGGCCAGCCTGGCAGGCCTCACAGCCGCTGGTGTGCTCGGTGGACGCCCTGAACGCCGCCATGTAGCGGGCATACAGGTCATCGCGCTCCGAAGTCACCGCGGCAGTCCCGGCGGGCGGCCTGCGGATGCGGACGGGCCGGCCCCGGAGCGCCGTCCCGGCCGTCCCGCTCATGGGGCGTCGGGCGCAGCGGCAGCGGCGGGCGCTCATCGTCCATCCGCACCTGCAACTGCCACGCAGCAGAGGCCGCGCACGCCTGGCAGGTCCAGAAAGTGACGCCGAACCATCCCCCGCAGGTGTCGCACTGCTGCCCGCCGCCACTGTGAGGTACGAGACGCTGGACGTCGGTGACGGCGCTGCGAGCCGCGAACGGGATGAGTACTCGAAGGCGCAGGGCCTCGCTCTCGTCACGCTCGAAGCCGCGCTCGTTGTCGTCGCGTTCCAGGTCGTCGATCAGTCCGCCGGATAACGACGCGGATGCCATCATGGTGATCACAGGGCCTCCCAACAGGTCCTGGACAGCCCCGGGTGGTCTCAAGTCACCGGGGCTGTCGTCGTTTCGGCTGGTCGTACGAGCAGCCACGGCCCTGGCCGACCCGAGGTGATCGGGTCGGCCAGGGCCGTGGTCGTTCGGGCGGGGCGGTTCAGCGCGGCCGCTTGGGATGGAGCGTCTTGAGCGGGACCAGGGGGCTGGCCAGCGGTGCGTCACCGGCGGGGAGCTGCGCGCGGCGGGTGTCGGTCTCGCGGACCGCCGACTCCGTTGATGCCCACTTCATCTCCCGCAGCAGCCACGGGGCCCGGCCGTCGCCCGGCTCATCCGCCGCCTGCGCCAGCTTCGACGCTGCGATGTGCATGACGGCCGGAGCAGGAGCGGTCTTCGGCTTGCGCAGCACGGTGGTCGACCGGCGGAACGACGTGTCCTTGTCAGCGTCGGCCAGGGCCTGACGCCACTCGGGGATCGTCATGTCGAACACCACCTCGCGGTTGCTGCTGCGGCAGCGGATCGCAGCGGCCTCGCCGGCCTTGCCGGTGTGGTGCGGGACCAGCTTCTGGATGCGGCTCTGCATGCCGGTGATGGGGCACCAGGTGCCGCAGTCCTCGCAGACGAGAACCGCGTTCAGCGGCTGCCGCAAGTCAATGTGCGACGGCGGGAGTTGAGAAAGCCGAATGGCGGGGAGGCCACTGACCCGCTTCGTACGGGTCCGGGTCTTCCGCTCCTTGGCCTTGGGCATCGCGGACGTGATGGTCATGTGGGGGATCTCCTTCATACGGAGGGCAGGGGCTGCGTCGCGGTGCTCTCTCCGCCCACCAGGCGCACGGGAAACCCGGCGTCCTGGAGGACGGACAGCGCATCAGCGCTGCGACGTGCATGCAGGCCAGTCGAGGAACCCGGGGATTTGGTGTTGCCATCAACCCGGCCACCCCGAGGGGCGGACGACTTCCTGCAGGTCTTGCGGTAGGGACCGACGTTCCGGCTCCCTCATCCGGCGCCGCACGCAGGCGGTTCCGGGTGGGGGAGCCGGGTCCGAAGACCCGGCGGGGGTAGAGGTCAGGCCGCGACCGGCACGACCGTGGCGGTAGCCGGCGGCGCGATGCGCAGTTGTGCGGCGTAGGGAAGAAAGACTTCGACCAGGCGCTCACACACGAAGCGGGCGATGTTCGGGTCTTCGGCGGCGATGTCGCAGGCTGCCAGCAGACGGTCGTGCCGGGCCTCGATCGCGTCCTTCACCGATTCCTCGTCCAGACACTCAAGCCGCTCGGAGAGGAGGAGACCGGCCTCGTACATCGAGAGCGGCGTGCCGAACGCGATGTCCAGGTCGACGTCGCCGAAATCCGGCAGCCCCACCTCAATCGCGACCAGCAGCTTCTGGGTCTCAACGTCGAAGTCCTCCGTGACGAGGCTTGCGGCGGGGCGGCGGATGACGTTCATGGGGTGGTGCTCCCTTCGGTGACAGGATCTCCATGATCCCGGCCAGTGGCAGGTGGGGTTTTGCCCGACCGCTTACTTCGTCGACATAGTCGACTTAACCGATACAGCGGGCGCCATGTCAAGCGGTTGGTTGGTGAAGCTATGGAAGCTAGCTATGTCGAGGGAGTCGACCTACGATGTCGCTCATGAGCAACGAGTCCGTGCAGCCGTACCAGCGAATCGTGCAGGACGTGCGGGACAAGATCCGCTCGGGGCGGCTGACCGCCGGCACGAAACTGCCGAGCACACGGGAGTTGGCCGACGAGTACAGCGTGGCTCCAGGCACTGTCCAACGTGCGTTGGCTGAGCTGCGGGTAGCCAGACTGATCTACTCCCACCAGGGACGCGGATCGTTCGTTACCGAGACGGCGAGCGAGTCCAGTGAGGACTCGACTGCCCGCGCCCTCAAGAGACTTGAGGAGCAGGTCTCGGACTTGGCCGCGCGCCTCGAAAAGATCGAGAAGGGACGCAATGACTGACCACCTTCCTCGCGTCACATTGCTCATGTTCGCCCCTCCTTGGCGGGCTCAACTTCGTTAGCAAAGTTGTAGGCCTGGACAAGGAGCGAGTTCTAGATCGACCGTGTATCCGGACGCTGGATACACCGAGTGAAGACATGGAGGGGGCAGCAAGTGGTCCAGCGGCCAAAGGTGTTGACGCCCAATCAGTCACCCGTGCACCGCTTCGGCTACACGCTTCGAGAGTTCCGGGAAGCCCGCCGGTACTCCCTGCGCCGCCTGGCTGCGGAAGCCTTCATGTCGCACTCCAAGCTGCAGAAATGGGAGGGCGGAGACAGGGCTCCGAAGGACCGGGCAGAAGTCGAGCTGATCGACTCGTTGCTCCACGCTGGGGGCGTTCTGGTCGATCTGTGGGAGCGCATCGGCGCGGATGTATCCGTGCGCGGCCATGTATCCGTTTCGTCTCCCCATGTATCCGATGCATCGATCGGGCTAGCCATGGCTGCCTCCCAGCAGGCAGCGTCTGATCATGAGGGGATCTTTGTCCCCGCTCGTCTACGAGATGGATCGGTGGTGTACGTGGCGCTGGATCGACGCGCGATGCTGCGAGGCGGGGTGGGGATCGGTGCAGCGGCCACATTGGGGGCGGGAACGCCAGCGGCCGCGGCTTCCGATGTGGTGCCGGGCCTGACGCGTCCGGCCCGGTCGGCGGCCGCGTACAACGGGAATCCAGTGGAACACCTGCGGCGTGCTCGCCGACTACTGATCGACAGTGACAACCTGCTCGGCCCGAACCAGGCGATCACGGCGGTTCGCGAGCACATCGACGTCATCAAAGACCTTCGCAAGGAGGCCAAGGGCACTGACCGCCAGTCCCTGATGGAACTGCAGACTCAGTACGGCGAATTCGCGTCCTGGCTCTACCAGGACCTGGGCGACTTCGAGAGCGCTGAGTTCTGGCTCGACAGGGCGTTCCAGTGGAGCCACACCGTCGGTGACGGTGACCTGACCTCGTACGTGATGGCGCGCAAGGCCCAGCTCGCCGGTGAGATGCGAGACCTGGTCGACGTCGTCGACCTAGCCGAAGCCGCACAGCGCATGGCGAGGCCTCGCAGCCGTCTCGCGGCGGTTGCACGGACTTACGAGGCGTACGGCCATGCGCTGCGCGGTGAGGACACCGACAGCGAGCGGGCGATCGACGACGTCCGCAACTCCCTCGATCGTGTCTCCAGTGACACGACTCCCTGGGGGGTGTGGCTGAACGAGCAGTACGTCGATGTGCACCGGGCGCAGGGACTGGAGGTGCTGGGCAAGCACGCCGAGGCCGCAGAGATTTTCACCGCGGCCATCAAGTCCCTGCCCGAGGGGTACCACCGCGACCGGGGGGTGTACCTCGCCCGGGCCGCTGTCGCGCACGCTGGTGCTGGCTCCCCAGAAGAAGCAGCTGCGGTCGGGCTCCAGGCCCTGACGGTGGCAGCGGATACCGGCTCGGGCCGGATCGTCCGTGAACTCGCGCGCTTGGACAGGTCGCTGGCCCCATGGCAGCGCCAGCCCGAGGTCGCCGACTTCCGCGCGAACTTCGACGCCGCAATAGCCCACGAAGCCTGAAGAAACGGATCACGAGACCGATGACCACACGCCCGTATGTTCTCCTCTCCGCCGCGATGTCGGTCGACGGATATCTGGACGACACCAGCCCCGACCGGCTGCGCCTGTCTAACGCCGCTGACTTCGACCGCGTCGACCAGGTCCGCGCTGAAAGCGACGCCATCCTGATTGGCGCGAACACCATGCGCCGGGACAACCCGCGCCTGCTGGTCAACGGCGAAGAACGGCGAGCTCAGCGCGTCGCCGACGGCAAGCCTGAGTATCCGCTGAAGGTGACGGTCACCCGGTCCGGTGATCTCTCTGCCGACCTGAATTTCTGGCACCACGGCGGCGCCAAGTTGGTGATCACCGTGGACAGCGCGGTGGAAAAGGTAGGCGCCACCCTGGGTGACCTGGCCGACGTGGTGAGCGTCGGCCCCGAGTTCGACTGGGGCCTGGCTCTCGATGAGCTCGGGCGCCGCGGCGTCGGCCAGCTCATGGTGGAGGGTGGCGGCACCATCCACACTCAGCTGATGGCCGCGAATCTCGCCGACGAAATCCACCTCGCTATCGCCCCGCTCCTGGTCGGCCAGCCCGAGGCGGCACGCTTCCTTGGCGCCGCCAATTACCCGGGCGGATCAACCGCCCGAATGAAGGTGCTGGAAGTCGGCGCGGTCGACGACGTCGTGTTCGTTCGCTACGCCCCCAAGGAGCGTGCCTGAGGTACACCACCGACTGAAGGCAGGAGCTGCGCTGGACGCGGCGAGCGATCGACCTCGCCGCGCTGTGCTCTCCGGCCGCAGACACCTACTCGGTCGGCACGATCAGCCTCGACGAGGACGACGCGGATCTGCTGTGCGGCTGCTCCCATGCTTGATCCCCGTGAGGCGCGAATTCAGCAGAACGATATCGAGTTGTGATGGACCGTCAGTGGCCGCGTGGCTTTGCGACACGTGCGCCCCAGGGGCTCGGAGCCCCAGTACGAAGGAGTATCGTGTCTCCGAGCTTGATCAACAGAAAAATGGCCCCCGCGACCTTGAGTAAGTCGAGGGGGCGGGGCCACTGGACCTTGTAGTGGGGGTCCTCGGCCTGCCGACCACCCGTATCAACGAGTCCAGGTGATCGACATGCATCAGGGTACCCGTACTCTGCCCCAGTCACACAGCACCCCGCCGTGGTGCCAGCAGCGCGTGAGCGATCGCTGGCCCTTCGACGGTGCGTTCGTGCTGTCCGCGCGCACCCCGGTACACCCCTCTTGTGAGGGGGTCGGGATGACGTAAGTCGCCGGGGGCGGCGCCTGCATCGCAGGTCTTCTGGCCGCCCCGGGCCTGGTTCCCGGTGATTGCCCGTCACCAGTACCAGCGCCCATCTGCTCTCCCTGAGGCTTGCCCGGCCTCTTGGAGGAGCTGCCCGCCCCGGTGCCAGCCGGCTGCGAGCGGTTCGATCTTTGTTCGTTTCCCTCGAACGCGAAGCGCCCAATAGGGAGCTTCGTTGTGCCCGCCTTCAAAGAAGGAGGCGTCGTCATTCTGCACGACTGCTTGGGCTTTTGCCAGCCCACATACACCCGTTTTACCCCCGTTTGGGGGTCTGTGAAGTCACCCCTTGACCGATTTCACAGCACGATTCGCCCCGTAAGTCCCGTTGTTCAGCAGCGCTGTTGTCTGTTTCGGGCCGCTCCGCAACCGCGAGCCCTTGTCCGTCCAGTCAGTGCCCCCGCTCCTGTCGCTGCCAGCGCGATTGTGTCCACGGGCCGTCCGGCTCGCGACCGCCAGGCGATCGCTTCTCGTGTGTCGGCCGGGGTGGGCCAGTGAGCGCCGTGACGGCGAAGGCCGCTGTCTCGTTCGATCGCCCCCCCGGTGGTGTGCCGCGTCGTCGGCTGCGGTCGGTGCCCGCGCAGGCCGGCCCGGTGCCGCTGCGTGGTCCTGCGCACCCGCTCGCGTTGGGTCGGGATACTCGCGCCCGGCTGGGTGGTGCGGTGCACGCGCTGATGGATGTCCCAGGCTTGGAGGGTCTGTCGGATGCGGTCCGTCTCGCGGTGATCGTGCTGGCGTCGCGTACTCCGTCGTCTTCGGGTGTGGTGGAGATCCGCACGCCGGAGCTGGGGCGGTGGCTGGGTCTGTCGGCGTCGTACGTCGCCTCGGACGTGGTGCCGGCGCTGCGCCGCTCGGGCGTCGTCGACGTCGAAGCGGCGGAGGGCGAGTACGGCCAGGCCGTCGGGCTGAAGTGCAAGGTGCTGCCGATGTGGGCCGCGCAGGGCGTGGTCGGGCATCCGCTGGCGCTGACGAAGAAGGAGCTGGCGACGCTGCTGCGGCTGATGGAGGCTGTGATGGCGCCGGGCTGGATGCACCGGGACGGGAGCGTGACTCCGGCCGGGCTGCTCGGGTCGCGCACCGGTCGGGCGGCGGCGACGGACCGGCTCGCCCTGTTGCTGCTGGTGCTCGAGGCCCGGGAGAACGGCCGGGTGCGGCAGTGCGGCGGAACGGTCGACACCCGGCGCGGCCGGGCGGCGGCGACAGCGGCCCGGCTGCTGGGCTGCACGGCGTCGGCGGGTGAGCGGGTGCTGGAGCGACTGGAGCAGCGGGACTTGGTGGTGCGGGTCCGTGTGCGTACGGCGTCCGGGCTGCGTCACCGTACGCGGCTGGTGGTGCCAGCGGTCGCGGCCGCGCACGGCCGGGACGGGATCGCGGACGCTCGGGAGGATCGTTCGGACGCTGCGGAGCCCGGGCCCGTAGACCCCGCGCTTGCGGCAGGGGGTAGCGAGGCTCCCGAGCCGAAGACAGATTCACACGTCAGCGGTGCGCTGGTGGCCAGTAAGGGTGATGTGACAGAGCCCGCGCTTGCGGCAGCCCTTCACACTGATCACCCTCTTGTGGGTACTCCTGTCTCTTCACTTGCCCTCTCTCATGGGTGTTCCGGCGAAGGCCGTGGTCCGAAAGGCCGTCGGCCGGAGTACGCACGCGTGCGCGAGGACCAGGCCGTCGACAGCGAGGTGGTCGGCCAGGCGCTGCCAGAGTGCGGCGCGGGCGGCCCGCTACGCGGGGAACAGCAGCGGAAGTCCCCGTCGATGAGCAGCAAGAAGGCCGGCCCCGGGTCGGTGAGCAACATACCGGTGCGGGTCGCGGACTGTGCAGGTCACGGCAGGCAGCAACGGGGGAGGGTGCCGCTGCCCGCGACAGACCTGCGAGAGATCTTGGAGCCGGTCCGGCTGGTGTGGGCGCGTCTGGAGCGTCCCGCTGCCCGCCGCTTGGTGGAGGCCGCCACCCGCTCCGAGCTGGCCACGGTGAGCGGGTTCGTCGGCAGGATCAACGCGCCCCAGGTCCTCGCGGACCGGCTCGCCCGGCGGCTCGCAGACCAGCTGCGGCTGGGCGGCCCGATTAAGGACCCGGTGGGCTGGCTGGTTGGCAAGGGTCTGCCTCAGCGGCAGGAGTGCGGCGACGCGCTGTGCGACGACCGCATGCTGATCGACTCCGGCCGGGACTGCCCGCGCTGCGAGGACCGCCAGGCAGACCGCCGTGCCCAGCGCCGTACGGTCGCGGCCGCCATCGACAACGCTATGCCGTACGCCACGGCGGAGGAACGCCGCGCGATGGTCGACCGGCAGCTGCACGAGGACGTGACCGCCCAGGCGTGGGCCCGCGAGCACCGGTGGGAGCAGGTCCGGGCCCGGCAGGCGGCGGCCGCCAGGGCCCGCGCCGAAGCCGCGGCCGCCCTCGGTGAGCGGCCCCGCTCACAGCCGTCGGCTGTACTGCCCACGCCCCGTTTGGCACCCGTCGCGCCCGCACCGGAGGCCGACGTCGCCCACCAGGAGCTGGTCCTCGAGGACTTGACCCGCGAGCAGGTCCTCGACTGGCGCACCCGAGCCGCCGGCGACCACCAGGTCGTGTTCGACCACATCGACCGGTACGGCGAGACGTCGGCACAGAGGCTGTTCACTGGGGCGTTCGTGGCGAAGGTGCAGCGCCTGTCCCGCCTCGGGCACCTGAACCTGGGCTACACCCCTTGGGGGGTCGGCATGAGCGGCGAGGTGTCCGGCGTTGGTCTGGCCCGGGTGGCGCGGCACGCGCGAGCCGCTGGACTTGGGCGCTGTGATCGGCGTGCTGCTGACCGAGCGGGCCTGGGAGCTCCAGCGGCCAGCGCCCCGCTGCGGGAGCAGTGGGAGGCCATCCACCGACGGGTACTACGCCCGGGGACCATCCCGCCGGCGCGGGGAGCCACGCCGGTCTCGGGGCTGAAGGGGCCAGGACCATACGGAGGGCGCAGGGAGCCGGAAGCGGAGCAGGCCGCCGCGGCGGCACGACGCGGACCATCCGCGCAGGCTCGGGGAGCACTTCCAGACGCGGTGGCCGACCCATTGGGCGACGGGGCCATCCCCGCGAGCGCGGGGAGCACCAGCGGAGGGAGGTGGGGTTCGTGCTGGAGTTGAAACCATCCCGCGGGCGCGGGGAGCACACCAGGTCCAGCACCCATCTGCTCTCCGTGAGGGGACCATCCCCGCGGGCGCGGGGATCACAAAACGTACGCTGCCGAGTCCAAGGTCATCTCGGGACCATCCCCGCTAGTGCGGGGAGCAAAGCCGATCTTCAGCTACGGAAGACGTCTTCCATCTCCCACAGGGTGGAACTGATCTTGCTGACGCCTTCCCCTGTGCTGAGTACGGCGTGGGTCAGAGCTAAAAGGGCATACGCCGTTGCACGCTGCCCGGGATCAGTGACCTCTGCGAGCTCTTGGTCAGCCAAATTCGCATAGTTCCGGGCTTCGCTGCTGTGGTCAGCCACAAGTCCTCCTCATCGTCGCCTCGCGACGGTACAGCGCGGGACTGACACTCGCTGCAGACCGAATCCCGCGACGCTTCTGAGGTCTTCTCTTCGGGGTGACGGTGGATCAGTCTTTGGGTGTATGCCGGTAGTTGTGCGGTATTCCGATGGGGGTGGCCTGACTCCGAAGCAACGGGCCGTGAGAGA